>JAURPG010000090.1 GCA_030835405.1 Gammaproteobacteria bacterium | reverse complement strand
CTACCGGTCACCGGCACCGCAGACAGTGATGACAGAGACAAAATCACCACGACTTGTCATGCCAACACATCAAGGAGTACAGTAGTCAATTAAACCCAAATCCTAACTTTGAAAGTGGTACCGTTACTGGGGGCAGGTCAAAAGCGTGTAAGCGAGCTGATATTAATGACTTTGGATTTCGTGACTTACGGCATACATGGGCATCGTAACACGCCTAAGCGAACATTACGTTTTCGGTGTTACAGGAAATGGGGGGGTTGAAAATGTCCAGCGATGGTGCAACGCTACGCGAACTTAACTGCCGGTCACATGTGAAATATTCGGAGATGGTCGCGAGTAGCACAATCAGTTAAAAGGGAACAGGCAAGGTGACACCAACTGATTGTTATTTAATGGTGGCCAGGGACAGAATCGAACTGCCGACACGGGGATTTTCAGTCCCCTGCTCTACCGACTGAGCTACCTGGCCAATCTAGTTGAAAGCATAAAGTGGAAAGTTAAAAGAACTAATACATCCAAATCTTACAGAATTACAGGTAAATTTAACTTCTACTATTATTATAGAAAGAGCGTATTAAACAGTTAGATTGGGCTTTCGTCAAGTTGGGTTAGTTTTCAGGTGGGACGTAGTCAGCCGGAGCGTCTGATCCATCACCGAAAAAAAACTTTTCCATCTCTTCTTCCAGGAATTTTCTTGACTTGGCCTCCATCAATGACAGGCGGTATTCGTTGATTAACATGGTCTGGTGTGACAACCACATATTCCAGGCCTCCTGGGATACATTTTCCAAAATCCGTTTACCCAGAACACCTGGATAGGGCTGGTTTGCAAGGCCATCTGCTTCCTTGTTTAATTTTACGCACACAACTTTATTTGCCATTGATTTCCTCTTAAAAAATTATAAATCCTGCAATAGTCTGGCCACCGGGGTGGCGATTCCCTTACTGAGCTTGTCTTCAGGTTTATACCAGTAAATTTCGCCGCTGTCTTTAATGCCAATGGATTTTGCTGAAATATTCACCTGAACTGGTTGGATGTCCAGGTGAAAGTGACTAAAAGTATGCCGCATGATGGGTCCTTCCTTCACTGAAGTCACCTTACTAGCAAAGTGCTGCTCTATCCATTTCTTGATATCTTCATCCATGGGACATTCTGGCAGGCTCCACAACCCTCCCCAGATTCCAGTGGGTGGTCGCCGCTTCAGTAATATCTCGCCACGATGGTTCTTGATGATGGTGAATATGGCCTGTTTCACCGGTATGGTTTTCCTGATGCGTTTAGACGGCAACATGGTTTGTTGGCGATGTTTATAAGCAAAACAGTCATTCATCACGGGGCAGTCTTGGCAGGCAGGACGGCTACGTGTGCAAACGGTAGCGCCCAGATCCATTATTGCCTGGGTATATTCTGCAACCCGTTGATTGGGTGTCAATTCATCTGCCAGTTGCCATAATATGTCTTCCACCTTTTTATCACCGGGCCAACCATTTATACCTCTATGCCGGGTCAAGACACGCTTGACGTTGCCATCCAGGATGGGATGGCGTTGGCCCTTGCTTAAAGACAAGATTGCACCAGCGGTTGAACGGCCTATGCCTGGCAACTGGATTACCTCCTCTATGTCAGTGGGAAACCTCCCTTTGTGAACTTCCATTATTTGGATTGCTGCCTTATGCAGATTCCTGGCACGGGCGTAATATCCCAGTCCAGACCAAAGGTGTAACACCTCATCGAGATCAGCCTTGGCTAGGCGTTTTAGATTGGGAAACTGTTTCATGAATTGTCGATAGTATGGAATAACGGTTTTGACCTGGGTCTGCTGCAACATGATCTCTGAGATCCAAACCCGGTACGGCGATGGATTTAGCTGCCACGGAAGGCCATGGCGGCCATTAACCCTCTGCCACTTCAATAACCCTCTGGAAAAATTACTCATCGTTAATCAGCTTTTCTATTTGAAAGATAGTATTGGTAGTCGTCTTTATGGCCTTGTGTTTCACTATCTTTGGGCCAATGATTGGGGATATCCAAAAATCCGGGGTAAACCGGCTTTCAAATTTCACATGTGTCTTGCCTTCTGGATAGTCCTGGACCTGGATGATGATCTGATCAGCTTTAAAGTCACTCAGCTCCGGGACAATGTCAGCCTTGATAGTCATGTCCCCTGTCACTTCCACATCTTCTACAATCCTGGCCTTAAAGCAAAACATCAGCACACAGGTCCGGGTATTGATCCTGACCCGGATAGGACCCTCTTTGAGTGAGAGATTTTTTGTGACTTTTGCTGTATCCAGGACGATATCACTGATCTCTGCCAACTTCTCATAGTCCGTAAGTACTTTAAATACTGCCCGGCTGTCGCCCTGGATGAGCATAGAACTGATGATTTCAAAATCCGAATTAGTATGGAAGGCCTGGGTGTTTAAGATTTCACCACTGTATACCCTGGTATCCCCCGATATCAGGGCAAACAATAGCAACACCCGGGCCATGGCTAACGGCCAAAGATACCTTCCAGTGCCCTGTTGAGTATTTCCTCGGCAGGATCCACCTGCTGGGTGGGTTGCTGCTGTTGCGGCTGGGTCTGTTGTTGTGGTTGTGTGGCAGGGTCTGTACCCTGTTGGGTTTGCTCTGCAGGAACACCCAACGCCCGTTGCAGGACATTGCCGATCTGTTTTTGGACTTCCCGTTGAACGACTTCTGTAATGATCCTTTCCACATTAAGCAGACAGCTGGGATCACTGGCATTACCGGAACACTTGATAGGGATGCTGTAACCGCCGATATCATATTGCTCTTCTCCCCGTGTCGCGGTGCCCTGATCGGCGGATGCCACCAGGTCATAATTGATATTATTATTGTTCAGGTTAATGACCGTGCCCTGACCTGCTACCTGGATACCTGGTGCCTTGATCATCAGGTCATTACTCCTGACCACTCCGCCACTTATATCCAGAGTACTGGAAAAGGTATCAAATGGTGTCTGTTCGCCACGGTCGATCTGCATGGGCCGTCGGTTCTGGATCATGATCTCCACCTGGGCCAGCACTCTGGCGACGTCCACGCCCTGCAGCACACCGTCCTCTAGAAATATTTTGCCATTGCCATTGAGGTTTCTAATCATTGTCGGGGTATCGATACCACTGGCGGTAACTTTAATTTCCATATTACCGGTGCCACTGACGCTGGAGGCGCCGACCATATCCACCATTAACGGGTCAATATTGATCCCCTGCAATGCTGAATCAAAACTCAATGTGGGTTGGTCAGATGTGGCATTCAGCTGAATGTCACCCCGGTAATTGCCTTCGTACAAGTTAGCCGATACGGGCGACAGATTGATTTGACCATCTTTGGCGTTCATGCCTAATACCACATCGGATACCCTGGCATTGGAGATGATCAATTGGCCAACCTTCAATTCACCCTGGCTATTTAAAGACCGCAGGGTTTCCAGCGGTAGTTGTGCGGCTGCCCCAACAGCCGTCTCCGGGGTAACAGGACGCGGCTGATTACCATCGGCAGGTGGCAGGTAGCGGTCCGCATTGATCTGATCAATATCGATACCAAACTGTATGGCGGAATTTTCAAAATCCGTTATGGACAAGGTGCCATTTAAATTCGTTTCATCCAGCACCATGGCAAGGCGGCTGACATTTAGATGGTTTGCTGAGCCGTCAAATGCTGTAGACAGTGCGACATTCGTATATGCACGCGTGTCCATGGTGTCCGGCGGGTCCTGGTTTAACTGAACCATCAGTTGTCGCAGGCTAAAAGGGGCAACCTCAATGTCTCCCTGAAATTGCCTGGCCCCAAAGACCTGCTCGGCATTAATATTGCCTCTAACATTCAGGCCCAGGCCTGCCATCTGAAAATTATTCAGGTTTAAGGATTCCGTCTCTAGGTTTAAACGGGTATTGGCGGACAGATTCATTTGCATGGGGGAATTGGGGATCTGCTCACCGGCAAAGACCATATTCAGCTCCAATGGACTGATATTTAAATTGGTCCGTGTGCCATTAACGGCGGCGGTCAGATTAAGGGACTGCATGACATCGCCCAATTCACCCTGGTCTATGGCCGCGAGCAAGGGTCCGAGCTGGTTACCGCTCAAGGTCAACTGGCCGTTAATGGAACCATTGTACTGTTGCATGTCGTTGGCCACCAGGTTGCCATTGATCCTGATCCCCAGGGCATCAATGGAAAGCGCCGGAATATTGATATCACCATTAGCCATGTTGGCATCAAACCGCGTCTCAATGGTATAGGCCTTGTTACCCATTCGACCCAATTGTTGCCCGTATATCGACAGTGCCGAATCGCTCCCACCCTGGAGCTGTCCCATTAACTGCATTAACGCAGGCAGATCAGGGCCCGCTGCGTTGAGGTTGCCTCGAATCGTGGAGGCAGAAGATTTCATTTCCGTGGCCACAATGTCCCCGGCTATATCAGATCCCAACAGGCTGGCATTCAGGCCCGAGATATCGAAATCACCGTCACCCATATCCGCGTCGATATCGGCAGAAAAGTTAAACTGGCGATTTTGCACATTCTGTAACTGCGCCGCCAATTGTGATAGACCCGAATCGGCACCGCCCTGCAATTGGCCCAGCACCTGTAATAACATGGGCAAGTCAGGACCTGTGGCCGCAATATTACCAATAATGGCAGGAGAACCGGTGCGGGTACCCCGGGTAGAGATATCGGCATTAAACTGTGAGCCGATCATACTGGCCTGCATACCTGATATACGCATCTCATCATTCGCCATATCTGCGGTAATATCCGCGTTAAAGTTGAATGCCCGGTTACCCAGGCTTGCCAGCTGTGTGGCCAGTGGTTCTATCTCGGCCACCTTGAACAGTACTGCCAGGTCATTACCCGTCAGATTAATGTTGGTTTCGACAGTGGGTTCACCATCACGAATATCCACCGCCTGTATCGTCCCGGTCATCTCGGTCCCCAGGGCAGAGAAATTAATATCATTAATCACCAGGGTCTCATCCCCCATGTCCACCTGTATATTGGAACTCAAGGTAATGTCCGTTGAGCCTTGCGGGACATTGGGTCCGGCCAGCAAGGTGTTAAAGTTTAACGGGGCAATATCATAGATTTCATTATCGAGGTCATAATTCAAGGTAGTGGTCAAAGACACATCGGCCACCAGTTCCGGCTGATTGGAAACAGCATCAAGGCTCAGGTCTAAATCGATAGGTTCGCCATAAACCAGTTCGCCCGTGGTCATTTTCAGATTGGAAATTGCCGAGCGTGTCCCTGATGATTGGTCGTCCCAGGTGAGGCTGGTATCCTGAATATCTACCCCGCCCAATACCACGGCCGCAAGTGACATACCGCCAGCATCAGAACGTTCTTGACCTGCCATTCTGTTTTCCATGTCTGCCCAGTTAGTCGTGCCGGAAGCGTCTTTCATCAGGTTGACTGTCAGGCCATGAACACGGACGGTATCAATCTCATATTGCTCCTGAAGCAGTGGCATAAGCTTTATCCTGACCATGGTATGTTGCAACTCCAGAAAAGGTGCCTCACCAAACCCTGGGGCATTACCGATGCTAACATCATTGATTTCCACGCCCAGCCAGGGATAAATGGTTACCACCACATCACCATTGATGGACATTGTCCGGCCTGTTTGCTCCTGAAAGCCATCCGTTATCATGGCCTTGTAATCATTGGGATCAAGGGTAGAGATATAAATAACAATGGCTGCCAGGATGACTATCACCAACCCAACCAGTACTCCAAAAACCTTGACGATCGATTTCATAGAAGTCCCTACCTAGTAATATTATGTGTTACTTTGTGAGGTATTCGCGTCCTGATGCAATGGCTTTTCTGACCTGTGCCGGCGCGGTACCACCTATAATATCTCTGGCATTCACAGAACCAGTTAGTTCCAGGTACTGGTAAATTCCGTCATCCAGATTAGGACAGAACTGCCCCAGTTCATCCAGTGTCAGATCGGATAATTCTTTACCCTTATCAATGGCATAACTGACCGTTTTACCCACTGCCTCATGGGCATCACGAAATGCCATACCGGCCTTGACCAGATAGTCCGCCAGGTCAGTCGCGGTGGCATAACCTTGCTTTGCTGCAGTCATCATAGAATCTCTATTTACCGATATTGCTGGAACCATTTCTGCATAGATACTGATGCAAGCATGCAGGGTATCCACTACATCAAATAACGCGACCTTGTCCTCCTGGTTGTCCCGGTTATATGCCAGCGGCTGGGCCTTCATTAATGTCAACATACCCATGAGGTCACCATATACCCGTGCCGTCTTGCCCCGCACCAGTTCCGGGATGTCCGGATTCTTTTTCTGGGGCATGATGGATGACCCGGTACAATAGGCGTCATCGATATCAATAAAACCGAACATGGGGTTGATCCAGAGGATCAACTCTTCAGAAAACCGTGACAGATGCATCATAATGATGGACGCTGTTGCGCAGAATTCAATGACAAAGTCCCGGTCACTGACCGCATCCATTGAATTTTTTGCGACTTCATCAAACCCCAATAACTCTGCCGTGTATTCCCTGTCCAAGGGATAACTGGTGCCGGCTAATGCCGCCGCACCTAAAGGCATTCGATTAATTCTTCTTCGACAGTCCAGCAGTCGCTCATCATCGCGTTTTAGCATTTCGAACCAGGCCATTAAATGATGACCAAAGGTAACAGGCTGGGCCACCTGCAAATGAGTAAATCCTGGCATGATGCTGTCTGCTTCTGTTTCGGCGAGATCACAAAGGGCATTCATTAACTTGTGTAATGATTCCTGTAACTGGTCAACCTCTTCCCTGAGATACAACCGCAGATCGGTGGCAACCTGGTCGTTCCGGGACCGGCCTGTATGCAGCTTTTTGCCCACTTCACCTACCCGCTTTACCAATGCGGACTCAATGTTCATATGTACATCTTCGAGTTCGGTCCTCCACTCAAACTCACCTGATTCGATATCTTCAGCAATTGATTCCAGGCCTTTTATGATCGTTTTGGCTTCTGAATCCTCAATCACACCAACTCTGGCCAGCATCCTGGTATGAGCGATGGAGCCCATGATATCGAAGCCATATAATCTGTGGTCGAACGAAACCGGTTCTGTGAACTTTTCCACAGAATGTTCCGTGGTACGGATAAACCGTCCACCCCAGGGCTTTTCTGATGTATTCTTGGATGTCATTTACGAGAAAACACTAAGTCTTAAAGTCGGTATTATAACGTAACATACTGCATTCTATGATGGTTTTGCTTTTAATGGATGAGAATAAATACAACCAGGGGGCTTTTTTACCATATATTTGCGGCGTCACAATGGTATTTGTCATCATCCTGTTGGTAGAAATCACGACCAGAGTGGTCTCCCTGTCTCAGGACCCGCATTTTGCATCCGCAGCATCAATCTCACATTAAATTCATTATTCATTTGGCGGGGCACGTCTCCAGCACAGTAATGTTGTGTACCAGCGTGAAATTCCTGGAAATTAATAGATAAAAACCATGGGCAGACCATCAGTTATGGGGGACTTTAATCATCACCTGTGAAGTATCGCCCCGCAGGCAACTAATTTAAGTCTTGATTCCCGTCTGCGCGAGAGGCAGATGCTTGCCTTATCGTAATCTTGTTTATATAACACGCCCAGGTTGAACAGTTTTTTATTCAATAACCAGATCATGGTAATTGGCTTCTTACGGAAATGGGTTGGTCTTCTTACTTTCTTTTTACTTCTAGCTTTCTACTGAACCCTCCACTATTTCCCTGGCAGCAGCCAGTGTAGCGAGTCTTGCGATAACACCGTAAATATAAAATCGGTTAACATGAGAGTCCGGAGATTGGTCTATATCCGGGGAGATGCAACAATCATCGAATGCCAGAGGTTCAAATCGCATCCCTGGTGAATTGAGATTTTCATTCACACCTTTTTTTGAGTGGACCCGGTAGAATCCTCCCACTACATTTTTGTCTATGGAATATACCACCGGCTCTGCGACAGTCTTGTCTGGCCCCCAGGTTTCATTTGTAAATACCCCTTCTTGTATCAATACCCTGGTGACTTTTTGGCCTTCCTTGGTCGTGGACATTCTGGTGCGTTCCTTGCGATTCAATTCCAGTAGCTCTTCAGCACTATGTGCCGTCATAACACTCATACCATAAGTACCGGATTCAGCCTTAACCACCACATAAGGCCGTTGTTCAATATTATATTCCTGATACTTTTGCTGGACAGCTGATAACAATGCATTGACGTTGCTTTCAAGGCAGCTATTCCCTTCCCGTTTCATAAAATCAATTTCACCACAGCTACGATATAAAGGTGTGATCAACCAGGGGTCCAGGTCAAATATGGAAGAAAATTCATTGGCAACCTCCTGGTAATTCTTAAAGTGATCCGACTTCATTCGGTTGGACCATCCCAGGGACAAAGGGGGGGTGATGGTTTGTGTAAGATTTTCCAGGATATCGGGCCTTCCTGCAGAAAGATCATTATTCAATAATATCAAGTCTGGATAAAAACCATCACTTACATAGATTTGATTATCATTCCGCATAACTGGATATAGCGTGACTTCCTCACCTTGATCCAGTGGAATACTGACAGGCTCAGTCAAATCATTCATTAACGAACCCAGCTTAATCTCAAACCCGGCCTTGGATATTAATGATGCCAGTACAGCCACATTGGTAAGATAAAACTTATTCCGTGTGTGATTTTCCGGAATTAAAATAATCCGATCAACAGGTTTGTCGATCCGTTCAACTGCCTGTTGTATAGCTTGAATACAAAGGGACTCAAATTCCGGATTGAGGTTGTTAAAACCGGCGGGAAACAGATTGGTATCTACTGGTGCTATCTTGTATCCTGCGTTTCTGATATCCACCGAAGAATAAAATGGTGCCTGGGTGATCCGCCACTGCTCTCTGAACCAGGATTCTATTTTGGCTTGATGATTAATAAATTGTTCTTCCAGGTGCATCAATGGACCGGAAAGAGAGGTTGTCAGGTGGGGGACGGGTGATTCAGATTTGCTCACGGCTTACCTTTTATTATTAGTATAATGGGAATTATACTCTCGATATTTCAAAAAACACGTTTATCATATATCTCCCCATCTTGATTGAAAAATTGCCAATGCTGAAATGGCCGCGGTCTCCGTCCTCAGTATCCTGGGACCAAGAGATATGGGTGAATACCCGTTATTCTGACTCTGTTCCAGTTCGTTAGCACATAATCCACCTTCAGGACCACAGATGAGAGAAATTTCAGATCCCTGCTGACTTATACTGGAGATTGACACATCTGACATTGGATCCAATACATATCTCATTGCATTAGCATCCACAGCCATCCATTCTTCCAATTTTACCGGCTCGAGAATGGTGGGAAGTACATTTCTTCCACACTGTTCACATGCATTGATGATTATTTTCTGCCAATGCTTCAATCGTTTTTCAGAACGTTCATCATCAAGCTTTACATTACCGCGTTCTGTCATAACTGGAACAAAGATATAAACGCCCAGTTCCACGGCCTTTTGTATGGTAAGATCCATTTTCTGACCACGAGATATGCCTTGCGCCAGAGTCAACCTGAGGTCTGATTCACGATTATCTTTTACAAAAATATCAGGCTGAATCGTAATAGATCGTTTACTTTTGGATATGATGATTGATTCAAAATAACCGCCATTACCATCAAATGCATGTATCATATCGCCTTCACGATGTTTTAATACATGACTGAGATGATGAAAACTGTCATCACCTATGGTGACCGGGTTACCGGCTGTCAAGTTACTCTCAACATACACCCTTGTTTTTCTCATAGTAAACACTATATATTAAATTGTAATAAATCACTTATACCCCACTTTGAGGGATAAACCATGATAAGTAGTGATAATAGCAACATGCAAATTCAAGAATTGATGCCAAAAGAGGCAAAATTCGATATTGGCCAGCTGATCACCCATAAATTGTTCGATTATCGCGGGGTCATAGTTGATATAGACCCGATCTATCTTGGATCTGAAGAATGGTACCAGAAAATGGCGAAGTCGAAACCTCCCAAAAATGCCCCCTGGTATAAGGTATTGGTAAATGATTCACTGTATGAAACCTATGTCGCGGAACGCAACCTCCGGGCAGATACATCCATAGATTCCATTGACCATCCAATGATATTAACCTACTTTGATGATTTTCAAGGCGGCAAATATATCAACCATTCCTGGCAAAAAAATTAAGCAATATCTATGTTCAATTCATTAACTGAATTTTTTGGCCAACATCTGGGTTATGGTGAAATCGAGAACAGTTCCAGAGCACATACCCTGGAGCTTTGTGCGGCCGTGCTCATGCTGGAGATTGCCCTAGCAGATTCGGGTATTGATGAAGATGAAATTAAGGTTATTGAGAAGACCATGTCGTTAAATTTTCATCTGGCTCAGGATGAAATCCAGGACATCATTGAGACCGCACGTGTAGAAGTCAATCATGCTATTTCACTGCATGATTTTACCAGGACTGTGAATGATGAACTAAATGCAGAAGAGAAAGTAACAGTCATAGAATTACTCTGGCGTGTTGCTGTAGCAGACAATGTTATCGATAAGTATGAGGAGTATTTTATCCGCAAGATTGCTGATTTGTTATACGTCTCCCATGCTAACTATATCAAGGCAAAACACCGGGCAGCAGAGTCTCTGGACTGATTCAAGTCCACTTGGTTTTTTATCCGTTTACTGCAGTTTCCAGCCCATCATCATGGAAAAACCATCCAAATCCCTGTTTTCTTAATTAAATTAAGCAGTTACATATAACATTATCTAAAATTCGTTTTATAATCAGCCAATGGAGATTCCTGGCTATATAATAAAAAATGAAATTGGAAAGGGTGGTATGGCCACGGTATACCTGGCCACACAGGAATCACTCACCCGTTCTGTCTGCCTTAAGATCCTCGATAATGTCGATGCAGATGAATCAAAAGACTTAATTGAGCGATTTATGGCGGAAGGCAGGATTATTGCCTCACTGTCCCATCCAAATATTATTACCATATATGATATTGGCGTTGCCAATAACATGTTCTATATCTCCATGGTATCTACAATATTGCCAACCAATATGCTGTTCTGGCAGAACAGGCCATGGTTAAAAATGAACTGGAGAAAACCGCTAGTTATGTTGATATAGGCTTAAGGATTGATCCAAAAAATCAGGCCTTACTTAGCCTCAGACAATTTGTGCAGAATAAACAGTCAGGGTTTGTAAATACTATAAAATCGTTTTTTTCCGGTTAGTCTCAGGTCAAACGGTTACTGGTTAGACGAACCTACAACATCTTTAGCGCTTTGAGTCTTAAGGGCCTCATACTGTTCAAGTAATTCCCGCATCTGTTGTTCTATTTGTGAATCATCCGCTTCAACCTGTCTGCCTTCTTCAATCTCACGTTCTTCCACAACTGGATCGAGAATAATTTTCATCGGCTCTTCATCCTCTTCTTCTGTTCCAAATGCCGCCTTTTGCAGCTCCGCCTGCCTGAGTTTTTCTATAGCTGACAACCTGTCCTGCTCCACGATGACCAACGCCTGTTGCCGAAATTTTTCATTCTCAACATCTGAGACAGGGATACCCGTGTCATCTATGACCTTGCCATTATCGAATATAATAACCCTGGGCCCGGGCTCACCGTTGCGATACCAATATGGCGGCTTGCCAGATAATTGTGTGGTATTGGTATCCGGATCTACCCATTGATACATACGGGCCTGGGCGAAGAGGCTAATTAATAGCAGTGGCAGGATGATTAATAGTATTTTCATACTTTCTATTGTAGACGATTTATCGCTTTCAGGTGAATAGATAAAAGAATAGACAGGATTAACAGGATAAACAGGACGTATCTATAATGCTTCGTTACAACTTCAGACAATTTAAGCCAAATGTCTGGCATTAATATTTTTAATAGGATACTTAAAAAATGGATAGGATTAACAAGATTTACTTGATTCAAAAAGAGCCAATAGATATATCATGTAAATCCTGTCTAATCTTTTCTATGTCACGCGCCCACACAGGCAAGATATGCACTCTCAAAATCTGTGGTGTTGTATTGCCTGCAACATTCCTCCGGGGTCCCTGTAAAGTGGATAGAGCCATTATGTAATATGGAGACCTTATCGCAGAAGGCTTCAATGTCTGTCAATAAGTGAGTACATACAAACATTGTTACCGACTTGTTTTTCATATCAAGAATATGCTGCTTCAAATAGGCCCTGGCCCTGGGGTCGAGGCCGCTCATGGGTTCATCAAGCACAAGTAAATTTTTGTTGCTGAGGAAGCAGGCAGTCAAACCAAGCTTCTGGGTCATGCCTTTAGAAAGCTGCCGGACCGGCTTGGATAAATATTGCGGATTAAAGTCCAGTGACAACAATACAGAATCTATCAACTGCTCATCGTAGCTGACATTGTAAAGCTTTAATATATATTTCAGAAAATCCTCGCCGGACAAATAATAAGGCGGGGTGAATTTTTCCGGCAGAAATGCCAGTGAATTCCGTGAAGCATTATCAGAACTATTGATCCCTGAAAGTTTAATCTCACCGGAATTAATCGAGACCAAATCCAGTAGACACTTAATCAGTGTTGTCTTGCCCGCACCATTGATTCCCACCAACCCATGGATTTCATTATCATTAACAACCAGGTCAACTCCATCCAGTATTTTCTGGCTTCCATAACGTTTACTGACATTATTAATTTCAATACAGGGTGAGTTGTCCATAAACTTTATCTGTGTTATCCATGCTGGAGGTAATAATATTTTATCTTATTCCAAAAAATAAGGGCCCGCAAAGCGGGCCCTTATCAGGTTCAACATACTTGCCTTTTAATACAGGAAGATAGCGTTACACTCCGGGTTGGCACTATCAACATTCCAGTTAGCAATGTAAGAGACATCGGCCAGACATTCCGGAGAGTTGGTATAGCCAACAATGGCATCGAATCCCGTTGTCGGGGCGGTTGCCGCACCCATTGCAGAACGCAACACACCGGTACCGGCAATGCCATCATCCAGCTTCTGGTCCAGGTCACGTAACAGGGGTACTGGAATATTACCGCCAAACGAATAGGCCAATCGGGTGACTGTTCCCTGAGAAGCTAAAGCACCGTCCACATAGTAATCCATATGACCAAGCAAAATCGGCCCCTGGAAGGCATTTGGTGGTATCTGTCCTGCTGCCACACTGGTATCCCGGTAAGCAGCCTCATTGGCTGGGTCACCCGAATAGGTGCCTGTGATAAATCCAGCAACCGAAAGGTGTGCCCATACTGCGCCAGCCTCGGCAACATTTTCAATCCTGCCGTCACCGTCACCACCGATAGTTGGCGTACCGCCACATGCCGTATCAACTGCTGCGCCAACGGCGGCACAGGCAGCGGCAGGTGCCATATCACCAGGTAAATTACGGAACCGGTCTACAAAACCATAATAAGCGGCCTGGACACCAGAGTTCTGATCCGCCAGGTTACGCACCCGGGCACTATTAATGAGCTGTTGTCCCTTTAATATCCCGCCCAATAGAAGGCCAATCACTACCAGCACGATTGCAATTTCTACCAGGGTAAAACCTGATTGTTTTTTATTATTCATATTATTTTCCTCGCATGTGTGATTGTTATTACTCTAATAATATGCAGATTATATGCCAATATATTTATCTATATATTTATCTATATATTTATCTATATGATAAATATAATATTTTTATAAAATATATCTCTACAATATCGCCTGAAATGTCAGTTTTTTATCAAATGTGTCGAAACTTCAACACCTTATGTCACATTTGACGATAAATTTTAAAACTATAGTGCCTAGTTGCGCGTATGTTGATTATTCCTAATTTCCTGATTGTAAATGGTTATTATCGTTTTTTCCGTACAAACATGGCTGTTAAACTGCAGGGTAAATAAACCACCTCAAATATTGAGCTGTGTTAGAAAAACTATTTCAAAATAAAACCCAGACCATTCTGCTGCTAATCATTTTTCTCTTTTATCTTCTAAATGGTACAGGCGCGCTCGATATTCATTTACGCAATGGCCCAAATTTAAATTTTAATGGCCAGGTCATCACTGCATTATTAGCCCATATCATAAATGAACCCGTTAGCAGCGTATCCCTCTCGTTTTTAATGATGATATTTACCGGACTGTTATTGTCTTTTTTATTACCTGTCGTGACACCGATGATTGCCGCAATTATGAATTTTCTGCTCATCCTTCCGCATCTATACCTGTACATCACTGTCAAACAGGTACAAACGATTTTACCCATGGAATATAGCCTGTTAATTATCCTGGTATTGTTTTCCATGAATGCACTGTTAATCTATTTTGTTGAAACTCACTCGAAAACCAAAATCATTCAGGCCTTTGGTCAATTCGTTCCGTCGGAAATTATCAACAAAACCAGCAAACATCCCGACCAGGTCAACATGAACGGTGAATCAAGAATCATGACAGTATTTTTCTGTGACCTGCAGGACTTTTCCAATGTGGCTGAACAATTAAACCCCAAACAGCTATCTTTATTGCTGAATGAGTATTTCGATGCGATGACAGAGATTCTGTTCCGTTATGGGGGCACCATAGACAAGTACATCGGTGATTCCATCATGGCTTTCTGGGGTGCTCCCATTGCCCAACAAGACCATGCTCAAAATGCAGTTCTGGCTTCACTTGATATGATACAAATGATCGCTGAATTATCAGATGGTTTCATTAAGAAAGGTTGGCCGGGACCTAAAATGGGTGTGGGTATTAACACCGGATAGCCTATACGGTCATTGGCGATTCGGTAAATGTTGCATCACGCATAGAGACTTTAACCAGAAGATATGAGGTTCCTATATTGGTAAGTGAGTCAACCAGGAATGAATGCCAAGATATCTTATTCAGAGAGATAGATACTGTACATGTGAAGGGAAAACATAACGCGACCCGGTTATTTCAACCATTATGCAGTGTATCAGACTCAAATGCAGATATGGATAATTGGTTATTAAAGCATAAACGAGCATTAGAGGCTTACAATAATTCAGATTCTGAAACAGCGATAAAAGAATTTAAGACATTAAGAACAATGAGGCCAAAGGATGGTTACTACTCTGCGATGATTAAGAAAATGGAAGTCTCAATTGTCTAATAGATTTTAGTTTTTCTGGGGTTCTTCTTCATTGATAGCTAACCTCGATAGCAGGAAGTTAATTTCATTTTCATCCGTTATTTCTCCACTTTCAATCAACCCCCCTAGTAATATCTGCGCTGTTTCCAGCTCTCCCAGATCTTCATAGACAAATAACTCCAGTTGTCTCGCCCAATTTGGGACCACACTGCTGGTGGTGTGAATTCGTAATTGCCGGGCATATCTTAACGCCAACTGGTTGTCTTTCACCTTGTGCCTGGCAACGTAGACAGCATGTGCCATCCATACCCAACGTTGGTCCGGCTTTTCCAGAAACTTTTCATAAACAAATTCAAGAATTTTCCTCTGCTTATCTGTATCTGGGACTTCGCTATAAATACGTGATGCAGAAAGCAGCGCATAATGACTATCCTGATCCAGTTGTAACACCCTGTCCAACCAGCTAATTAAACTATCATAGTCTAGTCGTGAAAAAGGAATACTGATCCCGGGTTGATGATCAAACCCCTGCAACCAAAGCATTATAAATTTTGATATGCCAATCTCATCACCGAGACTGAGTACATTCAATGCAGCCTGCGAAGGGGCTTCAGGTATTAGAGTTTCGCGGATATTTAACCGGGTAGTATTAGCGTGAAATACCAGCTGGGCCATGATAGCAATGCCAAGTATTGCCATGACCCACTTTGGAACAACACTAACAGGCCGTTCCCTGGAGATACTATTAAGTATATAAAACTTCATCTTTATAACGGCGACTACTAGAATTCCTTTCGTGATAAATCAAACAACCCGGCAGCAACCAGTAATGTCAAATAGATGGCCGTTTGCACCAGAACAAATCCCATTTCATCAATATTAACTCCATATACCAGCCATTCAGTACGGGTAAACCTGCTGAGGTCTGGAAGAACAAACGCGATGAGATTAACCAATGATGTCATGAATTCCTGGGAGATAGTGTTCGTCTCCAATATTGGAGAAACACTAATCAGTTGTATGGCATCTATTGATCTTGAAAGCATATAAAAACTAATGGTGGCGATAAATGCGATTGTGATATTGCTGAAGGTGAACAGGCATAACATGCTTAACGCCATAACAATAACAGCCTCACAAACAAGCGATATCAACCAAATCATTAATGCCTGAGTATCCGCATACAATAACATCAGGACCGATAAAGACAGTGCGATCACCAAACCTAGAAGAAAATAACCCAATAACTTGCCAAAATAATAAGTAGGTTTTGAAACGGGCAATGATAATATTAGATCACAACCTTTATCATTAAATTCTCTAATCATGCTGGTGATGACAAACAAGGCAACCGTAATGACCAGAAACCATCTGCCAATATTGGCCAGCAGAGAGATCTGAAATTGCCGGGTTTCCGATATTGCCAGGTCACCCACAAATTCAGCCACGCCAAGCAGACAGACCAGGCCGATTAATGTCAATACGAATAATTGATTCTGGGTCGCTTCCCTGAAGGTATAATATGCAATCGTGGTTGTTTTATTTACTGGCATCATAATTTCACCGGAAAAACCATAATAATGTAATATACATTGAACCACTTATCATTAATATGAAATCGCTTATTCAAAAATTATTTGGCTACCGGGAACAAATAATCCTTGTCCTGATGCTGGAAGTTCTACATTCTGACCTGACAACACCAGAATTTTCATGTTCGGATTATAAGTCACCAGCTCTTCTATTAATCTGAAACCTTCATCAGGGTGATGGGGGTGTGGAGGCAGACCTAAATCAACCAGGGCAATGGACAGCTTCTGCTGGATCCGATTTAGTAATTTTTTGGCCTGCCCCCGGTTTTCCGCAGCATGAACAGTAAACTCATCATCCAGGGCAATGGACAACGATTCCACGATGAGTGGGTCATCATCTACAAATAGTACCTGGTTCTTCATTACGTTCCATTTCCTATACCTGGTCCGAGCGGCATTTTTTTTAATTTAAATAATATTGTGCAAAATACAATTATGTGTGCACAGGGACAAGCAAAATACGGGGAAAACAGGAATTTTTATAACGATTTCTATAGATGACCAATTGCAATGATGGCTATCTGATCCCCAGGTTTTGCCAGATTTTCTCGCCAGCGGCATGTCTGTTCATGGAATAGATATGTAATCCCGGGGCACCAAAATCCAGTAGTGCCTGACACAGTTGGCTAACCACATCCAGGCCAAAATTGCGGATAGACTCCAGATCATCACCATAGGATTCCAGCCGGGTAAGGATCCAGCGTGGGATTTCTGCGCCACAGCTTTGTGAAAACCTTACCAGTTGGTCCCTGTTAGTAATTGGCATTATGCCGGGGACAATTGGCAGATCAATACTCAATTTTTCACAGTCCTCAATGAACCTGAAATAGGCGCCGGGATTATAGAAATACTGTGTAATGGCGCCGTTGGCGCCAGCATCAACCTTCTTTTTAAAATTTTCCAGCTCCGTCCTTGCATTAATGGATTCAGGATGAAACTCGGGATAACAGGCGACATCAATCTCAAAATAATCCCCGGTCCGGCTCCTGATAAATTCCACCAGTTCACTGGCAAAATTAAAATCGCCTATATTTTCTCCTTCCTCTGCCCTATCACCGCGAATCACCACCAGGTGCTTAAACTCCAGTTCCTGGTACTGGTCCAGTACCCCGGCAATCTCATCACGGTTGCTATTAATGCATGAGATATGGGGCGCAACTGGAATAGAAGTATTATCCCGTACAGAGATAGCCGTCTCCAGGGTCTTTTCTCTGTCACTACCACCTGCCCCGTAGGTAACAGAAAAAAAATCAGGTCCAAGACTACCCAGGTGTTGTTGGGCTTCATTCAGCACACGTTGGGTATCATCTGAGCGTGGCGGGAAGAATTCAAAACTGAATTTTTTTTCAAACTTCGCTTGTGCAGACATGCTCAGGTCACCTGGTGGCGATAAAAAATAATGCGATCAAACCCAGGATTAATACCGGTAGTATTCCGGCTTGTAAGGTCCTGAGACGTCCACACCAATATATTTCGCCTGTCTATCTGTCAAGGTTGTGAGATCGGCCCCGATCTTCTGCAAATGCAATCTCGCCACCTTTTCGTCAAGGTACTTGGGCAGAACATAGACCTTGTTTTCATACTGATCTGTTCGGGCGAATAGTTCGATTTGTGCCAAAACCTGATTGGTGAATGAATTGGACATCACAAAACTCGGGTGACCCGTTGCACAACCCAGGTTGACCAGTCTGCCTTTAGCCAGGAGGATAATCTTTTTACCATCAGCAAAGGTCACATGGTCCACCTGTGGCTTGATTTCTTCCCATTCACATTTCTCAAGGTCTGCCACGTCGATTTCATTATCGAAATGCCCGATATTGCAGACGATGGCCTGATTTTTCATTCGTTGCATATGATCAAAGGTAATCACGCTGCAATTCCCTGTTGCGGTGACGAAAATATCCACCTTGTCGCAGACTTCATCCATGCTAACCACACGATAACCTTCCATCGCCGCCTGTAATGCACATATAGGATCAATCTCCGTGACCCACACCGTTGCGCCCAGTCCGCGGAGGGATTGCGCACAACCTTTACCCACGTCTCCATATCCCAGAACTAAAGCGATCTTACCGGCGATCATTGCATCCGTTGCGCGTTTGATCCCATCAACCAGGGATTCACGGCAACCGTAGAGATTATCAAACTTCGATTTGGTCACCGAATCATTCACATTGATTGCCGGAAAGGGCAAGCTCCCCTCATCCTGCATCTGGTAGAGTCTATGCACACCGGTTGTCGTTTCTTCAGTGACACCTTTGATGCTTTGCTTAATCTTCGAATACCATCCCGGAGATGTTTTCAGTTTTTTCTTTATGGCAGCAAACAGGAACTGCTCTTCCTCACTTCCCGGATTATCCAATACACTGATATCTTGCTCTGCCTGAGAACCCAGGGTAACCAGCATGGTGGCATCACCACCATCATCTAGGATCATATTTGGCGGACTACCATCGGGCCATTCCATGATTCGGTGGGTATACTCCCAATACTCTTCGAGAGATTCGCCTTTATAGGCAAACACCGGGATTTGCTGATCTGCGATGGCAGCGGCCGCATGATCCTGGGTGGAGTAAATATTACATGAAGCCCAGCGCACCTCGGCACCCAGGGCCACCAGGGTTTCTATCAAAACCGCTGTTTGTATGGTCATATGTAAAGAACCGGCAATTTTTGCCCCCTTTAACGGGGCATCACCTGAATATTCTTCGCGGACGGCCATCAATCCGGGCATTTCCGTTTCGGCAATCCGAATTTCCTTGTGCCCCCACTGGGACAGCTCCATATCGGCTACATGAAAATCTATAAACATAGACTGGCTCGCTACGCTCATCTTGTTATCCTCCTAACAATTTAAGCGAGCGCCGTTTCTAGTGAAGACTACATTCAAGCCTGGCGGATGTTCCGTCGCAACGCTCCTTGAATGCAGAAAAAATATATCGCCTGCAGGATTTACCAGCAGGGCTAGTGAGTATAGACGCGAATAATGAATTTTTCCAGACTGGCTGAAAGAAATAATACGCCTGAAGCGAGCGCCTCCTACGCGGCGTTATTTAATCCTGCCGACTCTCTTAAGGCCTCTGCCCGATCAGTTTGCTCCCATGGGAAGTCAACATCGTCCCTGCCAAAATGACCATAGGCCGCACTTTGCTGGTAGATTGGGCGCAATAAATCCAGGGTCTGAATAATGGCCTTGGGCCTGAGATCAAACTGTTCCCTGACCATGGCAGCGATACTACCTTCATCCACCTTGCCTGTGCCGAATGTATTAATCATTAAACTTACAGGTTCTGCCACACCAATGGCATAGGCCAGCTGAACTTCACATTTTTCCGCCAGACCGGCAGCAACGATGTTCTTGGCCACATAACGACCAGCATAGGCAGCTGAACGGTCCACCTTTGACGGGTCCTTGCCGGAGAAGGCACCGCCACCGTGATGGGCAGCACCACCATAAGTATCCACGATAATCTTTCTGCCCGTCAGACCGCAGTCACCCACAGGTCCACCAATGACAAACCTGCCCGTAGGGTTCACAAGATAGCGGGTTTTATCAGTAATCATGTCTGCCGGTATGGTGGGCTTGATAATCTCTTCAATCACGGCCTCAGACAATTGCTTATGCTCTATGTCCGGGTCATGCTGGGTGGAGAGGACGATGGTATCTACCGACCTGGGAACACCATCTTCATACAAAACAGTGACCTGGGATTTTGCATCGGGTCTGAGCCAGCTTAATTTTCCCGACTTTCTCACCTCGGCCTGTTTTTTTACCAGTCTGTGAGCATAGGTTATGGCAAATGGCATAAGCACGTCCGTTTCATTACAGGCATAACCGAACATCAGACCCTGGTCTCCGGCACCCTGGTCAAGATCCAGCCCCTGGCCTTCATTGACCCCCTGGGCAATATCCACTGATTGTTTATCCAATGAGATCAACACAGCGCAGGTGTCTGCATCAAAGCCCATATCCGAAGAGGTATAGCCAATTTGCCTGATAGTACTTCTGACAATATCAACATAATCAATGCTGGCGCTGGAGGTAATCTCGCCGGACAATACCACCATGCCGGTATTGATCATGGTTTCGCAGGCCACCCTGGATGCCGGATCCTGTGCCAATAAACCATCGAGAACAGAATCTGAAATTTGATCGGCGACCTTGTCCGGATGACCCTCGGAAACAGATTCAGAGGTAAACAGGAAATTCTTCTGCATTTAAATAAATCCTTTTGTTGATATTGTAAATTGGGGCGATACTATACTCTAAAATGTAACATATTCCTCATTCTAGCTCTAATACACTATTTTAATACGGAGAGATAAATGGCATTAATGCAACCCCCTGTCTGTGAATTTAACGCCCCGGCGATTGATTTCAAATTACCCGGAACCGATGGTCAGGAATGGACCCTGGAGAAATGCCGTGGTGAAAACGGTACCCTGGTGATGTTTATCTGTAATCACTGCCCCTACGTCAAGGCAATACAGGACAGACTGGTACAGGATACCCTGGAGCTTCAGGAAATAGGTATAAACAGTGTTGCCATCATGTCTAATGATACAGTGGCATTTCCTGATGATTCCCTTGAAAATATGCAGAAAACTGCCGAACAATTTAGCTACCCGTTTCCCTATCTGTTAGATGAAAGCCAGGAGATCGCCAGGGCCTATGGTGCTGTGTGTACACCGGATTTCTTCGGTTACAACAAGGACCTGAAATTACAATACCGCGGGCGGCTGGATGACACGACCCCATCAAACAAGACGCCCGATGCCCGACGCGATCTGGTGGAGGCCATGAAGATGATTGCTGACACCGGTAAGGGGCCCGAGCAACAGACCGCCAGTATGGGGTGTTCAATAAAATGGCGAGAGTAAAGACCTGGAACTTAAAGTAAGTTCTCATGTTTAGTCTGTAAACTGTCTTTTAACCTTTATCTGCCTGTCCAACAGGCTTGCTCAACCAGGCGCTGTGAGAGACAATATGCAACCCTGAGTATCAGGGTATCCCGCCTTATAAACAGAATTGTTAATTAGATTGCGTGGTTGAATCTACTGGCTTACAGGTAGATGACATCGACATTCCAACGGCAAAGGCAGGACTTCAAGACGCAGACTTTTTTTCAACCACACATCAAATATTTGGAGAATAATGTGCTTACCAGGCATGAACTAGCCAATGCCATACGCGTACTGAGTATGGATGCAGTCCAGAAGGCCAATTCCGGACACCCAGGCGCGCCCATGGGAATGGCCGATATCGCCGAGGTCTTATGGAATGATTTTTTAAGCCATAATCCCGCCAATCCAAAATGGTATAACCGTGATCGGTTTGTCATGAGCAACGGGCATGGCTCTATGCTGTTATATTCATTGCTGCACTTAAGCGGGTATGAACTCTCCATGGATGATATCCGTGCATTCAGGCAATTACATTCAAAGACCCCGGGTCATCCGGAATATGGTTATACACCAGGTATTGAAACCACCACAGGTCCCCTGGGTCAGGGCATCGCCAATGCTGTAGGAATGGCCATTGCAGAAAAGGTACTTGCAGCACAGTTCAATCGGGATGACTTTAATATCGTTGATCACCATACCTACGCGTCTGTGGGCGACGGCTGCCTGATGGAAGGCATTTCCCACGAGTCCTGTTCCCTGGCGGGGACATTGAAACTGGGTAAGTTGATTGCCATATACGACAGTAACAACATCTCCATAGATGGCGAAGTCCAGGGCTGGTTCACGGAAGATATTCAAAAACGCTTTGAGGCCTATCAATGGCATGTGATCGACGATGTGGATGGTCATAACCCGGAAGAAATTTCCGCGGCAATTACCCAGGCGAGGGAAAATACCGAACAACCCAGTCTGATTATTTGCCAGACCATTATTGGTTGGGGTTCCCCCAACAAACAGGGCAAAGAATCATCCCATGGCGCTGCGCTGGGCGAGGATGAAGTCGAACTGGTGAGAAAAAAGCTTAACTGGGAACATGGTCCATTTGAAATCCCCAAAGATTATTATACGGCCTGGGATGCCCGCGACAAAGGCGCTGCACGGGAATCTAAATGGCAGGCCGGTTTTGATGCCTACCGGGAAAAGCATCCGCAACTGGCCAGTGAGTTTGTCCGCAGGATGGAGGGCTTGTTACCCGCAGACTGGGCCCAAACCGTCAGTAACTACATAAATCATTGTGTGAGCAAGGCCGAAACCATTGCCTCCAGAAAGGCCTCTCAGAATTCATTAAATGCCTACGGACCACAACTTCCAGAACTGATTGGCGGCTCGGCGGATCTCGCCGGTTCAAACCTGACCATCTGGTCTGGCTCAAAACCCATTGGACGACAAAACGCCGAAGGCAATTATATCTACTACGGCGTGAGGGAATTTGCCATGTGTGCCATTAATAATGGTATTGCCCTGCATGGTGGCTTTATCCCCTATGGCGCAACGTTTCTTATCTTTTCTGAATACGCCAGAAACGCCATTCGAATGGCGGCATTAATGAAGCAGCGCAATATCTTTGTCTTTACCCATGACTCTATCGGTCTTGGTGAAGACGGCCCAACTCACCAGGCAGTAGAACAGGCCGCCACCTTAAGGTTAATCCCTAATATGTCTACCTGGCGACCATGCGATACTGTAGAAACCGCTGTTGCCTGGGCGGCAGCACTGGAAAACCATACCGGTCCGACATCACTGCTTTTTTCTCGCCAGAATCTTGCCCATATCAATCGATCTGACTCAACGATCGCTAATATCAGTAAAGGCGGCTATGTCATTCATAATGATGCTGCGGATCCTGATGTGATTCTCATCGCTACCGGCTCTGAAGTAGAGATTGCGATTAATGCGGCCAGACAATTTGAAGGTGATGGTATCAATATCAGGGTAGTATCCATGCCATCAACGGATGTTTTCGACAAGCAGGATGATGAATATAAAGACAGTGTCCTGCCGGGCAGCTGCCGTAAGCGCATCGCTGTGGAAGCCGGAATACCCGATTACTGGCAAAAATATGTGGGCCTGGATGGCCTGGTACTGGGCGTACCCAATTTTGGTGAATCAGCGCCTGGTGGACAGGTATACGAACATTTTGGAATTACCACAGATAACCTGGTAGCAAAGATAAAACAGATTATTTAATTTTTTAAAGTAAACCTACTTGGAGTAAATCAATGGCAATAAAGATTGGAATCAATGGTTATGGACGAATTGGCAGAAATATCTTACGCGCACTGTATGAATCAGGCCGAACAGATGAAATTCAGATAGTCGCAATTAACGACCTGGGCGATGCTAAAACAAATGCACATTTAACCCGGTATGACACCGCACACGGCAAATTCCCTGGAACCGTTTCTGTTGAAGGTGACTACATGATTGTTAACGGCGACAAGATCCGTGTCCTGTCTGAAAGAGACCCTACCAACCTGCCATGGGGTGATCTGGGTGTGGAAGTGGTCCATGAGTCCACGGGTTTTTTTACCAGCAAGGAGAAGGCCCAAAAGCACATTGAGGCCGGTGCCAAAAAAGTCATTATTTCAGCACCAGGCAGTAAGGACGTAGATGCCACCGTCGTCTATGGTGTAAATCATGATGTCCTGAAAGCTGAGCATACTGTCATCTCTAATGCATCATGTACAACCAATTGCCTGGCTCCACTAGCCAAAGTTTTACATGAAAGTATCGGCATTATCGGTGGCGTGATGACAACTATACATGCCTATACCAATGATCAGGTATTAACGGATGTTTATCATTCAGATCTCAGGCGGGCAAGATCTGCCACCATGTCGATGATCCCAACCAAGACCGGCGCAGCTGCCGCTGTTGGCCTGGTTCTGCCTGAACTCAATGGAAAACTGGATGGCTTTGCAGTCAGGGTCCCCACTATCAATGTATCAATGGTCGATCTTAGCTTCACAGCTGCCAGAGATACCAGCGCAGAGGAGATCGATAAACTGGTTAAAGCCGCAAGTGAAAATGAACTCAAAGGTGTGCTCGATTACAATGATGAACCATTGGTTTCTATTGACTATAACCATAACCCTGCATCATCAACTTATGATGCAGCTCTCACCAAGGTGATTGAAAACCGATTGGTGAAGGTGATTGCGTGGTATGACAATGAATGGGGATTCTCTAACAGAATGCTGGATACTACCCTGGCAATGGTCAACGCAAAATAAGCCCGCAGATGTCAGAACAACATAACTTTATCACCCTGGACGACGTCTCGCTTTCAGGGAAACGGGTACTGGTCAGGGTTGACTTTAATGTCCCCATGGAAAACAGCAATATACTGGACTATACCCGGATACAGGCCTCACTCCCGACTATCAAGCAAATCCTGAATAATAACGGCAGGGTGATCATTATGTCTCACCTGGGCAGGCCAAAGGAAGGCAAGTTTGAGGAAAGCTGCAGTCTGCTACCGGTAGCCAATGCCCTGTCCACCTTGATTGGCGAAGATGTCAAATTCGTTTCTGACTGGGAACGGGTAAATGATGAAACTACGCGGCGAGTAATCCTGATGGAAAATGTACGTTTTCAGAAAGGCGAAACCAGTAATGATGAGGGCCTGTCCAGATTAATGGCATCCATATGTGACATATACGTCAACGATGCCTTTGCCGCTGCACACCGCTCCCATGCCTCAACCTATGGGGTTGCAAAATATGCTCCGGTAGTCTGCGCCGGGCCTCTCATGGTCAGGGAAATGGATGCCCTGACACGTGCCTTTAAAAACCCTGCACACCCGTTAATCGCCATTGTTGGCGGTTCAAAGGTATCAACCAAACTGGAAGTACTTAAATCCTTACTTGAGAAGGTTGATAAATTAATCGTAGGTGGTGGTATTGCCAATACCTTTCTCAAGGCAAAAGGAATAAATATTGGCAAATCACTATGCGAAGATGACCTGATACCAACCGCTACTGAAATCATGGACCTTGCAATGGCACAGGGGAAAGACATTCCGCTTCCCGTCGATGTTGTGTGTGGCAAATCAGTGGATAATAACGCCGAAGCGGTGGTGAAAACATTTTCGGAATTTGCCGATGATGATCTCATACTGGATATCGGCCCTGTGACTGCTTCAAATTACCAGGCTGAATTACTCAATGCGCAGACTATTATCTGGAACGGCCCATTGGGTGTATTTGAGATTGATCAGTTTGCAAAGGGAACCGAAGCGCTGGGTAATGCTATAGCAAAAAGTGATGCATTTTCCGTTGCCGGTGGCGGCGATACCTTGTCGGCCATATCAAAATTTAATATAGGATCAGATATTTCTTATATCACTACGGCAGGTGGCGCATTTCTTGAGTTCCTGGAAGGCAAGACCTTGCCGGCAATTGCCATATTGGAAGAATGCGCCCTTGCGTGGCGGTCGACAGAAAGGGAATATTAGGCCAGTAAATGAGAAGAACAAAAATAATTGCCACACTGGGACCCGCCTCCTGTAAACCCATTACCCTGGAAAAACTGGTCCGGGAAGGTGTTGATCTATTCAGGTTAAACTACTCTCATCAGGACCATGCATCCCATGAACAGGCAATCAAAGATGTTCGCGATACATGTAAAAAACTGGGTGTGGAAACCGGAATCATAGCAGACCTACAAGGTCCGAAAATACGATTGGAGCGTTTCCGTAAGGGCAGCATTGTACTCAAGGAGGATGATCCCTTTATCATTGATACTGCACTGGCACCCAGTGCAGGCAACCAGAAGCGCGTAGGTGTGACCTATAAAAAATTGGCCAAGGATGTGCGCAAGGGAAATGTATTATTAATAGACGATGGAAGGATTGAGCTGGTGGTTGAAAAAATCATCGACCAGGAGATTCATTGTCGGACAGTGGTTGGTGGAAGATTGTCTAATAATAAAGGAATAAACCTTCTTGGTGGCGGACTATCCGCCAAGGCATTAACAGACAAAGACAAATTGGATCTTGAGCATGCAGTCAAAAATGGTGTTGATTATATCGCCGTTTCATTTGTAAGAAGCGCGAGGGACATAAAGTCTACTCGATCACTGTTAAGAAAACTCAAGGCAAGAACCAGGATTATTGCCAAATTTGAACGGATAGAAGCGATCCATAACGCTGAAGAAATCATTGATGTGTCGGATGCTATCATGATTGCCAGAGGAGACATGGGCGTGGAAATTGGGGATGCAGGTTTGCCACCAGTTCAAAAGCGGTTGATCAGTCTGGCACGGGAAATGGATACTGCCGTCATCACAGCCACACAGATGATGGAATCAATGATTGGCAGCCAGACTCCATTGCGCGCTGAAGTATTTGACGTGGCCAATGCAGTACTGGACGGTACAGATGCCGTTATGTTATCTGGTGAAACCAGTGTTGGACGTTACCCGGTTAAAGTCGTTAAAACCATGGCCACGATCTGTGCAGAAACAGAAAAACAGCGTTCTATTCGCACCTCAGACCACCGCATAAATACCCGCTTTGAAAAAATCGATGAAGCTGTAGCCATGGCTACCATGTATGCTGCAAATCACATTGGTGCCAGCGCTATCGTGTCGCTGACAGAAACAGGCTCAACCTGCCTTTGGATGTCCCGGATTAGCTCCGGGATCCCAATATTCGCCTTTACCCGTCACCAAAGTACTATGCGAAGAATAAAATTATATCGCGGTGTCTACCCGGTTTTTTTTGATGTAACCACAATCAAAACCACGGAAGTTAATCGTAAAATTATTGAAGATCTGGTGAATAGCGGGCATGTCGATAATGGAGACACTGTCATTATTACCAGAGGCGATCTTAGTGGTAGACGAGGCGGGACCAATAATATGAAAATCGTCAAGGTTGATACTAACTCCAATCTCAAATAATCGAATCTCATTAAGCAATAAAAACAGGAGCATTAAATATGACTGATTACTCTCAGCAATTAGAGCAAACTGCAAAGGCCATGGTGGCGCAGAGTAAAGGGATCCTGGCTATAGATGAAAGCTTTCCTACTATTGAGAAACGCTTCAAATCCATAGGCATTGAATCAACTGAAGAAAACCGGCGCGCATATCGCGACCTTTTGATTACTAATCCCGGATCTGCTGAATACATTAGCGGGATGATCCTGTTTGATGAGACAATTCGACAGGCCACTAGCGATGGAATACCTTTCTCAAAAGCATTAATCGACCAGGGCATTATGCCGGGCATAAAGGTAGATCAAGGCGCCAAGGACCTGGCTGGTCATCTCGGCGAAAAAGTCACTGAAGGCCTGGATGGATTAAGGGAACGCCTGGCTGAATATCGCGACCTTGGTGCAAAATTTGCCAAATGGCGTGCCGTCATCACAATTGGAAAGGGTATTCCCACCAACGGTTGTATACACGCCAACGCCCATGCTCTAGCCCGCTATGCAGCCTTATGTCAGGAGGCAGGTATTGTACCTATGGTGGAACCTGAAACCCTGATGGATGCCGACAATAACATCGACACATGTTATGACGTGACTGAAAAAACCCTCAACAGTCTATTTTCAGAATTAGAGAATCAGGGTGTCACCATTGAGCATACCATTCTTAAGGTAAATATGGTCATATCCGGGAAGCTCTGCCCTGAGCAAGCGGGTGTTGATGAGGTTGCGGAGAAAACGGTGAAGTGCCTAAAAGCCACCGTCCCATCTTCCCTGCCAGGCATTGTATTTCTCTCTGGCGGTCAAAGCGCCGAGTTGGCCACTGCCCACCTCAATGCCATGAACGCTGCTAATCCTGACCTTCCCTGGCCACTCAGTTTTTCCTATGGAAGGGCACTTCAGGAACCTTGCCTGAAAGCCTGGGAAGGAAAAACAGAAAATGTCGGGGCGGCCCAGAAAGCTTTACTACACCGGGAGAAATGTAACAGCCTGGCTTGTAATGGCAAATATACAGATGACATGGAAAATGATGCATAAGAAAAACCCCGCTGAATGCGGGGTTTTTTCATTATATTAAACAGATAATCAATTCTGTTGACTCGCGAGCAACTCCTGAACTCTCCTGGCCTTCTCAGCCGGGTCCAGTGAAGATGCCCAGATCTCTTCCATGGTTTGCGCCTGCGACACCTCTTCCACTTCCTCCACTTCTGGCTGATCCGCAACGACAGTATCTATGTCATCACCACCTGAGCAACCGTACAAAGTTGCAATGGCGAGGAAAAAAAGACTATTAAATAATGATTTCATAATTAGCTCCTGAGAATTACCGCAAGTGTTCAGGACAGTTGTTTATTGTGTACCTGACCTCATTAGTATAGGTAAAAATGCCAAGATTTGGTAGTTTACCGTCCTCCACAATAACCGGCTCTGATTTATAAGAGGTGCTGGCAGCATTATTAAGTGTTCTTAGAATCATGGCATCGACCACCTTGTTGCCCATCATTTCCACTGTGCATACCAGGGTCGCTGGCTGTTCTGTCGACCGGTGTAATTCGATCTTTACTTCATTAAACAAGCGGAATTCATCATCTTCAAACTTCTTCACCATTTCCTTCTTTGAGAAATTTTGAATTTCTCTTCTTACCTGGGCTGCACCATACTGATATTCTCCCAGGATCTGAATATCTTCTATTTCACAGGCCTGTGACACCTGGTATGACATAACCGGTTCGCTGACTTTCTCAATTTCACCGCAATACTCATCAACAGGAGGGGGTAAAGGCGGTAACCATGGCGGCTCTTCATAGACCTGTGAGCTTACACCGGTACTCCACCAGCAGAATATTGCTAATAGCAAGCGCTTCATTATGCCGTCAGGATGTCCTGTGCCTCGCGGTACTTGGCCGCTGTATTGCGTATTACATCTTCCGGCAGGCTTGGTCCGGGGTCAGTCTTGTCCCAATCCAGAGTCTCCAGATAGTCTCGAACATATTGCTTGTCAAAACTGGGGGGACTCATCCCTGGCTGATATTCAGATACGGGCCAAAACCTGGATGAATCCGGCGTCAGGACTTCATCGATCAGGTAAAGCTTACCATCGCCGTCCAGGCCAAACTCAAGCTTGGTATCAGCAACGATAATGCCACGACCCAGGGCGTATTGTGCACCCTGTATATAGATCTCCAGGCTAATGTCCCTGACCTTGGCAGCGAGTTCGCTCCCCACCAGGTCAACCATTGACTCGAAATTAATATTCTCATCATGTTCACCGATCTCTGCCTTGGTAGATGGTGTAAAAATCGGTTCTGGCAACTTGTCTGCCTGCTGCAATCCCTGCTCCAATTGTATGCCACAAACGCTGCCTGATTGCTGGTATTCCTTCCACCCTGAACCGATGATATATCCCCTGACGATAGCCTCTACCGGCAATGGTTTAAGTTTTTTAACTACAATACCCCTGCCTTCAATTGGTCCGCGCTCTGCGCTATCCGTTAATACACTTTCCAGGGAGATATCTGTCAGATGGTTTGGAACAAGGCCTTCAAAACTGTTAAACCAGAACTCAGACAAGGCCGTAAGGACCTTGCCTTTACCCGGTATAGGATCTGGAAGCACCACGTCAAATGCCGATAACCTGTCTGACGTAACAATCAGCATATGATCATCGTCGATATTATAAATATCTCGAACTTTTCCGCTGTTTAACAATTCAAGACTTTCTAGGTTTGTTCGATATAAAGTGTTTATTGATGATTCCATCTGTTGTCCTTATTTATTAACTTTTAGGGATATTTTTACATACCTGCCTAAATACGACCAGACTTTGTATTTTTTTCTTTGATATTTTTCCACTCTGTTGTAATGTGCCTGCCCTCATATAAATAAAATCACCCTCTGCCAGGTATCGTGAATGGAAAAAATTCGCCTGCACGGATTTAACAATCTGACCAAAACCCTCAGCTTTAATATCTATGATGTCTGCTATGCATATTCTGAAGCCCAAAATAAACAGTATATGGATTATATAGATGAGGTCTACAATGCAGAAAGATTGACACAGATCCTTGAAGATGTTGCCAATATTATTGGTGCAAATATTCTCAATATAGCCAAGGCGGATTACGACCCGTTGGGCGCCAGCGTAACTGTACTCATTTCAGAAGAGACATCTTCCATGCCTAATATCAATAATGAGGAAGAACCAGGCCCTTCCCCGGAGGCGGTGGTCGCCCACCTGGATAAGAGCCATTTAACAGTCCATACCTACCCCGAAAGCCACCCGGATAATGGAATCAGCACCTTCAGGGTAGATATCGATGTCAGCACCTGTGGAATGATATCACCACTCAAGGCCCTGAACTTCCTGATACACAGTTTTGAATCCGATATTGTTATCGTTGATTACCGGGTACGTGGATTCACCCGAGATGTCTCAGGAAACAAGCACTTTATAGATCATGAAATAAATTCCATCCAAAACTATATTGACCAGGAAACGCAGGATCGCTACCAGATGATTGACGTTAACATCTACCAGGAAAACGTATTTCACACCAAAATGATGTTGAATGATCTTGACCTAAATAACTACCTGTTTGAGCTTAATGCCGAGGACCTGGAAGTCGAACGTCGCGAACAGATCGAGCAAAGTCTTTTCACAGAAATGCGGGAGATATTTTATGGCAGGAACATTTAAAAGACTGTTACCCCTAAGCCTTACCCCTCACTCCTCACCTTGCTTTACTCACCTTCGCCCAGGTGTCCCTCAAAGTCACAATACGATTAAATACCGGTGACTCACTGCTGTGATCTACGCTGTCTGCACAGAAGTATCCTAATCGCTCAAACTGGAAACGCTCAGCCTTATCAGCCGTCTTTAATGAAGGCTCCAGCAGGCTGGTATTGTTTATCTGTTTGGAATCGTCATTAAAATCTGCGCGCCAGTCTTCTTCCTTATCGGGCATGGCCGATGTGAACATCCGATCAAATAATCGCACCTCTGCCTCTACAGCCCCATCCTCTGCGACCCAATGAATCGTGCCTTTGACCTTTCTGCCGTCCGGGGAATTCCCACCCCGGGAATCCGGGTCATAATTGCATCTCAATTCGATAATTTCACCCTGGTCATTTTTAATGACATCGGTGCAGGTAATGAGATAGGCATACTTCAACCTCACTTCCCTGCCTGGCGATAACCTAAAAAACTTCTTTGGGGCATCTTCCATAAAATCATCTTTTTCGATATATACCGTTTTTGAAAAAGGTATTTTACGAGTTCCCATTTCTGGTTTTTGCGGATGATTCATGGCCTCAAGCTGCTCTGTGGTATCCGGATAATTTTCAATAACGACTTTGAGCGGGTCTAAAACCGCCATCCTGCGCTGTGTGGTTTCTCCCAACTCATCGCGCAATACCGTTTCAATTACTACCGGATCGATTCGGGTATCATTTTTGGTAACCCCAATCACCTCGCAGAATTTTCGGATGGATGATGAGGTAAAGCCACGCCGCCTGAATCCGGAAATGGTCGGCATGCGGGGGTCATCCCAACCATTGACAAACCCTTCATTTACCAGGCTAATCAATTTCCGCTTACTCAGAACAGTATAATCAAGGTTCAATCTTGCAAATTCATACTGATATGGACGTGATGGCGTCTGGAGATTATCAATAATCCAATCATATAAAGCCCTGTGGTCTTCAAACTCAAGGGTACAGACGGAATGTGTTATATATTCCAACGCATCAGACAGACAATGGGCATAATCGTACATGGGATAAATCTTCCACTTATCTCCAGTACGATGGTGAGCCGCTTTTCTGATGCGATATAACACCGGGTCACGCATGTTTATGTTTGGCGAACGCATATCGATTTTTGCCCTTAAAACATAGCTACCCTCATCGAACTCACCATTTCTCATTCGCTCGAACAGATCAAGATTCTCCTGAATCTCCCGATTGCGCCATGGGCTGTTCTTACCCGGTTCGGTTAAGGTGCCGCGATATTCATGGATTTCTTCACCGCTCAGGCCATCCACATATGCCTTGTCATGCTTTATGAGTTCAACAGCAAAATCATATAATTTCTGAAAATAATCTGATGCAAAATAAAGTCTGTCTTCCCAATCATACCCCAACCATTTCACATCCTGTTTTATGGATTCGACGTATTCTGTGTTTTCTTTCTCCGGATTGGTATCATCGAAACGTAGATTACACAAGCCGCCAAACTCTTTTGCCAGTCCAAAATTCAGGCAGATAGATTTGGCATGGCCGATGTGCAGGTATCCATTCGGTTCGGGAGGGAACCGGGTTATGATTTCCGGAAAATTCGGATTATTATCAAGATCAGATTCAATGATCTTACGTATAAAGTTTGTCTGTACCGGTTGCTTGTCATCCTGCATTACTAAATTCCTCAAACAGGGAACTGGAGACAATAGCAGGTACATCACCAGTTATTCCCATTGCATATTTCATAATTTTATTTTTAATAACAGTAGTCCGATTTAACAACATCATGCCATTTCCTCTCAGCAGGGAAACCGATGGGCTGTTATCTTCATAAATATTTTTTAATACTTCCAGTATTAATGTCATTTTATTATTTTCAGTTTTTCGCCATCGCTCATATTTTCGTAATAACTGCCTGGACGCAATGTCCCTGCCAGTTGATCTCGCATGAAGTATCAATTCAGACAAAACGGCGGCATCTGTTAAACCCATATTTGCACCCTGGCCGGCCATGGGGTGTACGGTATGGGCCGCATCACCTACCAGCACACAATGCCCGTTGAAATAATTTAATACCCGTGACCGCTGTAAATTAAAGACTGCTCTTGATTCACAACCCAGAACTTTACCCAATCTGGCTTCAAATGCTGTCTCTAACTGCTCACAGAATGTCTGGTCATCCAACGCCAATAAGTCATCAGCAGTATCACGACCGTTTGACCACACAACGCCACATCGGTTTGCATCTGGCAAAGGCAAGAATGCAACGGGACCGTCTTTTAAAAACCGTTGTCGGGCAATATTTTTATGGGGAAGCTGGGTTTCTATAATACAGGCAACAGCCTTTTGATGGTAATCAATACGCTCCTGAGCAATCCCCGCCAGATCCCTGATTCTAGAATTGATACCGTCTGCGCCCACCAGCAAGCTGGATTTGATTATCCTGCCGTCCGCCAGCTTACAAACTATGCTGTCTGCATCCTCCGTGAATCCAATAACTGTATTATTCATAAGCAGCTCTATCCCGGCTCTGCCCTTTGCCTGCCTGGCAAGTGCGGCCTGGAGCACAGATTGCTCAACGATATACCCTAATACCGGTGAACAAATTTCACTGCAGTCAAACTGGACTTCTTCACCTCCTGTCCCGTCCCAGATATGGATTTTATCAAACCTTCCTACCTTCTCTGGTGGCAGTAACTGCCATACATCAATACTATCCAGAACCCGCTGTGTCCCGGGTGTGATTGACAAAGCCCTGGGATCACAAGGCACGACAGGCGCTCCACCCAACGTCGCACTCTCTTCAACAACAATCGATGAGACCCCGCCACGTGCAAGCAATATAGCCAGGGTGTAACCTGTTAACCCCCCACCTGCAATAACCACATCTGTGTGTTCAGTCTTCATAACTGTTCAAGTTGCAGGCCTCTGACAAGTGAAGGCTGCCTGCCATCCAGACCCATGGCCATCATGACAAATTTCTTTTTCATATCCGGCATTAGGTTAAATAATGTCATGGCACTATTTCTAAATACCGTTTTAACCATGCTGTGTGAATAAAAAAGCCCTGTTAACCCGTCGGAAAAACCAATGACCCGGTCCTGATCATGTTCTCTAAAGGCCTGGTAAGCTTCCAAATTGGACTTTGCTCCAGGGTCAAACTCTGGATAACCTCGATTTTTAATCAATATTTCGGCGAGACAGGCTGTGTCTCTTAGCCCTAGATTAAATCCCTGGGCGCCATTGGGATGAATGGAGTGTGCTGAGTTACCAAGCATGACAACTCGATCGGAAAAAGACGGTGAAGTCCTTACCAGTTTAAGTGGATAAGCATAACGAGAACCTAACATTTTCATATTACCAATGCGTTTGCCTGCCACTTCCTGCAATTGGTCAATATAAATATCGTCTCTTAATTCCATATATCGCTGAAAATTATTATTGCTTACACAAAAAACAGAAACAAAATCAGAATTGCCCAGCGGCAGTAACGCCAACGGCCCCTGGGAGGTAAACCGCTCGAATGCGGTAAATTTATCGCTGATATCTGCAGTAATGTTAGAGACAATCGCTGTCTGATGATAATCTTTAATCTCTGCGTTAAGGCTGGCCATGTCTCTTAACCTGGATTGTGATCCGTCTGCAGCAACCACAAGCTTACAGGTAATATCCTGTTTTGTATTGCCGTTATCGATAGACAAAGAAACTCCTGAATGGTCCCTGTGAAGACTAATAACTTCTGCAGGATTAATAAACTCAATATCTGATGACGCCACAAGCTTGTTGAGTAGTGCCCGTCCCAGTGTGCGGGCAATGACCACGTACCCCATGGCATCAATACCCAGGTCATGGGCATTAAGGCGAACGATGCCAAAATTTCCACGATCGGAAATATGGATCTTTTTTATCGGCACAGAGCCTGTTTCCAGATCCTGCCAAACACCTATAGCCTTTAAGATTCTGCAGGATGATAGTGACAGCGCCAAACCCCTATCATCATAACTGGGTTGCTGGTCCGCGTTTACCGGGACTTTTTCCAGCACGGCAATCCGGTAACCCGAGGTCGCAAGACAACATGCCAGACTGGCGCCCACTGGGCCACCGCCGACGATTGCAATATCAAATTCGTTTTTCATTTTTTAATGATATGAAATAGACAGGATTGACAAGATAACAACAGGATTTACAGGGTATAAAAATTATATAGTACTTATTAAGCAATCAAACCTGAACCCGACAAAGTTTTTTTTAATTTTCTAAACATCTTGTTAATCTTGCAAAAATCCTGTTAATCCTGTCTATGTATTTACGCTGCCATGGATGCGCCCATTAAAGCCTCAATATCATCAACAGCCTTCGGCGCATCTTTTGAGAACACTTCATTGTCGTCATTGGTAATCAGCACATCATCTTCAATTCTGATACCAATATTCCACCATTTCTTTGCCAACCCATGCTGAGGCTGAAAATAAAGGCCCGGCTCTATAGTGGTCACCATGCCCGGTTCCAATTTCCGCCATTCACCCTCCAGCTTATAATCTCCAACATCATGGACATCCATTCCTAGCCAATGCCCGGTGCGGTGCATATAGTATTTTTTATATGATGCCTCTTTGATCTGGGATTTTAGCGTGCCCTTAAGTATACCTAGCGACAACATCCCTTCAGTTAATATCTCAACTGCAACATCATGTGGATCATTCCAGTGATTCCCTGGCTTGACCTCTTTAATTGCCTCCTGGTTGGCCTCAAGCACGATATTATAAATCTGTTTTTGTTCCTTGCTAAAATTTCCATTCACCGGAAATGTCCGGGTAATATCACTGGCATAACCATCAAATTCAGCGCCGGCATCAATTAATAGCAAATCACCATCACACATTTGCCGGTTATTTTCCGTGTAGTGGAGAATACAGCCGTTTTCTCCTGATCCGACTATGGATGGATAAGCTGCAAACCGACTACCCTGTGACATAAATTCATGCAGCAATTCAGCTTCAATATGATATTCCATCATTCCCGGCCGACATACTTCCATTGCACGTTTATGGGCATGGCATGATATCTTTGCTGCTTTTTTCATCGCGGATATTTCCGGACGTGATTTAAATAAACGCATTTCATGTAACAAGTGGTTCAAAGAAATGAATTCATCCGGGGCATTAATACCGGTACGCACCTGCTTTCTAACCTGGTTGACCCACCCCAGTACACGTTGGTCAAATAACGAGTCATTACCCATGGTGTAATAGATACGTTCCCGATCTTCCAGCATGCCCGGAAGGATATCGTCCATATCTTCAATAGGGAAAGCGTCATTGACCCCGTAAAGTTCGCACGCCCCTTCCAACCCGGCACGGCGACCGGTCCAGGTTTCCATTTTTTCATCTCGCTCCCGACAAAATAATACAAACTCTCCATGATATCTGTCAGGAATAAGTACCATAACCGCCTCGGGCTCCGGGTAACCAGACAGGTAATAAAAGTCACTGTCTGGTCGGTGAGGAAATTCAACGTCCCGGTTTCGGATATAGACTGGTGAGGTGGGAATAATAGCAACGCTATCATCACCCATCATATCCATGAGTTTTTTTCGTCGCCGGGGAAATTCACGCCTATTCATTAGTGGTATACCCCATGCGCTCTCCCAGGCATATTCATGCTCAACTGGTCATACATAAAAATTGCCCCCAACCTGACATATTCCACCAGTTCAAACAGAGCCTTCTCATCATTTTGATCCGGCTCTTCACCGACACCGATATGGCATATACGGGTAAAATTTTCGATTAACTCCCTGCTGTCATCATCTTCAAGACAGGAATTAGCTTCCTGGCTGATAGCAAAACCGTTAAGGAATCCATGACACCATTCGCCCAGCGCACAGATTCTTTCATCTATAGGTGTATCATCATCAGGCAGCATCGGATAAAAATCAAAGTCTGGAGACTCAAATGACTTCATGGTTTCTGCAACCAGGGCCTGAAGATCTTGCAGTCCTTCAGTAATTGACTGCTTATCATCAGGCTCCACATCCAGATATTCCTTCCAAATCTCCGGTAATGGAAATTCAGTTACACAGATTTGACCACAAATAAAACCATGACAATCGGCCGCATCTGCATCTGACTGAAGGTTTTCCAATAAATTGTTTAACTCTCTATAATCTAGCATTAGAATAAAATTGGGTAGTTTGAGTACTATTTTGCAGGGCGATGACACATTAGTTCAAGCCCTGGGTGAAATTTCAGCAAAGTTGTTGACCCTGTGTCTTGCTAGTCCTATATTGCCTGAATAATGCTGTCTAGTCTTGACAATAATGAATAAGTATAAGATTGTTTACCTATGAATAATAATGACGATTCTACGGATCTGGCCGCCCTGGAAGCAAGGGTAGATGAGCTGATTAATACCATTGACAACCTGAAGTCAGAAAATACTGCATTGAGGTCACAACAGGAAAACCTGATACAGGAACGCTCCATCCTCATTGAAAAAACCGAGCAGGCACGTACCAGGATTGAATCCATGATTACCCGGCTGCGGGCCATGGAGACCCGCTCATGAGTAATACCAAACCCGTGGCGGTTAATATCCTCGACAAAGAATACCTGATTTCCTGCAATGACGATGAACGTGAGCAATTACATACTGCAGTTACCTTCCTGAATATGAAAATGAAGGAAGTTAAAGATAGCGGGAAAGTAATTGGGTCAGAGAGAGTTGCCGTCATGACAGCACTTAATATTTCCCATGAACTTCTTGCTTACAAACGGCATAGCGCAGACTATACTAATAGTATAGATAAAACGATTCAGCGGCTTAAAAACAAGCTGGATGAGGCGTTAACAAGCGGTAAACAACTGGAAATACACCAGTAAGCGGTTTTTTTATCCCCCTGTATCCAATGGGGCAGATAGATTGAAGCTTGGGTATCTTCTGTACTGCTCGATACCAGACTGATGTAACTTGAGCCTAATTACATCACCCTGGGAACTTACCGTGATATTGTGTGCATGCCCCTTACCGGGAAGCCTGATATATCATCTGCTGTTCCCACTTGAACCTGCGGTTCAAGTTCAAGGTCTGCACGACAGTATGGTTGATACCCTCTTATTTTAAGGGACGTAAAATGAATTACTGGTTAATGAAATCTGAGCCCGAAGAGTTCAGTATTGACACCCTGAAAAAAATTCCCAACCAGACTGAACCATGGGACGGTATTCGCAACTACCAGGCCAGGAACTTTATTCGTGATGAAATGAAGCCCGGTGATTTGGCATTTTTCTATCATTCAAATTGCGAGCAGCCTGGTATTGTGGGCATCATGAAAATAGCCAGTAAACCCAGGCCGGATCACACCGCATTTGACCTTCAGGACAAGCATTATGATCCCAAGAGTGACCCCGATAACCCTCGCTGGTTTCTGGTTGATGTGAAATTTAAACGTAAATTCAAGCGTGTTATTTCCCTCAGCGAATTAAGGGAGCAGATAAGGTTACAAGACTTCAAGCTCCTGCAAAAGGGTAATCGACTATCAGTCATGCCAGTCACGAAAAAGGAGTGGGAGTACATCCTGTCGTTGGAATAATTTCATAAAAAACCTGGACAGGATTAACAGGATTTTTACATGATTAACAAGATACAATGAATTATTATCTTTATCCTGTAAATCCTTTTAAATCTTGTTAATCCTGTCAGAATTCTTAATAACAAACCTGGCAGGACAAACAGTATTTCCATGAAATACACAAGATAGAAAAAAATATTTTTGTATTTATCCTGTAAATCCTTTTAAATCTTGTTAATCCTGTCTATTACGTAGTAAAGAGGAATGCCAATGACCCCTGATGAAAAAAAACAGGCCGCTGCCCGGGCAGCCATCGACTATATAGAAGATAATACTATCGTTGGAGTGGGGACCGGGAGTACAGTAAATTACTTTATCGATTACCTGGCCGAAATTAAACACCGGATTGATGGTGCCGTCTCCAGTTCTATCGTCTCTGAACAAAGACTGAAGAAGCATGGCATTCCCGTGGTCAACCTGAATCAGGTCGATGAACTCCCGGTATATATAGATGGTGCAGATGAATCCACATCTAATCTACACTTGATTAAAGGCGGTGGTGGCGCACTGACCCGGGAAAAGATTGTTGCGGCTGTAAGCCGAAAATTTGTCTGCATAATTGATGATTCAAAGTTGGTTGATTTACTGGGAGAGTTTCCATTACCCGTGGAAGTTATTCCCATGGCACAAAGCTATGTGGCAAGGGAGATTGTAAAACTGGGTGGAGCACCAGAATTACGCCAGGGATTTACCACCGATAATGGAAATATCATCCTGGACGTCCATAATTTGAAGATACTCAACCCCCCTGAACTGGAGACCAGACTCAATGCCATAACCGGAACCGTGACCAACGGTATATTTGCTCACCGGCCCGCGGATATCCTGCTGATTGCAGATGACAACAAGGTTAAAACAATTAAACGGTAACCCCAAATCATTCCGCAAAAATAATTTATAGTTGTGAAATCACTCAAATTTTATAAGTTATAGCTTGCATATATAGCCAATTATTATTAGCATTTCGAAAGATAACAATGACTACCCCTAGGGTAAACATATGAATTTTTATATCGTCTATATTGCGTCGATTATCGTTTTAGTCTTACACTTCACTGGTTTCCTGGCCAGGCGTAATATGGAATGGGCAGTTCTGGTAGCGGCTGTTGCCTTATTTGGCGTTAATATCCTGGACTACCTCAGCATCATATAATCTCACCTGCCGTGTGATAGGCCTGATACAAAGGGTAAGTCATGCACAGGTAGCTGTTGACGGCATATCTATCGCAGAAATTCATCAGGGGATCCTTGCCCTTATAGCGGTACAAAAACACGACTCCACTGCCAGCACAGAAAAACTTCTTGACCGAATCCTTAACTACCGCATCTTTCCAGATAACGAGGGCAAGATGAACCACAGTCTTCACGACACCCGTGGCCAACTATTACTGGTACCGCAATTTACCCTGGCCGCCGACACCAAAAAAGGTACTCGACCAAGCTTCAGCAGTGCTGCCACACCTGCACATGGTCAGACGTTGTTTGATCATATCGTTGGTTATGCAAAAGATGTATTCCCGGAAGTTCATGCCGGCGAGTTTGGGGCGGACATGAAGGTATCATTGACCAATGATGGACCGGTGACCTTCTGGCTGGAAGTGTAGAAGATTGGACAGGATGAACAGGACAATAAATAATATTATTCGGGTGCCTTCATTAAGTTTATTATCGGGGACACCCTTCCTGGTTTCGTTCGGCGTAATATATAGACAGGATTAACAAGATTTAGATGATTATAAAATATTCTTAGTTACATCTTGTTTATCTTGTAAATCCTGTCTATTTTTTGGTTAATCACTCCTCACCCAACCAATTCTTCGGTTTCAGGAACACTTCATACAACCTTGCTTCTTCCGTGCCCGGTTCTGGTTGCCAGTTATATCGCCATGCAACTTTCGGAGGTAGTGACATAAGGATGGATTCCGTCCTGCCGCCAGTTTGCAGGCCGAAGATAGTGCCTCTGTCATACACCAGATTAAACTCAACGTAACGACCTCGTCGGTATAGCTGAAACTCCCTGTTTTGGTCCGTGTATTCAGTGGATTTTCGTTTATTCACTATTGGTATATATGCATCTATATAGCTGTTACCTACCCCCTGTAAAAATTCAAATGTACGGGCAAACCCCCATTCATTCAAATCGTCAAAGAAGATCCCGCCGATACCACGCTGTTCGTCGCGATGACGAATATAAAAATACTCATCACACCAGCTTTTAAATCTGGGATAAATATCATCACCAAAACCCTGGCAAGCATTATGGGCGGTTTCATGCCAATGTAACGCGTCTTCCTCAAAGCCATAGTAAGGCGTAAGGTCATAACCGCCTCCAAACCACCAGACGGGTTTTTCTCCGGGTTTTTCGGCACTGAATAGCCTGACGTTCATGTGTGAAGTTGGGACAAACGGGTTTTGGGGGTGAATGACCAGTGATACACCCAGGGCCTGAAACTGCCGTCCAGCCAGTTCCGGTCGCTTCTGAGTTGCCGCGGGTGGCAAGGCATCACCCTGGACATGGGAAAACGCGACACCTGCCTGCTCAAAGACATTACCATTGGAGAGTACCCTGGTCCGTCCACCACCGCCCTGCGGCCGATCCCAGAGGTCTTCCTGAAACCGCCCGGCACCATCTTCATCCTCAACGGCTTTACAAATTCTGTCCTGTAGACCCAGCAGGAAATCTTTTACGCGGCCTATTTCAATATTTTCCATATTTATGCTAATCAATTCTTTTAATTTTCAGGTGTTATGCAGATAATACTAACCCTATTTCATGTGGTATTGTTATAGATCATATTAATAACAGGATTAAATCATGTCTAAGGCGCGTAAAGCTACCGTAAAAAGAGAAACCAAGGAGACCAGCATTTCTGTCAGCCTGGACCTTGACGGGACCGGAAAGGCCAATTTGAACATTGGAATTCCGTTTCTTGAACATATGCTGGACCAGGTAGCGAGACACGGGATGCTTGACCTCGATATTCAGGCCAAAGGTGATCTTGAGATCGATGACCATCACACCGTAGAGGATGTGGGCATTACCCTTGGACAGGCCTTCGCCAAAGCCATAGGCGATAAATCCGGGATTTATCGTTACGGGCATGCTTATGTCCCATTGGATGAAGCCTTGTCTCGAGTAGTACTGGATTGTTCCGGTCGGCCAGGTATTGATTATCACGTCAATTATCCCCGGGCCAGGGTAGGCGAATTTGATATCGATCTGATATTTGAATTTTTCCAGGGGTTTATCAACCATGCCCTGGTGACACTCCATGTTGATAATCTTCGCGGTCGGAATGCCCACCATATTGCAGAAACGATTTTTAAGGCATTTGGTCGGGCATTAAGAATGGCTGTGGACACCGATCCGCGGTTAGGCAACGCTATGCCTTCTACCAAGGGCACTCTATAAGACCTTACCATTATGCAGTCAGTCGCAGTTATTGATTACGGGGCCAGTAATCTCAGATCTGTCGTTAAGGCACTGGAACATGTTTCTGCGTCCCGATACAAGATTGTCCTCACTGATAACCCTGATGTAATCTTTGGTGCCGAGAAGATAGTGTTTCCTGGTCAGGGGGCGATTAAACAGTGCATGGATTCCCTGAAATCAAAAGGCCTGGACCAGGTGATCAAAGAGTCTGTGTTTCACAAGCCCTATTTGGGTCTATGCCTGGGATTACAGGCATTATTTGAATTCAGTGAAGAAGATGGCGGTACTGAAGGATTAGGCATTCTCCCGGGCAAGGTATTGCGATTTCCTGCTGGCAGCAGAGACGAAAATAATGAGGCATTCAAGATACCGCATATGGGCTGGAACCTGGTGGAGCAGAACAAACCACACCACATGTGGAATGGCATTGGGACACAAGACAGGTTTTACTTCGTCCACAGTTACTACGTCAAACCGCAATACCAGGATGATATCTGCGGCATAACAGATTATATCTTTCCCTTTACCTCGGTGGTGGCCAGAGACAACCTGTTTGCAGTGCAATTTCACCCCGAGAAAAGCCAAAAATGTGGCTTACAGCTATTATCAAACTTTCT
>JAURPG010000089.1 GCA_030835405.1 Gammaproteobacteria bacterium | reverse complement strand
GGCCCCGAGGGTTATGAATTCCTGGCCCCCATGAAGAGTCTCATTGATGCCGGTGTTCGGGTAGCGGCCGAGACCCACAGTGCCGGTCCACCGGATCTGTTATTCCGCCATATGCCGCTTTTTACCACCCGTACCGCTGCGGGTCGAACCTCGGCTCCGGAAGAATCAGTGGACAGGGTTGTTGCCTTGAAGCTCTTCACCTATGCTAATGCCGCAGCATTGCTGGCGGAGGACTATATCGGTTCACTGGAGCCAGGCAAGTTTGCCGACTTTGCCATCATCGAGAACAATTACCTGGAGCAACCGGAATCAGAACTTGAAAATAACAAGAATCTGATCACCATTGTCGGTGGGGAAGTAGTCTACAGGGACCCCGAGGCCCCCTGGACTGTGGTGAATTAGTAATAAGTTTAGAAAAAAGTAGCGCGTAGTAAGAGAAGGGTAACGATTCGTTACCCTTCTTTCATATCAACCTACTGGAACCTTGAAAAATAGATCAATGCGTGTTCATCATCTGATGAAGGTGACAGGTTTTTGGATCGTGCACTGGTGACATAGGCCTCAACCACTTCAGGATCAAAAAAACCTTCTTCCGCCAGTGCAGATGCCGCACTTCTGACGCAATCCACATATCGTGTGCGGGTAAGGGATTCCCCGGGGCCAAGTAATCCAAGCCGTTGCCAGGCCTGTTCAGGAGTCTCGCGAAAGTCCCACAGGCCATTGTCATTCATGTCCACGAATACACCATGTTCATCACGAGGTTCTATCCCCTGGCCGGTAAATGCCGCCCAGGACGTGGCACCCGATCCGCTTCTGGGAAAGGGATAGAATTTGCCCAGTGGGCAGGCCACTTCCGGGTAAGACAGTGCCGGGTTGTCTAACCTGCCGTCATTATTGATATCACCGATCACGGGATAGTCAGATCGGGATGCAGGAGGTGGTTCACCTTCGACCCAGGCATCCAGCATCCTGATTGCACCTTCCATTAATAGTGAAAGATCCAGGATCTGTAACTTGCCTCTTCTACCATCAGCGGTGGATGAGCCTCCATCGTGACTCAATTGTCTTATTTCGTACATACGAAACTTGTCTGACAGCCCCTTTTCCATGAGTATCCTGGCATTGTTATATTTGTTGGCAAGGAAGCTGTAAGTGACAAATTCAGGAAGATCATGGTTGTTGAAATTCCAGTAGGCCTGGTGTGCCAATTCCAGATGGGGAACAAAGGCGGCCTTTTCCTCCGCGGTGGTGAGTAATACGTCCCTGCCATTTTCCATGACCACCGGCAACCACGTGCCTGCCGCGGAATCATCCACCAAAAAGCCGTCAAAGATCGGGTCTCCATTGTTGTCCTGGTTTAAGCGTTGACCAAAATAATTCATACCTCGTGCAAGGCGCGCACCCGCGGACTTGCCATATAAAAATGTCCTTTCGGGAGACTTGCCCATGCGCCGTCTCAGCGCATTTTCGGCAACGGCGGTGTAGTCTTTGATCAGTGAATGACTGTCATTAAACGCTACCCAATCCACGACTGTACCGTCTTCCAGGGTTGCAATGACTTCCCCCACATCTTCCTCGCTGGTACGTCGGGTAACGGCAATGGCATAACCAAGGGACAGCATGGCCTTTTGTAGTTTGTTAAAGGTCGCGATAGGTGCGGAAGCGTCAAGGTATTTGTCCCACTTCTTTAATGATCCATTTTTAAAAGACCTGCCCCTGCCATGAGCGGTTACCCATAATTTGCCGTTCCAGTCACGGCGGGACTTGGGATAGACCAACAGCACAGCAGAACCTCTAATCCTTTCATAATTGGCCACAGCAAATACGGGTTCCTGAACATCTGATGCTTGTGCCTGGGGAAAGACCAGTTCTGGTGCGTTAGTTAGATATTCCTTATAGTTTCGGGAGCGCGTCACATAACCTTCTGCTTTGCCATTTAATCCTAAATCAACCCTGATAAACTCCTTGTCTTTGTAGGTCAGTTCCGTTTCCTGCATCTGACAGGACTCCGGCCCGACTTCATGGCCGTTGACAGTGCGAGAGGAGGGAAGATAACTATCACAGGATTTAATTTCCAGTGCCCTGGAGTTTATTGACACACTGAAAAACAGCAAACCTATACAAAGGTAAAATATTTGATGACCGTATGGTCGTTTGTTAACCATGCTCCCCTCCTAAAATGTTGAAATCGGCATATCACTGACAAGGATATCTGCAATACCAGATAATCCATTCATCAAGTATAAGTCAGCCGATTGTAAACTCCTAGCCCAGTATCATCAGGAAAATGCATATAACTATCTGTTTTTAATATGAAATATTTAGTTAACGCATTCCTACATATTTACACATACTGACAATATCTTTGGTTATAATGTTCTGTATAAATTTCCGGTACAGTGTCCTTAAAATTTTAAACCGGGCAAAAATATATTATTTAAATTATGGAAAGTGAGAAGATTATGAATAGATATATCAAACTCAACAAGACCTCAATTTTTATTCTCTTAGCATCGCTGTTTAGCAATGATGTCCTTGCTCAACAGATACCCAATGAGATTATCAACTGGCCGGATACCATTTATACCAATGCCATTGTGGTTACCCTTGATGAACATGCCCTAAACGATGATCCGGGAACCATTGCCGAGGCAATAGCAGTTAAAGGGGAAGAGATCGTAGCTATTGGGACTGCTGCCCACCTGGCCACTATGAAGGGTCCCAATACCCAGGTAATCGATGTGGGTGGCAAGATGTTAATCCCGGGCTTTATTGAAAGCCACACCCACCCATTCAGCCTCATAGAAGAAAACCTGCCGGAACAGGAGCTACAACTCCAGCATGTTTCTATGGGAGTTATGGTGGAGGCCACCCCTGAAGAGACCTATAAAAAGATCACGCGGTATGCTGATGAAGCCGGTATACAACCCGGCGAGTGGATTCTTATTGAATTGCGTCCTAATCCGGAAAAAGGAATTGCCACCATCTGGGACATTGCCGAGGGCTGGATTGGTACGCCCGACCCTGCAGACCAGACCTTTACCCGGGCTGGATTGACCGGTGCCTTACCCAACAACCCCGCTAACGCCGGGGTCAGAAACGTCAGGGAACCCGATGGAATGGTACGCAGGCATAATAGTATCGAAGACGTTGAGATCTTGCGGGAAGCAAACGTTGCCTATAACAATGAGGACTACGATACCCTGTTGGCGGACGTGGTGGCCCATCAGCGTCGTGCCCTGCAGGGCCTCACGGGTAGCCATGCCTACATCATATTCAATGATCTCGGTTGGGAGCAAACCAATGAATGGATGCCAGGACTGGAAGCAACGGTAACGGGGATACGTCCTGATATCAAGGATGCAGGAGCCCGAGCTATCCTGGGTACGGGAGAAAAGAATTCCTGGCAGACACAGATCCTCAAAAAGCCATATCCTACCCCTGTTTATGCCGATGCAGTCAAGAAGGGTTTTGAGTATATGGCCCGTTCCGGCATCACGGCATTCGGATCCAGGGTGGATTTTCCACATCAGTTAAGCGCCTATCATTATCTATTACGTAAGGAAGGTCGATTGCCCATACGCCATGCCTATACCTATGAGTTCCATAGAAATGAACTGCATTCACCTGAATTTATAGAGGCTGTTTATCCATTTATGGGTGCCCACTGGTCTGCGGGACCCCGTAGTGGCAATCGCTGGCTATGGAACCATGGCATAGGCTCTGAAGGTGCCTGGGATACCCCTGAGATCGCCTGTCTGGGACCGGACCTGCCAGGACTGCCTGATGTAGCCGAAGAGGCCAAGTCCCGAGAACGGTGTGGGTTCCTGGAAGATGATCAGCGTACACCTGAGATCAATGGTATGCATAATGCACTGATGAAGGGCTGGCGTATTGCCGGTTTGCACGGTGTGGGAAGTCATGGCATGCGCCAGTTTATCGGATACCTGGATGAAGCAGTGGCCCAAGGGCCGGTGACCGAAGAGATGATCCGCGAAATGCGCATCCTCATGGCTCACGGCACCATGGTGGGCAAGGAGCCGGACGTGATTGCCGGTTTGAAGCGTTATAACATCATCATGCCCATGCAGATTCGTCGGGCCCTGACCTATGAACCAAATATTATTGATACCTTCTATGGCCCCGAGGGTTATGAATTCCTGGCCCCCATGAAGAGTCTCATTGATGCCGGTGTTCGGGTAGCGGCCG
>JAURPG010000007.1 GCA_030835405.1 Gammaproteobacteria bacterium | reverse complement strand
TTTCAGACGATGATTATGAAAAAATGGTCGAGACATTAAGAAGTCAGCGCACCAACCTCGAGGAGGCAGAAGGGGAGTCCAAAACAGGTGATACCGTCGAAATTGATTTTGAGGGATTCATAGATGATGAGCCATTTGAAGGTGGTAGTGCCAAGGATTTTAAACTGGAATTGGGGCAAAACCGGTTTATTCAAGGGTTTGAAGACGGGTTAATCGGTAAGAAATCCGGTGATAACGTCAGTCTAGAGCTGAAATTTCCTGATGAATATCATCAGGAAAGTGTTGCAGGCAAGCCAGTTAAGTTTGAAGTTCAAATCAATAAAATACTTGAACCTGTACTGCCCGAGTTAAATGAAGCGTTTTTTGAGTTATTTGGTGTTAAAGAGGGGGGGCAAGAGGCCTTTAAAAAAGAAGTTTTAAGTCATATGGAGAAAGAGGCCGTATCAGCGCAGCGAAATAAATTGCGAGATGCGGTGATGAATAAACTTTATGAAGCCAATCCCGTCGAACTTCCTGAAGCCCTTGTCCATGAAGAAATACACAGGTTGGAACATCAATATCTGGAGCGATTAAAATCCTATGGAATTGATCCACAAACCCAAAAAGATGCTGCAACTAACCATGATATGTTCAAGGAACAGGCACAGAAAAGGGTTGCGCTACAGTTGATTGTGATGGAGATCATTAAAACAGAGGGATTTAAGGCTGATCCTGTTAAAGTTAGAGAAATTATCGAAAAAAATGCGGCAAATTATGAAGACCCAGAGGTTGTAATAAACTGGTATTACCAGGAAAAACAACGATTAGCTGAAGTTGAGGCCGTGGTACTTGAAGACCAGGTAATCGATTGGGTCTGTGAAAATGCAAAAATTAATAAAATTGACGTAAAATTTGACGATTTGATGAATAACGGGCAGACTGCCTAAATACTAATTATTTACTTGAATAAAAGTTGGTAACACTATGAAAAATGGGGAAGTTAAAGCACTAAATCTGGTTCCGATGGTGGTGGAGCAGACGTCTCGGGGTGAGCGATCCTATGATATTTATTCCAGGTTACTCAAAGAGCGTGTGGTATTTCTGGTTGGGCCGGTTGAGGATAATGTTGCCAATCTTATTGTCGCCCAGCTACTGTTCCTGGAATCTGAAAATCCAGACAAAGATATCCACCTATATATTAATTCCCCGGGAGGTTCTGTATCTGCCGGCTTGGCCATTTACGACACCATGCAGTTTATCAAGCCCGATGTTAGCACTATGTGCGTCGGTCAGGCGGCCAGTATGGGCGCACTATTATTGTGCGGTGGTACGGAAAACAAGCGATTTTGCCTGCCACACTCGCGAGTTATGATCCATCAGCCGTTGGGTGGATTTCAGGGACAGGCCAGTGATATCGATATACACGCCAGGGAAATACTGAAAACACGAGAAGCACTGAATAAAATTATGGCTTTTCATACAGGAAAGCCTATTAATATCATTCAACAAGACACTGAACGTGACCGGTTCATGAATGCCAATGAGGCAAAAGAATACGGATTAATTGATGAGGTTATCGAAAGCCGAAAATCTCTACCAGAAATAGGTAAAAACGGAGATAATAAAAGTGGCGATATAGAAACTTAATAGTCCAAGTTAATCGTTGTGATATAAGATTACATCCTAGAGAAGACGAATGAGCGATAATAAAAACGGCAAAAATTCAGAAAGCGACAGACTCTTGTACTGTTCTTTTTGTGGCAAGAGTCAACATGAGGTACGCAAGTTGATTGCCGGTCCGTCTGTGTTCATTTGTGATGAGTGTGTCGAGTTATGTAATGACATCATTCGAGAGGAAATTCAGGAAAAATCTAGTTCAGGAATTGGGAATAACCTGCCAACCCCCCATGAGATTAAGTCCATACTAGATGAATACGTTATTGGACAGGAACTGGCGAAAAAAATCCTTTCTGTGGCGGTCTATAATCATTACAAACGATTAGATCAGGGGATAAAAAAATCCGATGTGGAATTGACCAAGAGCAACGTCTTGCTGATTGGTCCCACAGGCAGCGGTAAGACCTTACTTGCTGAAACCCTGGCCCGGCTGTTGAATGTGCCGTTTACCATTGCAGATGCTACTACCCTCACGGAAGCAGGTTACGTGGGTGAGGACGTGGAAAATATTATTCAAAAGCTTCTGCAGAAGTGTGATTACGATGTCGACAAAGCCCAGACCGGGATTGTATACATCGATGAAATAGACAAGATATCACGCAAGTCCGACAACCCATCTATAACCCGTGATGTATCTGGTGAGGGCGTACAACAGGCCCTGTTAAAGTTAATAGAAGGTACCATTGCTTCCGTTCCACCACAGGGTGGACGAAAACACCCTCAACAGGAATTCCTACAGGTTAATACAGCCAATATTTTATTCATATGTGGCGGTGCATTTGCGGGCTTAGACAAGATTATCCGGGAACGGTCTGAAAAAGGCGGTATCGGTTTTTCAGCTGAGGTAAAGAGCAAGGATGATAAGGCGAGCATGAGCGAAATCATCCACACGGTTGAGCCGGAAGATTTAATCAAGTACGGTCTGATACCGGAATTTGTAGGCCGTATGCCGGTAACAGCCACCCTGGATGAGCTTGATGAAGATCAGCTGATTGAAATCCTGGTAGAACCCAAAAATGCTATCACCAAGCAGTATTCAAGATTGTTTGAAATGGAAGGGGTAGAAATTGAATTCCGTGAAGACGCATTAAGGATGATTGCCCGTCGTTCTATGGAGAGAAAGACCGGTGCCCGTGGTCTACGTTCAATTCTGGAAAATGTATTACTTGATACCATGTATGATTTACCCTCCATTGAGGGCCTTGCCAAGGTTGTGGTAGATGAAGGTGTAATACTGGGTGATTCCAAACCATTGATGATTTACGAGACATCAGAAATATCCAAGGCAGCATCTGACTGATTGCACCAATATATACCAGGGTAATATCTCTTTTGTACCTTGAAAACACGTTTTTAAACCCAATATTAGCTTTATCCTACAAAATTAAGGCAGTTAAACATGGAATCAGATATTTCCCCCGATAGTTATCCCGTCTTACCACTAAGAGATGTAGTGGTGTATCCGCACATGGTCATTCCTCTATTTGTCGGTAGGGGGAAATCCATTAAGGCGCTGGATCAGGCGATGGAAGGCAATAAGCAGATATTACTCATTGCACAAAAATCTGCCGGTGAAGATGATCCTAAAATTGATGAGATTTATAAGATTGGGACACTATCAAATATTTTACAGATGTTAAAACTACCAGATGGCACGATTAAAGTTCTGGTGGAAGGCGTCAGGCGTGCCAAAATAAATGACTTTACTCAAATTGATGATATGTTTTCTGCATCCGTTGAGATGGTGGAAGAACCTGAAGCGGATGAAAAAGAACTGGATGTGTTAAGTCGTTCTACCATGCATCAGTTTGAGCAATACATAAAACTCAATAAGAAAGTCCCGCCTGAAATTTTATCCTCAGTAGCTGGTATTGATGAGCCCAGCCGACTTGCCGATACCATCGCTGCACATATGGCAATTCGCCTGGAAGAAAAGCAGGGTATTCTCGAGTTATTTGATATCTCTGAACGTCTCGAACACATCATACAGTTAATGGAAGCTGAGATAGATTTATTACAGGTGGAAAAACGAATCCGAGGTCGGGTTAAGTCGCAAATGGAAAAGAGTCAACGGGAGTATTATCTGAATGAGCAAATGAAGGCTATTCAGAAAGAACTCGGTGACATGGAAGAGGTGCCAAACGAAATTGAAGAGCTTACCCAGAAAATAGAAACCTCTGGCATGCCCAAAGACACACTTTCAAAAGCTACCTCTGAGTTAAATAAATTAAAAATGATGTCGCCTATGTCTGCTGAGGCAACCGTGGTCAGGAACTATATTGACTGGTTGGTGAACGTGCCCTGGAAGAAGAAAAGTAAGGTTTCCAGGGATATTAAAAAAGCAGAATTGGTTCTGGATGAAGACCATTATGGCCTGGAAAAGGTGAAAGATCGCATCCTGGAGTATCTTGCAGTCCAGCAAAGAGTAAAAAAGCTCAAAGGACCAATACTGTGTCTGGTGGGACCACCAGGAGTTGGTAAAACCTCTCTGGGCAAGTCCATTGCCCGCGCTACAAACAGAAAATTTATACGTATGTCACTTGGTGGGGTCAGGGATGAAGCAGAGATCCGAGGCCATAGGCGTACGTATATAGGATCTATGCCCGGGAAAATAATACAGAGCATTTCCAAGGGCGGAACTAAAAATCCACTCATCCTGCTTGATGAGGTCGACAAGATGGCCATGGATTTTCGAGGTGACCCTGCTTCTGCGTTACTGGAAGTATTGGATCCCGAACAGAACAATTCGTTTAATGACCATTATCTTGAAGTGGACTATGATCTCTCGGAGGTCATGTTTGTAATGACAGCAAATAGTCTGAATATCCCACCTGCCTTATTGGACAGAATGGAGGTAATACGTTTATCCGGCTATACCGAAGATGAGAAGGTCAATATTGCCAAGAAGTATTTAATTCCCAAGCAGATTAAGGCAAATGGTCTTAAGGATGATGAAATCACCATTAGTGAGTCAACCGTCAGAGATATAATACGTCATTACACACGTGAAGCGGGTGTCAGGAATCTTGAGCGTGAAATCGCGAATATTTGTCGTAAGGTCGTTAAGCAATTGATTAAACAGCCGGAAGGTAAGCAACGTTCAATCACCCATAGGCAACTTGAGAAATTACTCGGCGTTAAACGCTTCCGGTTTGGTCTTGCTGAACAGGAGGACCGGGTCGGTCAGGTGACTGGGCTGGCGTGGACAGAAGTGGGCGGAGATCTTTTGACCATTGAAGCTGCGATTGTTCCTGGAAAAGGTAAAGCCACCCGAACAGGAAAACTGGGTGAAGTCATGCAGGAATCCATAGAGGCTGCTATGACCGTAGTACGAAGTCGAAGTGAAGTATTGGGTATAAGTCCTAAGTTTTACCGGGATAATGATTTTCACATCCATGTGCCTGAAGGGGCAACACCTAAGGATGGACCCAGTGCCGGTGTGGCAATGTGTACCGCATTGGTTTCAGCATTAACCGGTATACCGGTTAAATCCAGTGTTGCCATGACTGGCGAGATCACTCTCAGAGGTGAAGTATTACCTATTGGTGGATTAAAGGAAAAATTATTAGCGGCATTGAGAGGTGGAATCAAAACTGTCCTCATTCCGCATGAGAATGAACGTGAACTGACAGAAATTCCAAAAAACATAAAACAGAATCTGGATATCAAGCCGGTAAGATGGATTGATGAGGTGTTCGAGATAGCATTACAACATATGCCACAACCGGGAAAAAATTCAGAGGATATGATTAATAAAGAAGATAATACATCTGATGAAAATGGAGATGATATTATCCGGCCTCACTAGTCAAGTTTTATTTATTTAAAAATAAACTAAATAATTCATGCCTTTGCTTGACGTTATATTCACTGCTTGATATAAAGCTCGACTGAGTTTCATCTCTAGAATTTTTCACTTCACCAAATTGTTTGTCTTCCTGGGGAAGAACCAAGGGGTTTGTATATTATGAATAAATCAGATTTAATTGATGCTGTTGCTGATTCCGCCGATATTTCTAAAGCGGCTGCTGGAAGGGCGTTAGATGGTGCCCTGGCAGCAATTACCAAGGCACTGAAAAAAGGCGATAGTGTTACGTTAGTTGGGTTCGGCACTTTTACCGTTAGAAAGCGAAAAGCCCGTACCGGGAGAAATCCGAGGACAGGGGAGGCCATTAAAATCAAGGCTTCTAAAGTCCCAGGATTCAAACCTGGAAAAGCACTTAAGGATGCCATAAACTAGCAAGCACTTCCGGGTGCTTAGCTCAGTTGGGAGAGCGTCGCCCTTACAAGGCGAATGTCGGGAGTTCGAGCCTCTCAGCACCCACCAAATTAGGGAGTGGTAGTTCAGTTGGTTAGAATACCGGCCTGTCACGCCGGGGGTCGCGGGTTCGAGTCCCGTCCACTCCGCCAGATTGAAAGATGGGCGTACCTGGTTTAAGGTACGCCTTTTTTCGTAGGTTTTAGGTTACAATAACAAGCAATGTTACAGATTATTAGAAATTTATTTACCGGTTGGGTGGCCGTATTATTTATCGCCTTACTGATTATTCCGTTCGCTTTCTGGGGGATCACTTCCTATTTTGGTAGTACTGCAAATATTGATGCTGCCATCGTTAATGGGGAGAGTATTTCATTAGCTGAATATCAATCCTCGTATCAGAATATCCGCAGACAATTCCAGAATATAAGTCCACAACTGGCTGAAGAAAATGAGTTTATTAAACAGCAGACCCTGGATAAATTGATAGACAGAATCTTATTGCTGGATATCAAGGAAGATATGGGGTTAAGGGTCAGTAATGACCAGATCAGGCAGGCCATCCTGGAAATTCCAAATTTCAGAAACCCAGAGGGTTTTGATACCGTTGCCTATAATAGTTTCCTGCTCAGGTCGGGTATGTCAGCACCTATGTTTGAAGCAGAAATGCGAGATGACCTGAGTCTGGAACAACTACAGACTGGTTTATTGCAAACCACTATTGTCACACCTCGTGAGTTAAGGTTGATAGGTGCCATAGAGAGGGAGACGAGAGATATTCGATATGCCACCATTGAATATGATGATTTTGAGGCAGGTATTGAAGTTGCTCAGTCGGAAATACAGGCAGATTATGATCAGAATTCAGCCAGTTATATCAGCCCCGAACAGGTTAAGATCGCCTATATCCATCTATCCATAGATGATGTCGCCCGGGAGGTTTCCGTTGAAGATGGAGAACTAGAGACCTATTTTGATACTTTCCGGGATAACTACAGCGTCACTGAAAGAAGAAAGGTCAGGCAGATCCTGGTGTATTCAGAGGGCGAAGAAGAAAGGGAAAATGCAGAAAATATTGCAAATGAAATATATGACCAAGTTGTAAATTCAGGCATGAGCTTTGATGATGCCCGAAGTCAGTATGATGGTGACGAAATTACGGTGGAAGTTAGTGATTTTGGCTTTTTAAACCAGGGTGTCCTGGACCCGGAAGTTGATGAGGTTGTCTTTAATTCTGATGTAGGTGTACTAAGCGAGCCGATTCAAACCGATTATGGCTTTCAAATCATTATCGTTGATGAGGTTACGGGCGGAGATCGTCCTGAATTGGCAGATGTCCGCGGAGAAGTTGAAACAGATTACCGTCGAAGCCAGGCTGAGAAACGTTTTTTTGAACTGTATGATGAACTGGCGGTGCTTACCTACGAAAACCCGGATACTTTGGATATTGCCTCAGAATCGTTGGGTCTCCCTGTTCAGGAAAGTGGTTATTTATCCAGGACCGGAGGTAATGATATCCTCTTAAATAATCAGAATGTCCTTTCAGCTGCATTCAGTGATGATGTCCTTATTGAAGGAAACAATAGTGAACTGATTGAAATTAATGCCGATCAAATTGTGGTAATCAGGGTAACCGAACATTTGCCACAAAGAATAATGGAGTTATCGGAAGTTCAAGATTCTATTAGGGAAAAAATATTGTTTGATAAGGTATCGGGATTAACTGCAGATCGAGGTAATGAAATTGTTGAAAAGATACGCCAGGGTGCAGATACAGATACAGTAGCAGAGGAATATTCGATAATCTGGACCAACAAGAATGAGGTGGGCCGTACTGATCTGGCCCTTAACCGTCAATTGCTTCAAGCCGCGTTTGTTGCTGACAAGCCTGTAGAAGGCGAAATCTCAGTGACTGGAACACCTTTGATTACTGGCGATTATGGTATTGTAATCATTCAAAATGTAAATGACATTGACCCTGAATCTCTCGCTGATGAGGACATCGCCGAGATATTTAACAGGGTTATGCAAAATAATGCCTCACGCACCTGGTCAAATATACTTAAAGACCTTCGCGCGGACGCAGACATTCAGATTTTTGAAGATAATCTAAATTAATCTACATCGTCTTCCAGGGTGTAGTGCTGGATAACTGCTGTACCCACACTGTCACCCCAGACATTAACTGTTGTTCGTATACGATCCAGGAACCAGTCAACTGCCAGGATCAAGCCTACACCTTCCAGGGGCAGGTTTACTGCTGTTAATACTATGGCCATAGTGACCAGTCCCGCCTGGGGGATGGCAGCAGCGCCGATTGCCGCCAGTGTCGCGGTAATAAAAATAATTGACTGCTGCGTAAAACCCATATCATAGCCATATGCCTGGGCAATAAACATGACTGCAACCGCCTCATAAAGGGCCGTTCCATCCATATTGACTGTTGCCCCCAGGGGCAAAATAAATTTTGCTGCCCTTTTCTTGACGCCGGCTTCAATAGCGCATTCCATGGTAAGTGGCAGGGTCGCACTGGAACTGGCCGTACCGAATGCCGTGACCAGTGCCCTGAGCATGGAGAGCAGATAATCAATTCCCCGTCCACCCATGAACTTCAACACCCCGAACAGAAAAATGAAATGCAGCACCAGTGCAAAAATAACCGTAAACATATACCAGCCGACTTTTTGTATCTCAATCCAGACGGCCTCGCCACCGCCGGATTCACCCAGTTTTGATGCGATCAGGGCAAATATCCCCACCGGTGCCAGATACATTAACCAGATCACCAGTTTCATCATGACATCGTTAAGACCTTCAAAAAAGTTTGAAATAGTTGTACCGCGTTCACCTATGGTGGTCAGGGCGATTCCGAAAAAGATACAAAAAACGATAATGGGTAATAGCTCCAGTCTGGCGGCAGAATCCACCAGGCTCGGTGAGATCAGTGTCAGGATAATATCGCCAATACCAGTTGCATCTTTACCCACGATAGCATCGGGAATGTCCTGACTGAGCTGCTCTGTGCCGACACCGGGTTGAATGATATTTACCGCCACCAGGCCGATGAAGACGGCAATGGCTGTGGTGCTGAGATAGTAAAGTACGGTAAAACCACCGAGTTTACCCAGGTGCCTGACATCTCCGATAGCAGTGATACTGGTAATGACCGCCGCGATGATAAGCGGTACGATTAGCATCTTCAGTGCATCGAGAAAAAATGTACCGACCCAGGCAATGGACATCATAGCGGTGCCAAAGAACCAGCCGCAGAAGATGCCGCCGATTGCCCCAATTAATATCCATAAAAGTAATTTATTATCTTTCACATTTGTCCTCTTTATCTATCGGTGAAAAGTTTAAAGTTGAAAGTGAAAAAATAATGCTATTTACTTTTAACTTCTAGCTTGATCCTGCAATGTTATATCCACAGTCAACATAAGTGATTTCACCTGTGACTGCGGAGGCCATATCTGAACATAGAAATGCAGCCACATTGCCCACTTCGCCAATGGTGACATTTCGTCGTAAAGGTGAATGTTCCTCGACATGATTTAAAAAACCTTTCAGGCCTTTAATGCCGGATGCGGCAAGGGTTCGTATGGGGCCGGCAGAGATGGCATTGACGCGGATATTTTCAGGTCCCAGGCTGGCGGCCATATAACGGACATTTGCCTCCAGGCTGGCCTTGGCAACCCCCATTACGTTGTAGTTGGGCATGGCAACCACTGCTCCAATATATGACAGGGTGAGCATGGCACTGTTTCTGCCTTCCATCATGGGTTTTGCTGCCTTGGCGAGGGCGGAAAAACTATAAGAGCTGATGTCATGGGCCATTAAGAAACCTTCCCGGTTTAAATTCTCCAGGTAACTGCCCTCTAACATTTCCCGCGGGGCGAAGGCCGCAGAGTGGATAAGAATGTCCAGACCATCCCAGGTTTTTGATAATTCTGAAAACACGTTTTCTATTTGCGAATCATCTGTCAGTTCGCAGGGCAGGGTAATACTTGAACCTAATTCCTCTGCAAATCCTTCAACCCGGCTTTTCAATTTATCATTCTGATAGGTGAATGCCAGGTCAGCCCCCTCACGGTGCATGGCCTGGGCAATCCCATAGGCGATAGAACGATTACTCGCAACCCCGGTGATTAGTGCACGTTTACCTTCCAGCATGCTCATCTTGAATCTCCATGTTGATTATTTAGACCCATTATATGGATTCAAGGAGAATAAATCAGCCAGAGATATGAAACTTGTGATTATCAGGTAATTGTTGTGGCAGCTTGTCGTAGACGCTCTTGTTCTGGATCGGGAATGGGGATGGCCCGTATCAGTGAGCGGGTATAATCGTGTTGAGGGCTGGAAAATAATGCTTCCGTCTCGCCGGTTTCGACAATTTTGCCGCTTTGCATCACCGCCACCCTGTCACTGATATAACGGACAACAGACAGGTCATGAGAGATGAAAATCATGGTTAACTGGTATTTCTTTACTAGAGTCAATAACAAATCCAGGATTTGTGCCTGTATCGTCACATCCAGTGCTGAAACCGGCTCATCGGCAATGATTAGCCTGGGCCGCAATGCGAGGGCACGGGCAATGGCAATGCGTTGTCTTTGTCCACCGGAGAATTCGTGTGGATATTTGCGAATTTGATTGGCATTCAAGCCAACGTCTTCCATTAATTGAATGACTTCAGGGGTAATATTTTTATTATTCTGCTTATTTCTAAGGCTGATTGCCTCGGCCAGGGTATCAAACACGGTCATGCGGGGGTTGAGTGATGAATAAGGATCCTGGAATATCATCTGAATCTCATGACGTAACCGGTCAAACTGGTAATGCCCTGTAGATAAGATGTCCTGTTCTTTAAATATTACCTTTCCTTCGTGAATATCTACCAACTTGATAATTGACCGCCCGATAGTGGATTTGCCACTTCCGGATTCACCGACAAGGCCTAGTGTTTCGCCGGGGTAAATTTCCAGCGATACATTATCTACCGCTTTTATTTCCTCAGATCGGGACTGTAAGAAGCTGTGTGATTTATGGAAATAGGTTTTTACCTCTTGTAACTTCAGAAGGGGGGAAGAAGTATTATCTCGTTTATAGCGATATTTGCCAGGTTTTGATGTATTGGGGATTGAGGCCAGAAGTTTCTTTGTATAGGGATGGCGGGTCTGATAAAAAATATCCTCAACGGGCCCGGCTTCTACAATGTCTCCTTTTTCCATGACCAGGACTTCATCGGCGATCCCGGCAATGACCCCCAGGTCATGACTGATAAAAATCAGTCCAACTTTATGCTCGTGTTGCAGTTGCTTTATTAACCTTAAAATCTGTGCCTGTATGGTGACGTCCAATGCCGTGGTGGGTTCATCGGCGATAAGGATTTCAGGTTCTGTTAACAATGCCATGGCAATCATTACCCTCTGTTTCATCCCACCTGAAAGTTCGTGCGGGTAACTATTTATGCGCTTCTCGGGATTTGCGATCCCCACTTCATCCATGGACTGGATAGCCCTTCTTCTCGCAGACTGTTTATTCATACCTTTATGTATGGTCAAGGATTCGACCAGCTGGGTGCCAATAGTGAGATAGGGGTTTAAGGATGTCATAGGGTCCTGAAAGATCATGGAGATGCGATTTCCACGTATGTGTCTTACAGACTGCTTGCTGGCCTTGAGAAGGTCTTTATCATCAAACATTACCTTGCCACTGTCGATACTGGCAGGTGGCATGGGTAACAGGCCTAACAGGCTGTAGCATAAGACGGATTTCCCCGAGCCGGATTCGCCGACAATCCCCAATGTCTGACCTTTATCCAGAGTAAAACTGGCATTTTTGACCGCTTCAATCCTGCCCTCCCGGGTACGAAAGCTGATACTGAGATCATCCACTTGCAATATAGGCATCGTCAGTCCTTTGCCGAGCGTGGATCGATGGCATCGCGCAGACCATCACCCAGGAAGTTTAGTGAAAACAGGGTCACAGATAAGGTCAGTGCCGGAAAGATGAGCAACCAGGGATATTCTTCCATGGTCTCGACACCGTTCGAGATTAATGAACCCCATGAACTCATGGGGGGCTGGATCCCCAGCCCCAGAAAACTCAGGAATGATTCCAGCAGGATCACCCCCGGGATGGTCAGGGTAGTGTAGACAATGACCGGTCCGAGTATATTCGGCAACACATGCCGGGTGATAATCCGCCATCTGGGTAACCCCATACTAATGACCGCATCGATATATTCCTGGTTACGGATACTCATCACCTGGCTGCGTACGATCCTGGCCATGGTCAGCCATTCCACGGCACCAATGGCAAAAAATAGCAGATAAATATTCCTGCCGAATACCACCATGAGCAAAATAATAAAAATAGTAAAGGGCAGGGCATAAAGAATATCCACAATACGCATCATGACCATATCTACACGGCCACCCAGGTAACCGGAGATGGTGCCCCAGGTCACACCGATGGTCAGTGCAACGGTGGTGGCCAGGATTCCCACCATCAGGGATATACGGCTGCCATACAGTATCCGGGTAAACAGGTCCCTGCCCAGGGTATCGGTACCCAGCCAATGATCCGCAGACGGAGGAGATGCACCCAAAGCCAGGTTTTGCTCCTCATAAGAATAGGGCGCAATCAGATCGGCAAAGATGGCGATCAATATAAGGAAAATAACAACGCCAAGTCCAAACACAGCAAGGTGATTTTGCTTAAGTCGAGACATGGCATCCTGCCAGAGAGAGCGTCCCTGTTGTATATTTTTTAGGTCTATTGCCGCGGTAGCCATGCTTAATTTTTCCCCTTGTAAGTAATACGGGGATTTAACATGGCCGCTATAATGTCTGAAATCAGATTAAACACCACAATCAGCGTGGCAAAGAATATAGTCGTTCCCATGATCATGGTGTAATCACGGTTGAATGCCGCCTGGACATATAGCCGGCCAATACCGGGGATCTGGAATATGGTCTCTATGATAAAGGACCCGGACAACAAACCCGCAAATGCCGGGCCGAGAAAGGTCACAACGGGTAATAAACCACCTTTGAGGCCATGTTTTAAAATAACCCTAGTTTCAGACAGGCCCTTGGCTCTGGCAGTGCGGATAAAGTCCTGAGAGAGGATCTCAAGCATACCTCCGCGGGTAAGGCGTGAGATGTAGGCGGCATAGGCAGCCCCCAACGTAATTGATGGCAGAATTTTATCGCCATTAAATTGGTTCCATCCTGAAACAGGAAGCCATTCAAGCCATATTGAAAATATCAATATTAACAATGGCCCCAACACGAAAGAAGGCAGGCAAATTCCGGTCATCGCAAATGTCATGGCAGAATAATCCTGCCATGAATTTGGTCTGTACGACGCAATTAATCCAGTTAATAAACCAATCACAATTGCAAAACATGTTGCGTACAGGCCAAGTTCTAAAGTAACAGGCAATCCAGTAAAAATTATTTCAGTGACACTTCGTCCGGGGTATCGAAATGAAGGGCCTAAATCACCTTGTAAGGCATTACTAATATAATCGCTAAGCTGTGTAATCAGGGAGTCATTCAGATGGTATCTTTCATTCAGTTTCTGGATAACCTCGGGAGGTGCGTTTTTTTCACTATCAAAAGGACCGCCGGGTGCAGCCCTTACCAGCATAAATGTAATAGATATAACAATTAATAGCACCGGTATTGCCTGCAACAGTCTTACTAGGACAAACCGGAACATGGTCTTAGTTATCCGTATTTACTTGCTCTAGGTAAACGTATTTATATGGGTGATGATCAAGTAAATTTGGATACCAGCCTTGCACAGCGGGAGATTTTAGAAATACTCTGCTATAAGTATATATGGGGATGATCGGGACTTCTTCGTTAAGGATTTTTTCGGCTTGTTGAAAATATTGATATCTTGTTTCTATATCAGATGCCAGAGCGGCCATAGCTATGTAATTATCATATTCGGCATTGGACCAACCAGTCCTGTTATTTCCTCCGTTTGATACAAACATATCTAAAAATGTATTAGGATCAACATAATCTCCAATCCAGGCAGCTCTGCTAATCTGATAGTTCATGGTTCTTCCGGAGTCCAGGTAAACTTTCCATTCCTGATTATATAGTGTGATATTTATATTTAATTCTTTCTTCCACATCTGTTGAATTGCTTCGGCAATTAATCTATGTGTATCCAAAGTATTAAATAATAACTGTAATTCGGGGAAATTTTCACCATCAGGAAATCCAGCTTCAGCCAATAATTCCCGGGCTCGATTAGTATCATATTGTATAGCTGAGGTAGAGGTATAACCTAAAGTATTGGGAGGCGTTAATGTGTATGCAGGTGTTTGGCCTCCCTTGGTTATTTTTTCGACGATCAGCTTTCTATCTATAGCCATAGCAAGGGCCCGCCTGACTTTCGCATTATTTAATGGCTCAATTGTAGTGTTAAATCTATAGAAATATGTTCCCAGGTATGGATGTATTTTGATAAGTTCCGGGCTGTCATTCAGATAGGTATCTATTTTTTCTGGAGGAATACTGTTTGTAATATGTAACTGACCAGTTCGAAAAAGTCTTTCTTCGGTATTTATCTGATCGACTGGATGGAAATGTATCTCATCAAGTGCAACCTGATCGGCATCCCAATAATTCGGGTTTCTTTCGACAATAATTATTTTGTTTTGTTGCCATTCTTTTAAGGTAAAGGGACCGTTCCCTACAAAATTTCCTGCTCTTGTCCATTCGCTACCGCGGGTACTAATATCTCCAAATTTTTCAATAGTTGGTTTGTGTACAGGGAAAGTACTATAGTGGTCAAGTATGCCAAGAAAATATGGCGTTGAGTGGTTTAGCCTGATTTCCAGAGTTTTATCATCTAAAGCATGTATTCCAACTTCATTGAAATCAGTGATTTTTCCTTTGTTGTATTGCTCCGCATTTTCGATCGGGTAGAGAATATATGCATATTGGTTTCCGAGATCTGGGGTCAGTGCTCGTTTCCAGCTAAATACAAAGTCGTATGCGGTAACCTGGTCACCATTTGACCATTTGGCATTATCTCTTAATTGGAACGTATATATTTTTCCATCATCACTGATATCCCATGATGAAGCTACCCCGGGTTCAGGAGATAGGTTTTCAGGATGTTTAGATACAAGACCTTCAATTAGTGATATAAGTATATTATGTTCTGTTACGCCGGTAACAATATGGGGATCAAGGTCTTGTGGTTCGGTACCATTACCAATGTGCAGTATCTGGGCTTCGTTGCCAGACTCCACATTGGAAAGCTGCCCTGATGTACAACCAGACAGGTAAAATATTGAAACAATGATTAAATAAAAATAGCTTGATTGCGATTTAGAATTTATTTGCATTTTAATGGTAGAATTTGCGATATTTACTCTTAAAATCAATGATTTTGTATAATATTACGCATGATATTTAAGGATCACAAATCATTATGACCGCATATTTTATCAGGCGTTTCCTGCTGATAATCCCTACCTTCCTGGGGATTACCATCCTGGTGTTCACAGTAACGCGGATGGTGCCGGGTGGTCCTATTGAACGCATGCTTACCGAGGCCCAGCTGGCCTCCGGTGACCAGGTAAGCTTTCAAAGCAATAACCAGGGGATAGCTGGCTCAACGTTATCTGAATCCCAGTTAAACCAGCTCAAGGAATATTATGGATTCGATAAACCCATTCTGGAAAGCTATGGTATCTGGTTAAAGAATATCCTGTTACTGGACCTTGGCTATTCTACCCGCTATGGAGAACCGGTCTGGGAAAGTATTAAGCAACGCCTGCCTATCTCCATTTACTATGGCGTGATGACCATGTTGCTGACCTACATGGTCTGTATTCCCCTGGGGATCCTGAAGGCCATCAAGCACAAGACCCATATCGATAATATTTCATCCATACTGGTATTTATCGGTTACGCCATCCCCGGTTATGTGATGGGGATAATTGTCATTACTATCTTCGCCTTTTACCTGGAGTGGTTCCCGCTTAGTGGATTTACCAGTAATAATTTTGATGAATTATCTTTTATAGGCAAAGTAAAAGATATTCTCTGGCATTCGGTGCTGCCCTTGATCGCCTACATGTCCGGTGCATTTGCGGTGATGACTTTTCTTATGAAGAATTCCCTCATGGACAACCTTGCCGCAGATTATGTGAGGACGGCCATGGCCAAGGGCATGGAATTCAAGACGGCGGTGGTAAAACATGCCTTTCGCAATAGCATTATTCCCATTGCCACCAACTTTGGTGAAAATATCACCCTGTTCCTGGCAGGGTCATTTTTGATAGAGAAAATTTTTAACATTGATGGGTTTGGTTTGCTTGGTTATGAGTCCCTGGTGGAACGGGATTACCCGGTGGTCATGGGCATCCTTGTCATTGGTTCCTTACTCTCACTGATTGGAAACATCCTGTCTGATATCTGTGTTGCATTAGTGGACCCCCGGGTCAGGTTCGGTGCATAAGTCATGGCATTGATTCAATTCAGTCCCCTGACACTCAAGACCTTCAAACGTTTCCGGTCGGTAAAGCGGGGTTACTGGTCAGCTATCATTATTATTAGTCTGATCTTGCTTTCATTGGTTGCCGAGGTGTTTGTTAACAGCCGGGCCCTGATGGTGAGCTATGAGGGGGAGTGGTATTTCCCAACCTATGGCGCCATCATACCGGGCGATGTATTTGGCCTGGATTACCAATACGAAACCAATTACCGTGACTTAAAACAAAAGTTCAATGATGAAGATAGTGATAACTGGGTGTTACTTCCCCCTGTGCCCTACAATGCCTTTGAAACGGATCTGACAGTCGGCAATTATCCTCCCAATGCACCATCCTTTGAAACTCAACATTACCTGGGTACGGATACGGTGGGCAGGGACATCGTTGCCCGGCTGGTTTATGGTTTTCGTATTGCCATTTTCTTTTCATTGTTCTTGCTGATCTGTAATTACGTGGTGGGTACCGCCATAGGCTGTCTGATGGGCTATTGGGGAGGGGCGTTTGATTTGTTGTTTCAGCGATTGATTGAGATCTGGTCTAATATTCCTTTTCTGTATGTCATTATGATCATCGCGTCTATTATCGTTCCCAACTTCTGGTCACTGGTTATAGTGATGCTGATGTTTAGTTGGATGAGTATGACCTGGTATATGCGCACAGCTACCTACAAGGAAAAAGAGCGCGAATATGTTATGGCCTCCCGGGCCCTAGGAGCAGGGACTGCCCGAATCATTTTTCACCACATCATCCCCAATACCGTATCAATCATTATCACATTCATTCCATTTTCCGTTGCCGGCGGCATTACCGCCCTGACTTCACTTGATTTTCTGGGGTTTGGCCTGCCACCTCCCACCCCCAGTTGGGGTGAACTGCTCCGGCAGGGGATTGATAATTTACAATCACCATGGATAGTTTCCTCTATAGTAATGTCTATGGTATTAGTATTAACCATGGTGACATTTATCGGCGAGGCAATCAGAGAGGCTTATGATCCCAAGAAACATACAATCTATGAATAAATTTATTTTTTTATCACTTATCCTGGTGCTGACTTATGGTTGTTCCAGCCAGGATGGTAACGAGGGTAATGTTACAGTTGGGACGACAGAGCAACAGGTAGTTCCTGTTGTTGAAGATTTACCTGAATACTCCGTTAGTGAACTGCCTGAAGGCCTGGTGTGGTTGACTAACGAAGATGATCCCGTATTTGCTGATCCCAATGCAAAACCTGGTGGGACGTACAATGAATATATGCCCAGTTTTCCATTGACCCTCAGGGCCGTTGGGCCAGATTCCAACTCGGGTATTAGAGGTTATATTTTATCCAATCAACTTTCACTTACGGATATTCATCCTAATACCCGTAAGTTCATGCCAGCACTGGCGACACATTGGGCTTATGGAGATGATAATAAAACCGTCTATTTTAAAATAAACCAGGATGCAAAATGGTCAGATGGAAAGCAGGTCACAGCTGATGACTTCATGTATACATTGGACTTTATGCGATCTGAATATATTGTTGCACCTTATTACAACAATTATTACAACTCAGAGATCGTAGACGTAAAAAAATATGATGACTTCACAATAAGCGTTACAGGTGGTACCGCCAAACCAAAAGATGATTTACTGCTCTATTACAGTATTTCCCCAACTCCAAGGCATTTTCATAAACTCGATGAAAATTGGGTGATGGATTATAACTGGCTTATTTCTCCGAATACTGGTCCTTATCAGATTACTGACGTGGTAAAAGGTAAATATGTGGAGTTTACACGCAACCGAAACTGGTGGGGAAATGATCTTAAATATTATCAAAATAGGTTTAACGTAGATAAGGTGCGGATTAGTGTTATTCGTGATCCGGAAACAGCTTATAGACATTTCCTTAGAGGTGAGCTGGATACATCAATATTAACTTTTCCAAACTACTGGCATGACAAAACCAATGACAAGACATATCAGAATGGATACATACATAAAATCTGGTTTTATAACGATTTGCCACAACCTGCGGCTGGAATCTATCTAAACCTTGATAATGAAATCTTTTTAGATATTAATGTACGTTATGGACTGGCACATTCCATCAATATTCAAACGATGATCGATACTGTACTTCGTGGTGATTATGAACGGCTTCATGCCATGCATACAGGATATGGTGAATATACAAATACGGAAATCCGTGCCAGGGAATTTGATCTGGACAAAGCGGATGAATATTTTTCGGCAGCAGGTTGGGGAGAACGCGGACCTGATGGTATCCGGATTAAAGACGGAAACCGGTTGGTCGTTGTATTGGCATATTCAACCCAGTTGCATACAGATCGACTTGTTGTGTTACGTGAGGAGGCAAAAAAGGCTGGTGTAGATTTGCAGCTTAATCTGCTCGATAGTGCTACTTATTATAAGAATGTGATCGAAAAGAAGCACCAGGCCGCATGGATGTCCTGGTCAATCAGTTTAAGGCCTTCTTTTTGGCAACATTTTCATTCTGACAATGCTCATAAACCACAAACAAATAATATAACGAACATGGATGATCCAGAGATAGATGCATTGATAGAGCAGTATGATAATTCAGATGATGTAAATGCAAGGACAGAACTGGCAAGAACACTGGATATGAAGATACATGAGTCAGGTGTCTATATTCCTTCATATTATGTCCCATATGTCAGACATGGATATTGGCGCTGGGTGAAACTACCTGAGGCATATGGGACAAGACTGTCGGACACACTGTTTGATCCGATGTATTTGAGCCTGTTCTGGATAGATGAAGAAGAAAAACAACGCACCCTGAAGGCCATGAAAAATAATGAAAGTTTTGAGCCGGTAACAATAATTGATGATAAATATAAGGTTGCGTTTTAATGCGGGTCAAATATTTACCCATTTATCTCTGTTTGTTATTAATAGCAGGTTGTGTATTTGAAGATGATAATGCCGATGCTCAAAATGTATCCGCGGAAACAAACACAGTAGTAGAATTGCCGGACTATCCCGTTTCTCCATTGCCAGATAACCTGGTGTGGGAAACCAATAATGAAGATCCGGTGTTTGCATCGCCAAATGCAAAGAAAGGTGGTGTATACAGAGATTCACTACAGGGATTTCCATTAACCATTCGTTCTGCAGGACCTGATGCTAATGGTATCTTTGCAAATTATATTCGTTCATACCAGATGGGCCTTACGAATATCCATCCTAATACAAATAATCCTATACCTGAGCTGGCAACCCATTGGGCATTTGCTGAAGATGGTGTGACAGTGTTTTATAAGCTGGATCCTAATGCAACCTGGTCTGACGGCGTATCAGTCACAGCTGATGATTTTATTTTTACCCGTGAGTTTATGCGGTCCGAATATATAATTGACCCATTTGCCAACAACTGGTTTACAAATGAAATTACAGATGTGCAAAAACATGGACAACATATCATCAGTGTAAAATATGTTACGCCTCGGCCTGAAAATGACTTGCTCTTTTATACTAATGTTATCCCTGTTGCCAGGCATTTCCATAAGCTGGATGAAAACTGGGTGACAGATTATAACTGGTTAATTGAACCCAATACCGGTGCCTATACAATGACAACCGTTGATAAGGGCAAGTATATCGAATTTTCCCGAAATGAAGACTGGTGGGCAAAAGATTACAGATATTTTAAAAACAGATATAACGTGGATAAAATCAGAGTATCAATAATCAGAGAGATTCAAACTTCATTTAATCACTTTTTGAAAGGTGAGCTCGATACATTCTGGATGGTTTGGCCGGATTACTGGCATGATAAGGCACGCGGTGAACAGTATGATTCAGGTTACATACACAAAATTCAATTCTATAACGAGGCGCCACAGTCTATAGCAGGATTATTGCTGAACGTTGATGTCGGACTTTTCAACGATGTAAATGTCAGATATGGACTGGCCCATTCATTAAATATTCAGAAAGTAATAGATACATTATTACGTGGCGATTACGCGAGGGAAAACACAGCCTTTAGCGGGTATCCAGGCTATACAAATGAAGATATTGTTGCGAGGAAATTCGATCTAGACAAGGCGGATTTATATTTTTATGAAGCTGGATGGTCGCAGCGAGGTCCAGATGGTATCAGGGTAAAAAATGGTCAGCGATTATCAATAAATCTACCATATGGCCAGTCAAATCTAACGGAGCGTTTGGTGTTATTGAGGGAAGAAGCAAAAAAAGCCGGCGTAGAGATCAACCTGCAACTTGTCGATAACTCGGCATTTTTCAAAAATCTACTGGAGAAAAAACACCAGGTTGCATATTTGTCCTTAACTTCAGATTTTAGACCGGAATACTGGAGTTTATTCCACTCAGAAAATGCCCACAAAGCTAATACCAATAATTTTTCGAATATTGATGAACCTGAATTAGACAGATTGATAGATGAATATCGATTAGGTACAGAAGAAGAGGAACGCAAGCGGCTTTCTAGAGAAATTCAGCAAAAAATACATGATCTAGGTATTTATATACCATTTTTTAAAGTGCCCTGGACTCGTGACAGCTACTGGCGATGGATTAAACTACCAGAACATCACGGCACCCGTTTTGGTAAATATCTTTTTCCGCCAGTTAGTGACCTTGGTTTATTCTGGATTGATGAAGATGTGAAGCTGGAAACACTTGAAGCCATGGAATCAGGTCGAAGCTTTGAGCCTGTCACAATAATCGATGAGACCTACCGTATCCAATAACCATGGCCTCAAAAGATGTTCTCCTAAAGGTAGATAATCTTACTACCACCTTTCAAACAGATGAAGATAGTATCACTGTCCTGGATGATGTCACGTTTGACCTCCATCATGGTGAGAGTCTGGGGATAGTTGGAGAATCAGGTTGCGGTAAGAGTGTCACAGCATTGTCCATTATGCGCCTGCTGCCAAAACCGGCAGGGCAAGTGGTGAAGGGGACGGTAACTTATAATGATGAGAACCTGCTTTCACTATCCAGGGAGAAAATGTATACCATTCGCGGTAAAAAGATCGCCATGATCTTCCAGGAACCCATGACGGCATTGAACCCGGTGCACAGGATAGGCAAGCAACTGGGTGAAATCTACCAGATCCATTTTCCGGAGATGAGCGAAGCGGAATCCCATGCAGCACAGATTGATATCCTGGAAAAGGTGGGTATTCCGTCGCCGGAAAAAAGACTTCGTGAATATCCCCACCAGTTATCAGGCGGAATGCGACAGAGGGTGATGATCGCCATGGCCCTGAGCTGTAAACCGGACATCCTTATAGCTGACGAACCCACTACGGCGCTGGATGTGACCACCCAGAACCAGATCCTGAACCTGATGCGTGAACTGCAGCAGGAGATTAATATGTCTATCATATTCATTACCCATGACCTGGGGGTGATTGCGGAGATGTGTGACCGGGTCATCGTCATGTATGCCGGCAGGATCGTAGAGCAGGCGCCGGTAAAAGATCTTTTTTCCACGCCCCATCATCCCTATACCAAAGGTCTGTTGGAATCGATTCCCCGGCTGGAGACACCACCTAAATCAAGGCTTGAGATCATTGAAGGCCTGGTGCCCAACTTGAAAAATATTCCAGAAGGCTGCCGGTTCCGATCCAGATGTGACTTTGAAGTGGAGGATTGCAGTAAGACCGATCCGAAAGGAGAACCAATTGGTGATGAATCCCATCGCACCGTTGCCTGTATTCGATGGCAGGAGTTAAGTTCGTGAGTAAGGACGTGCTATTAAGGGTAAAGGACCTGAAGATGCACTATCCTATTCGTGGGGGGGTATTGTTCCGTCAGGTAGCGACAAACTTTGCTGTAGACGGTATTTCTTTTGAGATAAACCGGGGCGAAACCCTGGGCATTGTAGGGGAGTCGGGTTGTGGTAAGAGTACTGTCGCGAAGGCAATATTAAGATTATATGAGCCAACTTCTGGCGAAGTTGAATTTGATGGCAGAGATATTATAAACATGCCCAAAGGCGATCTCAGGGAAATCCGAAAAGAGATGCAGATCATCTTTCAGGACCCCATGGAATCGCTCAATTCCCGGCATACGGTGGGGACTATCCTTGAAGAACCATATGTTATACATGGTATTGGTAGCCGTGCCGATCGGCGTAAATGGGTCGTGGATCTGTTAGACAAGGTTGGCCTGCAATCAGATGCGGTAGATCGTTTTCCCCATGAATTCTCCGGAGGGCAACGCCAGAGGATAGGGATCGCCAGGGCAATCGCCTTAAACCCCAAATTGCTGATCTGCGACGAACCCGTATCGGCCCTGGATGTGTCAATTCAGTCTCAAATTCTAAACCTGTTGGTTGACCTGCAACGGGAACTGGACCTGACACTTCTGTTTATTGCCCATGACCTGGCGGTGGTTAAACATGTGTCTGACCGCATTGCGGTGATGTATCTGGGTAAGATTGTGGAAATGAACGAGGCGGAAAAGCTCTATAGTCATCCCGTTCATCCCTATACCCGTGCCCTGTTATCATCCATTCCGGTCCCGGACCCTGAAAAGAAAAAAGTCCATGATGTATTAACTGGAGAGGTGCCATCCCCCATCAATCCACCTGCAGGTTGCCACTTTCATGCCCGTTGCCCTTATGCTGAAGAAAAATGCAGTAAAGACAGGCCTGAACTAAAGCCTGTTAAAGACAATCCAAACTGGTTAGTGTCCTGCCATTTAATGGACAACTTTATCAATTAACTTTTTTGTTTAAACAGGGTATTGTCGTATTGAGACATAATTATGGCGGAACGAACCAAAAGATCGGCAACAAGTAAAAACGTCTATATCGTAGACGGCAGTCGGACCCCGTTTTTAAAGGGAACCGGTGTCCCCGGCCCATTTGCGGCTGCGGACCTTGCTGTCGATGCGGGCAGACCATTGCTGGCCCGCCAACCGTTTGAACCCACAGAGCTGGATGAGGTTATTCTTGGCTGTGTCATGCCCTCGCAGGACGAGGCCAATATTGGCCGTATTGCGGCGTTACGCCTGGGGTGCGGTGAGAAGGTTCCGGGCTGGAGTGTGCAACGTAACTGTGGTTCCGGGATGCAGTCCATCGATTGTGGCCTACAACATATCCTTAATGGTCGTTCTGACCTCGTACTTGCTGGTGGGACAGAAGCCATGTCCCATGCCC
>JAURPG010000088.1 GCA_030835405.1 Gammaproteobacteria bacterium | reverse complement strand
CGCAATGTTGACTGTCTGGTAAAACTCCCGGCAATAGTTTCCTGATTCAGAATAACCGTCCCGTGTCGGTGTGACTGAGCCGGAATGGTTGTTTTGTGGATTATTCCATGTGATCCTTTCACCAATGGGGGCGTTGTGGGCCCGGGTATTGGCTTCATTGGCCTTTATTCTGTCCACTTCATCCATGGAACGGCCTAATTCACTGCCTATCAAGGTACCAATAAATACCCCGGCTGCGGTGGTGGCGAGTTTGTCATCACCGCGCCTTCCGCCGAACTGGGAACCCAGTAAACCACCCACGGCCGCTCCAGTCATGGCACCTATAGTCTGTCTTTCGCTATAAGAGCCTGAGGCGCATCCAGAAACAAATAAAATCGTTATGACAAACCATATGGTTAATATTTTTTTATTTATCGCCATAATTTCTTCTTTTCCTGTCAATATTTAATTTGCAAGTTTTGTTACCTGGATTAATCCGCTAAACATGGATAATCTTTAGAAAAAAACTTCCAGTTGTAGTGATTAACGGGTTGGCGTGAATGTGGTTTACAAAAATATATTAAATAAAACGGGAACTTTTTTTTAAAACTGAATACATCAAAATATGACTGAAGACATACAACACAATGAAGTGGATTTTGAGGCCGAGAAAATAAGAGTCTCCAATGGGCTGGCTAACCTATTTGGAAAAGAAATCGTTGAGCAGGCAGAATTAATTGATATAGCAGATATCAATATCAGTGATCAGATGATAAGTTGTATTTCCGATGGGGTAGTACAGCTAAAAAAACAAAAGGGAAAAACTGAGGCTCAGCGCAGCCTGATAGAGAGACTTTCCCAGGGAGAAAAACTGGTGTTGTGTATGTGGATCATGGAAATGGACCTGCTGGACAAAATACAGGTCAGATAACCAGGTAGCTTCTGACTTTGAGTTTAAAAGTTAAATATTGAATTCATCATCAGCCTGCTGACATATCCTTTTCGCCCGTCGTGGACTTCCCTTTTGCCCCAGACATACTCCAGTCCAAATTCCAGCTGGTCATGGGGTACCCATATCAGGTTCACATGACTCGATAACAGGCGTTTGTTGGCATCCGCTGTTTCTTCAGGGTTGAGGTCGTAAAGGCCAAAACCAAAATCAACATTACTGGACAAGGTGTCTGTCCATAGATGTTTGAAGGTCACGAAACCACCATATCCAAACTGGGTATCAAGCTTGCCATCCTCGGTTATTGAGGCCCCCTGGTCCCGGCCGGCTTCCAGGTAACGGCCAATCCCGTCACCAAAATTCAAATACCAGGTCAGGCGGTTGCGTCCATTGGGAAACCAGTAATACCCTGAGGTATTGAGTCCCCAGGACATGACGCTGTCATAAGCAGGGACAGGTAGCTCCTGCTTGATGCCTATACGACGTGCCATGGCACTGAACTGATGCATACGTTGGCCGGTTTCATATCGATAATGCATGGCCAGGTCCGGGTAGGCATCTACCGAGTTTTCATCATCGGCATCAACAAAATCCGTATGAGGATTTTCTATGGCAATAGCAAACTCACGGTTATCATCAAAGTGATGTGTATAACGCAGCTGTCCCTGGCGGATCATGGTACGGCCCTGGGGACCGGTAGGATCAACCTTGTCGCCAAATACAGTCCTGTCCAGGTAAGTGGAATAGGTCATGCCAAACAACCAGTTACCCAGCTCAGCATAGGCATGACGGACATTGGCGGCAGTTCGATTGGTGGTGGCGCGGCTGGCCTTATTGTCGGGGTCACCTTTAAAGTCTGTCTGCATAAAGATATGCATCAGGCCCAGGTTAGTAGGGGTATAGGTTTCAATATTAAAACGTGCATCACGTCCAGCCAGACGGACGTCACCTCGAATGTCATACTCGGGGTCATCTTCCAGTAGCGCGCGGTGAATAGAGGCAACATCACCGCCGGCAGATGATGGTCTGGGGCCGATATCATAGATCATGTGGGCACGGACAAACCCGGAAATCCCCAGTGAGGTTTCGGTACCCGGAATCTTCCAGGTCCCAGGCACCTGTCCCACCATCACCGCATCTTCTACCGGAATTATTTCAGTTTTCTCCGTCTGTTTTGTGCCTCTTTTTTCTTCCAGCGCTTCAACTTTAGCCATCAGCGTTTTTAATTGCTGTTTCAGGTCAGAAAGTTCATCTCCTGATGCTGGCATATAAAGCCCGGATAGAAAAACTATCAGCAATATTCTTGGTAATTTGAAATGTTTAATAATATCCATGGTCATTTCCATTATTAATGTTGCTTAATGTTTAAAATAAAAATCTGCTGGTAAACTGAAATCGGCTGATGGATCCTTTTCTGCCATCGTAGACCTCGCGTCTTCCCCAGATATATTCGATTCCAAATAGCATCCTGTTGCCAGGTTCCCAGAGCAGGTTTACATTACTGGAGTAAAGGTGCTTGTTTGATGTACTAGAAGCTTCCGGGTTAAGTTTAAAATTACTGGAGCCAAAATCGATACTGCTGGACAGGGTCTTTGTCCACCAGTGCCGGTAAGAGATAAAACCACCGTAACCAAATTGTGTTTCCAGCTTGCCTTCCGGATTCACCGTGACGCCCTGCCGCCTCCCACCATCCAGGTAGCGGCCTATGCCATCGCCAAAATTGATATACCAGGTAATACGATCATCCCAGGGTAGGCGGTAGGAACCGGTATGGTTGAGTCCCCAACCTGTGGCATGGTCTTTTGCCCCGCCGGGAAAGTTCTCTTCAATACCTACGCGCCTGAGCAGGCCGGTAAACTGCAGGTGACCGCGATCATGTTCATGACGGTAAAAGGAAATGAGGTCGGGATAGCTGTCAGCGGAGTTTTCATCATCCGCGCCATTAAAATCACTATAGGGATTTTCCAGGGCAACGGCCCATTGACCACCGTTGTCAAATTCATGGGTGTACCTGATCTGGCCCTGACGCATAAATGTCCGACCCACAGGCCCGGTGCCATTTATTTTAGAGGGGAAGGCGGTGCGGTCCATGTAGCTGGTCCAGTAATGACCAAATATGACCTTACCCAACTGACCATAGGCCTGGCGGACACCAAAAACAGTACGGTTGGTGGTGGCCCGGCTGCCCTTGTTGTTAGGTGGTCCGTTAAAGTCACCTTCAAGGTGGGTGCGTAATTGGCCGAAACGGGTCGGTGTGGTGGTAATAATATTGAAGCGTGAATTTCGTGCCGTTAAGTGGGTATCTCCGCGGATTTCAAACTCCGGGTCGCCAGGGAGTTTGGCACTGCTGGCTGAGGCGATATCACCACCGCGGGAAGATGGTCTTGGATCAAAATCATGGATGAACGATGCCTCCAGTCTACCGCCGATGCTGAGGGAGGTTTGGGTGCCAGGTATGAGAATAGAGTTCCGTCTGTCTCCCCGGGCGAGGAATCTTTTTATGTCTACTGTTTTGACCTGAACAACTTCTTTTTCTTTCTCGTCCTGATTTTCCTGAAGTTCAATTTCTGAAATTCGTCTCGCTACAATCTCAATCTGGCGCTTAAGTTCGGCAATTTCTTCCGCCTCGTTTGCCACGGCGGGCCAGGAAGTAATACTCATGCAGACAGATACTAGCCCTGAGAATATCAAATACCTTGGTGATAAGTGGCGGTTCATAAAGAAGTATTCTAAATGTGTAGTCGTACCCGGAATAAATGTGCCTGGAGGACGGATGATCGAGTCATAAGTTTATGCAGGCCTGTTAATTATTGTTTTTAGGCGATTTTAGCCCATATAGTATAACCAAATATAAAATTATTAAGGAAAGAATAAGGGGACAGGCTGGTTTTAGTGTAAAACCGCAGCCTATCCCCTGCGGTTGCTATTTTAATTGGTGCGCTCAATTAAAATAGCAACCGGTTGGTTAAAGTTTTTCTGCCTGGGGTATAACGGTGAAATCTGGTAATTTGTTTTACCGTCAAGCCGCTGTTGTGGGTAATACTGCGGATACACGCCTGCACTGTCTTTAAAATACGTCGCCAGAAAAAAACGGCAGTCTGTAGTTGCCAAATTGAATTCTTCATCACTCAAGTCCGGTGCCGGCAAGGCGCCGGCAAGTCGCTGTGCATGCAGCATGACAATAGGCGTTTGAAAGGTATAGATACATTCTGACTCAGGAATAGTTACAGCAATATCTTTCAGGATATGAATAAGTTCCCGGGTGTAGACAAGACTTTGCAGGGCCTGTTCGTTGGTATCGGCAAGCAACCAGTCCTGGTGACGTCTGTAGGGCATCAAATCAGTATCGGTGCTCATGTAAGCCCTGTTAATAAATTGATGACTGGCAGGGAAAGCAATAATACCCAGCATTAATAACTGCATGCACAGTGCCGAGAGAAACTGGGTGGGTGTTTTAGTCAGGGGCTTAATCCCTGTATAACAGTAAAACAGAATAAGTGGTAATAGCGGATATAAAAACCGCGAAACAAAATATACCCCGGTAAAAGGCCATACCAGGATGACGACCAGATATACAGGCAGGCACAATGCATCAAATTTTTTCTGCTTGAGCCTGATAATAAAGCCAATCAAAAATATCATTAGAAATATACTTGCAATGACAATGGTCAAATAGTGATAAGTCCCCGAGTGATCCAGAACGGCAAATAACCAGTACCAGGACTTTGCCATCACAATAAGTTGCTGATATATAAATTCCAATAATTGAGTTAGAGAATTACCGGTTAACTGGTTTTGAATGATCTGCCAATAAGTGTGGTCCGCAGAGGCAACCTGTCGAGTTAATGGTAATACGCTGATTAAAAAATAGATTATTTTTTTCTTTGGACGATGAATTACCAGGAACAGAAAAAATGCCGCAACCAGAACAATGCCAATGGATCTGGTCAGGCATGCCAAGCCAATCAATAGTGCCGCGCCTAGCCAGTTTTGTTCTGATATTTTTTTGTTCCCAAGACAGGCAAATGCCGCATAGATAAAACACATAAATAAAAATTCACTATATAAGCCCTGGGAGAACAGCAGACTGCCTGGTAATAAGGCAAGTAATATGGGTATTGATATGCTAAGAAAATATTGATGTGTCTCTACCCAGACCCAGCCTCCGGCAATCAGAAAAGCCGCTAATAAAAAACTGACAGTCACTATCGAAGCCAATTGCAGTGCGTCAGTATCAACCCCCATGATGCCTAGAAATACCGGATATAGCGGGGGGAACTGATATTGAAAACGGAGAAATTCAAGAACCGCTGATGTTTCTTTTATCCAGGGGGAATAGGTTTCTGCCATCAACAAATAGGTTGCATCATCTGACAGAAAACCAACCACCACGTCATTTGAGGTAATGCTGAAGTAAAAGACGCAGATGAGGACCGATAGTAGCCCACAGAGAAAAAGGAATAGTGATCGATACTGAAAATCAGTCATGTTGATTCAGCCCGAGTACTTAAACACGGCAGGTCCTGGGTAATTCGGATGAATATATAAATAGTATGATCTTTATTATGTCAGGCGGAAGATTCTACTGAAGTCTCAGCATGGGTGGAAGGGGGTAGATCAAGGTTTCAGGATAGTGGAAATTAAAATGTTATTGTTTTACCTGATAAAAACCATGGTCTGTCCCCGGTTCTTTTATTCGTGTAATCAGTTCAGGAACGAGGAAAGACATAAAGAGGTGTG
>JAURPG010000087.1 GCA_030835405.1 Gammaproteobacteria bacterium | reverse complement strand
GGCAGGCAATCTTTTCTCCGCTTCGTTTCATCTCCAGGATGCGGGTAATGGCACTGGTGTTTTTCATATGCTTTGAGGGTTAAAGTAATGGCGGCCAGGGCGCAGATCCTGAATATAGTTCAACAGAAATTTGTAACTCTCATCGCCTTCTGCGATGTTAAAATCTGCCGTATTCACAATTAGCAATGGTGATTGATCATAATTATAAAAAAAATTGATATAGGCATCAGAAACAGATTGCAGATAATCTTCCTTTATATTCTTTTCAAAACTCATGCCTCTTTCATAAACCCGCCTCATTAATTCATCCGGGCTGGCCTGCAGATATATCACCAGATCAGGCGCTGGAACTTCCAGTGTCAATCGGTCATACACCTGGTAATACAAATCCAGTTCATCTTCATTCAGCGTTACCTTGGCAAACAGGCTATCTTTTTGAATCAAAAAATCCGCCACCATGGCCGGTTTAAACATATCGGTCTGCTTCAGTACCTCGATCTGCTTCACACGTTGGAATAAAAAATGTAGCTGGGTAGGCAACGCAGAAGACCTTGGGTCTTCATAAAACCTGAGCAGGAAGGGATTCTCAGCGGCCGCTTCCAGTAATAAATCAGTACCCAGAGTCTCCGCCAGACGTTTGGCCAGGGTAGTCTTGCCTACTCCGATAGGACCTTCAACAACAATATATTCTGGGCTGAATTTACTCAATGGAACTATATCCGGTTTATGGAATGATTATCCAGCCTGGAGATTAAATTGCTTGCCATTCCACATCCCGGTATCAGGATATCAGCATCAATCTCCATCAATGGTACCAGCACGAATTCACGGTTGGCCATCTCGGGATGTGGAATGGTTAATTTATCATCTTTGATAGTCATCTCTCCATACAACAGGATGTCCAGATCCAGGGTCCTGGGCCCCCAGTGGCGCCCTCGCTCCCTGCCATGTTGCCTCTCAATTTTCTGAAGCTCTGACAATAGTATATGCGCTGACAGTCCTGTTTCCAGCTTTACTACGCAATTAATAAAATCCGGTTGATCCTGCGGCCCCACGGGGGTGGTTTTGTAAAACGATGAACATTCAAGCAGCCGTGTCTGATTAAGCTGACTGACTTCTTTTATTGCTGTTTTCACATGGTTTTCGGGCCCATCGAGATTACTCCCCAGTCCCAGATAGACAACATTCATTGTTTGCGGTTTTTAGGCGGCCGATGCCGGTTACCCCTGCGTCCCCGTTTTCGCCGTGGTGTTGCCGCAGATTCACCAGAGGGTCCCTGCTTCTTGATAAAGTTGGTCCACCAGTCAGCCAGTTGCTGGTCCGTCTCACCTGAATCAACCCGCAACAACAGGAAGTCGTATGCGGCACGAAACTTTGGATGTTTCATCAGCCTTTGCGGCCGGTTACCCCGGGTCCGTTTTAACCTGGCCTGTAATTGCCAGATGTCCCTGGCCATCTGGGAATAACGTCTGGGCATTGAAGTACGTTTGACCTGTTTGGAGACCACAACGTCACTTGCCAGGGCAATGGCATCAAACTCTGACATCCCTTCTTCCATATATTTCCTGGTCAATTCATAAACTGGCAACCACAACAGGGCGGCCACCAGGAACCCTGGTGTGATGGGCTTGTCTTGTGCAATTCGAAGATCGGTATTCTGCAAGGCACGGATTAGTAGTGTATGGGGATACCCGCCCTCCTGTTCAGATAATAAATTATCAGTCTGTGGAAACAGGTGGCCAAACAGATCGTAGTGCCTTAACTGTTCGAAAGACTGTAGTGCAACGCCACTATTAAACAATTTTACCACCTCTTCAAACAGTCTTGCCGGTGGCATCTCATCTAACAGACTACCCAATTCCTCTATAGGTGCTTCTGCCTCAGGGTCCAACCTGAATCCAAGTTTAACTGCAAACCGTACCGCCCTTAGTATTCTTACCGGGTCTTCAATATAGCGGTCCCTGGGGTTGCCGATCAGCCGGATACGACCGGATTTTATATCATCCATGCCTCCAACATAATCAATCACACTGAAGTCATCGATACCATAGTACAGGGCATTGACAGTTAAGTCCCGGCGCCAGACATCCTCATCCAGTGTCCCGTAAACATTATCTCTAACGATACGGCCGTTCACCATCTGAGCGTCATCTGTTTCCGTATCATCATGTTGAGCACGAAATGTGGATACCTCTATAATCTCATCACCGTAGCGAACATGGGCCAGGCGGAACCGCCGGCCGATTAACCTGCTGTTTCTGAATAATTCACGGATCTGTTCAGGATGGGCGTCGGTGGCCACATCAAAATCCTTGGGTTCCCGTCCCAGAAGCAGGTCCCGGACACTACCACCCACCAGGTAGGCCTGATATCCACCACTGTTCAACCGGTACAAGACTTTCAGGGCGCTTTCGCTTATTTGGCTTCGGGAAATATTATGTTCCGAACGAGTAAAGATCCTCGGTTTCGGCCGTAGTTCGGTAATGTTGGCGGACTGGTTCTTGAATATCATCTAAATATTCTTAGATAAGAAATTACCGTCATTGGATAACTGCAAGCTGTATACATCAGATTAATTCAAAGATTAAACTCACTATCATAGATCCTGATTCACCGCTATTATAACCCTTTTCCAGAAAAGTGCTCCCATCGTCTAGTGGCCCAGGACGCTGGCCTCTCACGCCGGAAACAGGGGTTCGATCCCCCTTGGGAGCGCCATTAATTACGATCAATTTACAAAACCATTATCTGCTCCCACTGCGAGAGCGTCATCTGCTGTAAATCACTGAAACCATTTTTCGGGACTGCGTTTTTGGCAAGGACGATATAAGGCGCAACCGCCAAAGCCGTACCAATCTCACCAGGTTTAAGCATGGTATATGCATAACCAATGTATGTGCGTTCATAAATAACATTCTGATTATTTCCACAGGCGACGATACTCTCAGCTACTGATT
>JAURPG010000086.1 GCA_030835405.1 Gammaproteobacteria bacterium | reverse complement strand
TACACGCCTTGCGATATAGGTCGGGTCACAACCTGCATCTATCATTCTGACAAACCAGTATAATGCCCCATCTGGCGACGATCCTCTTACTGATTTATGTAATGCAGATATCTGATCGTAGAATAAATCACCATTTTTATCATAACGCCTACTATCATTCGTGGAAAATATATCAATAATATCCTGTTTCTCAACTTGTCCTTGTTGCTTGAAATCTGAAATGATTTCCAACAGATTCAGGGCCTTTCTCGCATCGCCGTCAGATAATTCTGTCAGTACCTCCAAGGCATCACCTGTGATTGACAAGTCTGATTGCCCCAGGCCTCTCTCGGTGTCAGACAATGCCTGATAAATAATAGATTTTATATTTTCATTCTCCAGAGATTTTAAAACATAAATACGTACCCGCGAGAGCAAGGCATTATTTAATTCAAAAGATGGGTTTTCCGTTGTTGCGCCGATAAAATATATGGTCCCATTTTCTATATAAGGTAAAAAGGCATCTTGCTGGGCCTTGTTGAACCGATGAACTTCATCCACAAACAAAACGGTATCCTGTTGAAAATCTTGTTTATCTCTGGTGGCCTGTTCAATCGCATCGCGTATATCCTTCACGCCGCTTAACACTGCGGATAATTTAATAAGATTGGCCCTGGAGTGATTTGTTATGATTTGTGCCAGCGTTGTTTTACCGCTACCTGGAGGTCCCCATAGCACCATGGAGTGAAGTGTGCCATGAGTAACTGCCTGTCTGAATTTTTTCTCTTTCCCGAGAATATGAGGCTGCCCAAAAAATTCCTCTAATGTTTCCGGCCGCATCCTGTCAGCAAGCGGACGATATTTTTTCTGTTCAGACATACAGTTAAATAATTAATCAACGGCTTGCATCGGCCTGGAATCAATTACATCAACGCCTTCTGGTAATGAAAACTGAAATATCCCTGGGGGAATGTCATGGTTAACAGATATATTTTTAAATTGTATAACCGTGGTTTGGCCTAAATTATCAAATAAAACCATACCGGACAGTTGAGATTCGTCAAATCCAAGTCTTAAAGCACTAAATTCCTGCTCAGTGTCAATTGGTAATAATTCAATCCAGCGATGACCTTCAATATCACCAAGGTCACTGACTGTGTGATGATGGCTAATGTCTACGTTGCCAGAGAGTATGGCCGCTGGAGAGCTACTATGGGTGAGATCCATATCATTGATAGTTACCTGTTCCAGGTCGATATCATGTACCCATAGTATATTTCCGTTACTAACTAACACCTGGTTATAGGGACTCGTGTATGACCAATAGAATTTTCCTGGTTTTTGCAATGTTACAGCTCCTGACGCCAAGTCAATCTTTTGTCCAGACTGACCAAAGATTGTTTGGGTAAAATCTGCCTGAAAGGATTCAAGAGAGTTTATATATTCATTTAACAAATCTATAGGTTGTTCAAGTTCAGCTGCCAATGCAAGGTTAGTCAAGATTGACAACTGACATGTCAGAACTAACAAGACGTTTTTAATTATGGTTCTCATATCTGGTTAATCTTGATTTATATCTTATAACTGTCACTTTAGTCTTCTGGTGGAGGTCCGGCCAGGACTTCCCGGCTGCCATTGGATTCAAGAGGGCCTACTAGCCCGCTATTCTCCATTTCTTCCACCATTCTGGCTGCGCGGTTATAACCAATTTTCAATCTACGTTGAATATAGGAAATGGATGCTTTACGTGTCTCGGTAACAATCTTAACTGCTTCGTCATATAACGGATCAGCATCTTCAGAAGGTTTCTCCAGGCCTGGTATTGCTTCAGCGCCACCATCATCAGGACCTCTGATTATTTCTTCCATGTAATTTGGCTCGCCGCGTGATTTAATGTTTTCTACTACATTATGGACTTCATGGTCATCCACAAACGCACCATGGACTCTAACAGGTAAACTGTTGCCAGGTGGCAAAAACAGCATATCACCATGGCCCAGCAGATTTTCTGCTCCCATCTGGTCAAGGATGGTTCTTGAATCCACTTTAGATGAGACCTGAAACGCGATCCGACAAGGAATATTTGCCTTTATCAATCCAGTTATGACATCCACAGAAGGTCTTTGCGTGGCAACAATTAGATGAATTCCCGATGCCCTGGCCTTTTGCGCCAACCTGGCTATCAGTTCTTCTACCTTCTTGCCCACAGTCATCATCATATCGGCCAATTCATCTATTATGACAACGATATAGGGTGCAGTTTCCAGATCCGGAGCATCATCTTCTTCACTGATAGGGGTGTAGAATGGATCTTTAATTGGTTTCTTTTTAGCGATAGCATCCTTGATTTTCTTGTTATAACCACCAATATTACGCACCCCTAATGATGCCATTAACTTATATCGCCGTTCCATTTCTGCGACACACCACCGCAAAGCATTCGCAGCTTCTTTCATATCGGTAACAACTGGTGTCAACAGATGTGGAATACCTTCATAGACAGATAGCTCCAGCATTTTTGGATCTATCATAATTAGCCGGACATCACTCGCCGTTGCCTTGTAAAGCAAGCTCAGAATCATTGCATTTAATGCTACAGACTTGCCTGAACCTGTAGTTCCTGCCACGAGAAGATGGGGCATTTTATTTAATTCAGTCACAATAGGCTGGCCACTGATATCTTTGCCCAGTGTCAGGGTTAATGGTGATTCAATCATTTCATATTCTCGTGAGTTTAATATTTCGCCTAACGTAACTAACTCACGGTATTCATTTGGTATCTCAAGCCCTATTACAGACTTACCAGGGATCACATCCACAACCCTGACACTGACTACAGATAAAGATCTGGCAAGGTCCTTGGAAAGGTTGCTGATTTGATTGACTTTTACACCAGGTGCAGGTTGAAGCTCAAATCTTGTCACAACCGGGCCAGGATTAACCGCCACTACTTCCACTGTGACGCCAAAATCTTTTAATTTCAGTTCTACCTGTCTTGATATTGCCTCCAGGGCTTCTCTGGATAATCTGCCTTTCGCAGGCTGGGGACCATCGAGCAAATTCAAGGGTGGCAGGAATGAGTCAGCTGGTGTCATGAACAGGTGTTCCTGGCGTTCCTTATCTGCTCTTTCACCTTTTGGAAATTCTGAAATTATGGGCTCAATTTTTGGTGGCGGCCGATTTTCCACCTTTTCAATTTCTTCTTTAATATGGGTTCCCCGCTCTTTCTTTAATTTTTTTCCGGCAGTCCTTTCCCGGAATTCATGCCAAAGCACCATAAGTCTTTCCATTGCACTTAATACGTACTTCCCGGTAGTGTCCATGAGCCATAACCATGAAAGATTGGAGTAAAGGGTTAAGCCAATAAGAAAGAATCCTAATAGCACCAGAGTGCTACCCACAGAACCAAAGGTAGTCAAGAAGATAGCACTTACCCCATCACCAAATATGCCCCCCGCCCCTGGTATTTGAGCGGGGAGATTATCAGAAATCAGGAAATGGACTCGTAACAGGCCACAACCCCCAATAATAAACATAATAAAGCCGGAGATACGTGCGCTGATCCTGTAATAATTTATTGCGTCTTTACGTTGTCTTGACTGGAATATACGCCAACTATCAAATACACATAAAAATGGAAAGAGATACCCCATATAACCAAAGATCGAAAGTAAAAAATCTGCTATCCATGCCCCAACCACACCGCCACTATTTCGAGTTGAGTCTGAACTGACGGCCTGAGACCAGCCGGAATCTCCCTGGTGGAAGGTAAATAATGCGATGGTCAGGTAAATTGCTATCACTGCCAAAAAGATAAAGCTGATCTCTTTAACATGCTTGATAACAAAACCCGGTCCTGGAGATGCTGTCGTTTTCTTTTTATATGCCTGAGCCATAGTTAAACTTGTTTCATTCATTTATCTTATATCATATTGTAATATAAGGAACTATTATATCAACGGTTTATAATATTTCCCGAACAGCAAGCCTTTAAGTATGTCGTTTAGACGGTTTAATGGCAATAAATTCCTTTACGCCTCAGGTGAGCGGAAAATATTTAATTCTGGCCAGGTCAATACAGATAAGCAAAATATTTAACTTGTAGTATATGTTAGAATTCCAGCAACAAATTAACAGGCGGCAACATGTCAAAAGATACGCTATATAAGATTATATTCTATAACCAGGCTAAAGTTTATGAGGTTTATGCCAAAAGTGTACAGCAAGGTGCAATGTTTAGTTTCATTGAGGTGGAAAAACTGGTTTTTGGCGAAACAAGTACCGTGGTCGTAGATCCTGTTGAGGAAAATTTAAAGTCAGAATTTGAAAATGTAAAAAGAACATATATTCCTCTGCACTCAATCATTCGTATTGATGAGGTGAATAAACAAGGCACTTCAAAGGTAACAGAAGTATCAGAAAAAGACAGTAATGTTATGAATTTTCCGGTCTATCCTCAGGGGAAAGTTGAAGAGCCAAAATAAATCCTCAGAAAGTATCATGAATACGTGTTCCATCTCACATCAAATTAACAAATCAATGATATGGCATTTCTTTGTATTTACTCTATGCATATCGTTAATGATGTTCCCTGATATATCATTTGCTCAGTGGTCAACTGTCAACTCACCTGATACGGCTTCGCCGGACAACATCATTGCTTATTCTGAAAATTCTGAAGGTTACAGACTGGAAATAAATAAAGATATAGATGGGGCCATCAGAAGCCGTTTTATTTTAAAAACAGGGCTTATTTCTCTAAGCGAAGATATATGCCCAACGTATCAAATCGATTCTGGCATGGCCAGGAATACTTCCATTGATAATACCCCTTGTATATTTGCCGAAAACCAGTCTGAATACATAATTGGCAAGATCATCAATAACAGGATTGACTCAACTATTCTGGTGGGATTAATGAACGGCATTACCCTGACTTTTAGATTTAGGTTACAAAATGGTGATTATCGCGAAACTAATTTCTCTCTGTCAGGTTCAAAAAGATCGTTAACGAATGTTTTAGGTGCCCAAGTAACAGTTAATGAAATCTAGATTGCAGTTTTCAACCTGAGATCCATATTTGTCTAATGAATATACAATAAATCGACTGTCTAGCATCAAGGAAGTTTCCAGGAACGACTGGAATGCCCTTACTGATGTTTCCAATCCATTTGTTCGGCATGAATATCTATCAGGACTGGAAGAATTTGATTGTCTGGATAATCACGGATGGATTCCATATCACCTGGTAATATTTTCCGGCAACCTGATGGTCGGTGCTTTACCACTATACTTGCGTTCTAATTCCTATGGTGAATTTGTCTTCGATTGGGCCTGGGCTGATGCCTATGAAAAAGCCGGCGGAAAATATTACCCCAAACTTGTATCTGCGATCCCATTTGCCCCTGTTATAGGCCCGAGGGTACTCACAAATCAAAATCAACGTGAGGCGAAGATTATCACACGCATGTTGATACAGCATGTTTTACAAATCATTAAAGTGAACGGTCTATCTTCAGTACACTTTTTATTCAACAATGATCCAGGCGACATCTACCTTGAGAATAAGTTACTCCAAAGACATACCATTCAATATCACTGGAAAAACAAAGGTTACCGGGATTTTGATGACTTTCTGGATACATTAACTTCAAAAAAACGCAAACAAATCAGACGGGAACGCAACAAAATATCAACAGAAAAATTGCAGATTGACCTCTTGAACGGGAATGAGATGGATGATGATAAATGGGATATTTATTATGATTTTTATTGTTCAACATTTTATAAACGCTGGGGTAATCCCAGGCTTACAAAGTCTTTTTTCAAATCAATAAGTGTCAGCATGCCCGACCAGACATTGGTAATCCTGGCCAGGTTGGGAAGTGAATACGTTGCAGGTTCTTTCTTGATGATCGGCGCGAACACATTATATGGAAGACACTGGGGTTGCTTGTCACAGCTTCCCTATTTGCATTTTGAATTATGTTACTATCAGCCGATTGAATATTGCATAAAAAATAACATCAATACTTTGGATGCTGGTGTTCAGGGCGAACATAAACTGGCGCGCGGCTTTGAGCCTATATTGGCTGAATCATATCACTGGATAGAAAACAGCCAGTTCAGATCAGCTATCAGTAAATATTTAATGCATGAAACAAGTGAAATAAATATTTATTTACAAGAATTAAAATCACATTTGCCATATAAAACAACATCTTTGTCATAATGTAATGACACAACTCACTGAAAATCAGACAAGTGAAAATAAACTCTACTGGGTTAGTGAAAATATAATTGCAGATACTTTTCCCCCAGTTAGTTCTGCCCTGAGTGATCCCGACGGCCTGCTTGCCATAGGTGGAGATTTATCTCCAGCAAGATTAATTAGTGCATATAAATCAGGCATATTTCCCTGGTACAGTAAAGGACAACCAGTTCTATGGTGGTCTCCTGACCCGCGATGTATATTACTGCCTGGTGATATGCATATCTCAAAAAGTCTTGGAAAAACCCTTAAGTCCGGACGTTATCAAGTGACTTTTAATAAAGCATTCAATTCAGTCATCCGCCACTGTGCAGCACCAAGAAATGGTAATCCAGAAACCTGGATTACAGATGAAATCATAAATGCATATACAGAACTTAATCGAATGAGGCATATTTTATCTGTTGAAACATGGTTTGAAGATGAAATTGTGGGTGGATTATATGGGTTACGTATTGGCGACGTCTTTTTTGGGGAATCAATGTTTAGTCATATGCGGGATGCATCAAAAGTTGCTCTGGCAACTGTCTCTGATTACTTAAAATCTGATGGCTGCCAATTAATTGACTGTCAAATTCACTCTAAACACCTTCAAAGACTCGGGGCCAAGCTTGTTAAAAGAAAACATTTTATAAATAAATTAAAAATATATTGTGATGTGCCTAAGGGGGTCAACAATGACTTCTGAACAAAAACTTGGATTTTATGCTACGCCACCGCATCAATGTAGTTACTTACCAGATCAGCAGGCAATTACTCTGTTTGCCGATCCGAACTTCCCCAAAAATATGCGACTGTATTCAGCATTAATGAATTATGGCTTCAGGCGCAGTGGTGTACATCTATATATACCAAAATGTGAAAATTGTGCTGCCTGCATCTCTTTAAGAATTCCTGTAAATGAGTTCATGCCCACCCGTAGTCAAAAAAGGATTCTTAAAAAAAATAGTGACCTTTACGTATCAGAAAAACCCGTAAAATTCAGTGAGACACATTTTAATCTTTACAAAAAGTATCTGCATGCAAAGCATCCTGGTGGGGGGATGGATAATCCAACACCTGAAACATTTATGGAGTTTTTAACTGCAAACTGGAGCGATACCATTTTTTTTGAAATATCACTCGCGGGCCAGGTCATTGCAGTAGCGGTGACAGATATTCTTGACGATTCATTATCAGCTGTTTATACCTTTTATGACCCAGAAATTCCTCACAGAAGCCTGGGTAAATTTGCAATCTTATTCCAGATAATCCAAACACAAATTCTAGATAGAAAATGGCTCTATCTAGGGTATTGGATTGAAAATTGCAAAAAAATGGAATACAAATCCGAATTCAAGCCACAGGAATTATTCTATAATAACGCCTGGCATTTGAGTATGTGATCCTGAATTACCGTACTTTTTTTTTTTTCTAGGTTATAATCCACCGGATAATATTTTGACAATAGTTGTATAGAAGATTTAAAAATTACTTAAATATGCATTAGGGAGATACATGGCTAAAGAAGATCAAATTGAAATGGAGGGGACAATTCTTGAGACCCTGCCTAATACCATGTTCAGGGTTGAACTTGATAATGGACACGTGGTTACTGCTCATATATCAGGCAAGATGAGAAAAAACTATATTCGAATACTTACTGGAGACAGGGTGACTATTGAGATGACCCCCTATGATTTGACCAAGGGCAGGATTATCTATCGGGAAAGATAGCAAACACTTAATGCGCATGGCCAGCAAGTGTCCTGGCCTGTTTTAAATCATCTTCAGTATTTACTTCAATACCCTTACCATTACTTACCCTCTGAACATAAATTCTAAATCCATGGTGTATTGCCCTAAGCTGTTCCAGGGACTCTTTGCGCTCAATCTCCGGGGGCTCCAAATTGACGAATAGATTGAGAAATTTTACGCGATAAGAATAAATTCCAATATGCTTGTAACCTATTGGAGTATTTTGCTTGGCTTTCATGGCTAATGTGTCTGACCAAGGAATTGCAGAACGACTGAAGTAGAGGGCATGCCCTGCATGATCTTTTACCACCTTTACGACATTTTTATTTTTCATAATATCCTGACTGATAATATTCTGGCATAAAGTGGCAATGCTTGAAGATTTTTGCATATCCAATGCATTCGCAACCTGTTTTACATGATCCGGATTAAAATTATATTCATCACCTTGCAGGTTTACTATGATTTGATTTTCGGGCAGGTTGAGTTTTGAAGCGGCAGCATACAGCCTGTCTGTACCAGACGTTAACTCACTTGCCGTTAATATAGCATTGCCTCCAAACCGCCTTACCTCATCAATAATTCGCTCATCATCTGTGGCAATGTAAACAGATTTTGCACCACTGCGTATTGCTGAGTTATGGACATTTTCCAATAAGGTTTCATTACCTATGCGTAATAAAGGTTTTCCCGGCAATCGTGTGGATGCATACCTGGCAGGAATGATGACAATGAAATCTGCTGACACTGTTAACTCTTGAATCTTTCGTATTCTTCCGGGCTCAGTTCTCTAGCCTCGGTTTCCAGCATGACAGGAATATCATCTTTTATAGAGTAAGCCAGCCTAGCCGCAACTGAAACCAGTTCCTGCTTTTTTTTATCATAGATTAATGAAGATTTCGTGACTGGGCACACCAGAATATCAAGTAATTTTTTGTCCATTTATTTTATCTCTAATCAGAGTATTAATATGTTGATAAAACACATCATCAAATGCCACCTGAATCGGTAGATACCACATATTATCATTTGAAAATTTAAAGCATTTTACCGCGTCTTTCTCAGTCATCACTATGGGAAAATCATCGTCAAATTTCAAGTCTGCTGAAATAAAGCTGTGATGATCTGGGAAAATATGAGGAATTATCTTAACCCCCTTGCTTACCAGGTAATTATGCAATCTATCCGGATTGGCGATGCCTGAAATAACATGTACTTGCTTATATTTAAAAGATTCTACGGAAATAGATTTCGACTCGTCAGTCAAAGATTTTAATTCACAGTATTCAATAAGCATTTGGTGTGCATTAATTAACCCTGTATTATTTGATATCATGAGGTCTACAGTTGATGCCCTGTTTGAAGGCTCACGTAGCGGACCTGCAGGAAGTAACCAGTTGTTTCCAAATTTCCGGTCACCATCTATCATCGCAATTTCCAGGTTACGTCCGAGGGCTAAATGTTGAAGTCCATCATCACATATCAGCATATTACAATCAGTAAATTCAAGCAGTTGTCTAGCAGACTTGTATCTGTCTGGAGAAACAACCACAGGCAATCCAGTCCGTCTGGCAATTAAAACTGATTCATCACCAACATATTCTGGGTTACTATTAGACGTAACTTTCTGAATAGTTGAAAGTTTTTTTGCGCCGTAACCACTTGCGATTATTCCTGGCTTATAGCCTTGTTCGGCCAGGTATTCGGCCAACCAAATGACAAATGGGGTTTTACCTGTGCCTCCAACAGTGAAGTTACCAACGATAATTACAGGAACAGGGACATGATTAATGGTAAAGACACCATATTGATAGAGTAACTTCCTGACCTTTATGAAAAGTCTATAAATTAAGGAAAATGGTATCAATAGAATATATGCAGGATGATTACTATACCAAATTCGGTTAATTAAATTATTAAAGAGTAATTTTTGCACAAAATATAAAAAACTACTCCTCTTCAGTTATCAAGGTTGCAAATGTTACTCTTGATAGAGCCAATTGCCTGGCAGCATCGAGAATTTTAACAATTGTCTGGTGAGTGGTATTTTCATCGGCATTAATAACAATCGCGGGTTCATTAATGCCTTCAACTTTTCTTCCCAAAGCCTCTCTAATCGTAATCAATTGTGAATTAACCAGGGGTACATCATCAATAAATATACTACCTCTGTTGTCCACAGAAATATTTACAATGTCGGTATTGATCTCTTTCATAGCTTCTGATGCCCTTGGAAGAGAAATATTAATTTCTGATTTTCTATCGAAGGTGGTAGAAACCATAAAAAATATCAACAATAAAAATACCACGTCAACCAGTGGTGTGATATTCAATTCCAGGTCTTCCTTGCGATCAGGTCTGAAATTCATAATTTATCCGTTTGATTGCTCGCTTTCTCTTTGACCATGCATTACTTCAACCATTTTCAAGGCTTCTTGCTCCATGGTGATCACCAGCTCATCAATTTTTCCATGAAAATACCGGTAGAACATTAAAGATGGAATTGCAACAGTGAGGCCAGTAGCGGTTGTTATTAGTGCAACAGAAATCCCTTCAGCCAGGACAGCAGGATCGCCTAACCCCATTGTCGTAATTACGGTAAAGACCTTGATCATACCAATAACCGTTCCTAACAATCCAAGTAACGGTGATATTGAAGCAATAGTACCTAGGGTATTTAAAAATCTGGCCAGTTCATGCACCACATGCCTGCCAACCTCTTCTACACTTTCTTTCATTATATGTCGTTCGTGATGTCTATTAACCAGGCCTGCTGCCAATATTCTTCCAAGTTGCGAATTCCGTTTTATTTTTTGAATTTGTTTCAAATCTAATTGCCCTTTTTTATTCATTTCCCATACTTGTGTAACAAGATTTTTAGGACATATTTTATTGGTACGTAATGACCAGAATCTTTCAGCTATGATAGCCAGCGAGATTACTGAGCAAAGTAAAATAGGCCACATTAATATTCCACCGGCCTTTATCAATTCAAGCACTGTACCCTCCAATCATTGTTGCAAACATTGAACAGGCAAATTAATCATTCCAGAATTTTGCTCGATTATGCCTTTCAGTTGTAATTTTATATTCATAATTTCGATATTCTATATGGATTACACCATCAGATGCAGTATTCCATGTCCGGGCCCCATTTCTTTTATAGCGAGTAATTATATCCTTATTTGGAAGGTTGAAGCGATTTTGATATCCCGTGGAAAATATCACATTTTCAGGGGAAACAGCCCGAATAAATCGTGATTTTGATGATGTAATACTACCATGGTGTGATGCTAGAAGAATATTTGTTTTCAGGTAATCCGCGTATTGTTCGATCAAATAATCTTCAGCTTCATATTCTATGTCCCCCGTGATTAATAGTGAATGCTTCACTTTTCCAATTTTCAATACACACGATGCATTATTACCTTTATAGTCGGTTTTTTTGCCTGGATGTAAAAAACTGAATTTTACGCCATCCCAGGTCCATTCTTGACCGGCATGACAGACATCTATTGTGTCGGCTTTATATTTATACAATTTATCTCCCATAAGTTTATCTACCCTAATCGCTTTTACGACATCAGCGACTCCTTCTATATGGTCAATATCATCATGACTGATAATAAGCTTATCCAGATTTCCTATTCCCCTGGCAGAAAAGAATGGTAGCACGACAAATTGACCTGTACTGGACCCGGAACTGTAGCTGGGACCAGCATCATATAGTAATGTATGTTTTTCTGTCTGCACCGTTACCGAAAGTCCCTGCCCCACATCAAGTATTGTGGCATTAAATTCACCAAATTCAGGAGTTGAATTTCCTAGGGGCAAAAAATAAGGGAAGTAACATACACAACGCCATAAATTTCAAATTGGTTATACTGGTTAATATCAATACCATCATGCCAATACCCGCAAGAGAAACAGGCAAATACCCTGGATGTGGTAAAGTCCAATAACTACCAGGTAGTTCAGATAGTTTCTCCAGACATATCCATAGAATATCGAGTAATAACATGCCAAGCTTAAATACGTCATCGGACAATGACACGTTAAAAGAAAATAACAATAACCCGAAAAACAGCACTGGCAGTATCACACTACCTAACAATGGAATGGCAATACTGTTCGCTACTAATGAAATAATATAAAATTGGTTAAAAATCAAAATAGAGATTGGCAGCAAGCCAACAAACATGAAAGCTTGAATTATGGCGAATCGCAAACTGCTGTGTTGATTATGCAATTTAATATTTGAATTCATTGCCAGTAAGATTATTAATACTGCAATATATGATAACCAAAATCCTGATGACAGAATGATGAGAGGATTTTTCATTAACACTACCAGTAGTGACAATGCAACTACATAGGTTTTATTGAAATTTTTGTTTGCATTAATAAATATTAATGCAAACAATGTATCAACAGAGCCCTCTGAGTTGGTATTGAAAAATCTGCAAGTGCCCCATACCACAGAGCGCAAATAATAGACAGAATTGACGCGATAATCTTTGCAGGATAATAATGAAGCCCGATTATTGTTGCTGACCAGATCCATTTTAAAATTAAAAAACTAATTGCTGCCACCAGACCAATATGCAGTCCCGAAATAGCGATTAAATGTGCTGTGCCAGTATTGTAAAGCAACTGTTTTTGATTTTCCTGCAATTCACTGCGCTCACCTATCAATAATGCCTGGGCAAGCTCGGAAGATGTGTCATAACTGAGTCCAAACTCATTTACGTAGGTTCTGATGGCCAGGCGATAGCGAGAGATTGATCTCTTACCTGTTGATGATCTTGTAAATAAATTTAAGGCTGTAATGTATCCAGTGGCACCAATACCTTCCCTGAATAACCAGGTTTCATAATCAAACCCACCCGGATTAAAATAGCCATGGGGACGTTTCAGACGAACAGTAATCTCTAGTTCGTCTTCTGGGTAAACCTGTATTTCAAGTGAATACCAGCTTAATCTTATTATCTTTGGAACAGGAACACTTATTCCTGCTGTATCAGTGGCTGATTTGACATTAAAATTAAAATGGGTAATAAAATCAGTTGAATCGGTTAATGATAACACTTTGCCGCTAATATATAGTTCTTTTGACTCTAATTCCGGTAATAGGCGCTGTTCCAGGACACTATTAGAAAAATAGATTGTCCAGATGCAACCACCTAAAAACCAGATTGCATACCTGGCAATTAATATCTTATGAAGTAGTATTAGGATACATATGAGAAGGATAAAATAATGAATTTCCGGCAGATATTTAAACTGCAAGATAATACAGACACCTGTCAAAAAAAGTACGCTTCCAATGCGCATATATGAAATCCATTTCTATATGATGCAATTAAGCCTGTATTTTATACCAGTACTTTCCAAATGAAATTAAAAAAATTCTTCCGACGGGTCATGCCAGATCATGATGCGATAAAATCTATGCATAATATTGGCATTTTCAGGGGTATTTTACAGGATCCGAATATATTCCACCTGACACGACGATCAGCATCGGGCGGTATTGCAACAGGTTTATTTATTGCTTTTCTACCTATTCCCGGGCATTCAATACTAGCAATTATTGCGGCAGTCCTGTTGCGAATTAATCTTCCACTGACCTTGTTGTTTGCATGGACGACCAACCCGTTCACAGTCGCCCCCATATATTATCTTGCCTTCCGGACGGGGGCATTATTAATCGGTGAATCTGTTAGACCAGTGAATATTAATATAGATGAATCAGGGTTTAGCAGCATGTTGACGGATATCTGGATGCCGTTATTAACAGGCTGTTTGTTATTTTCAATCGTGTCTTCAGCTTGTGCCTATATAATGGTAAGGATACTGTGGCGGTACTCTGTAATCAGCAAGTGGAAAACCAGAAACTCCAGGTTAAAATTTTAATATTTTTTCATGATTCACTTAACAAGCCATTTTTGAGTGTTAATATCCGATCAAATTTTTGTGCCAGAGCTGTATTATGGGTCACCATCAACATACTGACGTTTAAGCCTTGATTCAAATCCAGCAGGACATCAAATACCTGGTGCGCTGTTTTCTCATCCAGATTCCCGGTTGGTTCATCTGCCAAAACACATGCAGGTTCAGTCACGATTGCCCTGGCAATGGCGGCCCTTTGTCTTTCTCCACCTGACATTTCACCTGGCTTATGTTCTATTCTATGTTCTAATCCAACCATGGAGAGGATATCCCTGGCCTGTATCGCTGCTTTTTTTGCTGAAACCTTTCGAATTAATAACGGCATGGCCACATTTTCCAATGCAGTAAATTCAGCTAATAAATGATGGAATTGGTACACGAAACCCAGGGCCCGGTTTCGTAGGCGTCCTCGTTCTGTTTCTCCTAATTGTGATAAATCTTGACCTGAAACCTGCACTTCTCCTGAATCAGGTTTTTCCAGCCCACCCAGTAAATGTAATAAAGTACTTTTCCCAGACCCTGACG
>JAURPG010000085.1 GCA_030835405.1 Gammaproteobacteria bacterium | reverse complement strand
CTATGACGCAAGTTTTGGTCGCCTGTTGGAGAACTGTGGGATAGATATGGTACTGGTGGGTGATTCACTGGGCATGGTATTACAAGGAAAGAAAGATACCCTTGAAGTCACACTGGATGACATGATCTATCACACCAGGATGGTACGACAGTGTATAGAGCATACATTGTTGGCTACAGATATGCCGGTAAACAGTTATCTGGACACTCAAATGACTGTCGAAAATGCAAAACGGTTGCTGGATGAAGGTGGGGCCGATATGGTCAAGCTGGAAGGTGGTCGTGATATTCTTGAACAGGTAAAGGCCTTGTCCGCAGCAGACATAGCCATATGTGGTCATTTGGGATTGCAACCACAATCTGTTGCCAAGTATGGTGGTTATAAGGTCCAGGGAAGAAAACAGGAAGATGCTGACAATATTCTGGAAGACGCCGTGGCATTGGAACAGGCAGGCGTGAAAATGATTGTACTGGAATGTATCCCCATGCAGTTGGCAGAGGCCATTACCCGGGCAATCTCCATCCCTACTATCGGTATCGGTGCAGGTGTTGTGTGTGATGGGCAGATACTGGTGATCTATGATGTCATTGGGCTTTCCGGCTATATCCCCAAAATGGCAAATAATTTTCTGTCCTCTGCCGGTGATATCAACACGGCCGTTCATGACTATATCGAGGCCGTTAAATCGGGCAAATTTCCTACTAAAGCCCAGAGTTTCGAGTAACTTCTGACGCCGGTCCGGTCGTAACGTATAATTGCGGTTTTTCTATATTGGATAATACTTATGCAATCCGTAAAGGATCTGACTGCGCTTCGCAAAGTTATCAGGGAATGGAAACAAAATGGTGAGACTATCGCCATTGTCCCTACCATGGGAAACCTGCATGCAGGTCACTTATCACTGCTGGAAGAGGCAAGCAAGCTGAGTGATCGTACCGTGGTCAGTATCTTCGTCAACCCTATCCAGTTTGGCAAGGGTGAAGATTATCAATCTTACCCAAGCACCTTACAGGATGATCGGGACAAGCTGGAGGGTGCCGGATTGGACCTGTTGTTTACACCCAATCTTCAGGAATTATATCCTGGTGGTATGGATGTTGATACCAGGGTAAACGTCCCAAAAATTTCAGATATATTATGCGGTAAATCACGGCCTGGGCATTTTTCCGGTGTTGTCACTGTGGTCACCAAGTTACTTATTAATGTAACACCCGATTACGCATTGTTTGGCGAAAAAGATTTTCAACAATTGATTATCATAAAGCGCATGGTGTCAGATCTGTGTATCCCCACGGAAATTATCGGCATGCCTATCATTCGTGAAGATGACGGTTTGGCAATGAGTTCAAGAAATTCCTATTTATCACAAGCGGAACGAAAACTTGCCCCGGCCATTTATCAGTCATTGCTGACCGCTGCAGACAAACTAGGGCGTGGCGATACAAGTTTTGATGATGTTGAATCCCAGGGACACGCTGAACTGGAAAGTGCAGGACTGAAACCCGAATACTTCAGTATTCGTCGAACCAGTGATCTTGGTGAGGCAAATTCGTCTGACCAGCAGATTTCAGTACTCGTAGCCGCGTGGTTGGGATCAGCACGGTTAATCGATAACATAAAGGTTGACTTAAGTTAGTTGTCGCCAGGTAAGTATGTCAGAGAATAACAATCCCACTGCCGCTTTAATCATTATAGGAAATGAGATCCTGTCAGGTCGTACCCGGGATGCCAACCTGTCATTTCTCGGTCAACGTTGTGAAGAGCTAGGTATCGATCTGATCGAAGCCCGTGTTATACAGGATATTGAGTCCGCCATAATTGAAGTGGTCAATGCTTATCGCAAACAGGTGGATTATGTCTTTACCACAGGCGGGATAGGGCCTACCCATGATGATATTACTTCAGTCTCGGTCGCCAGGGCATTTGATGTGGCAGTTGAACGCAATGCCGAAGCAGTGGATGCCATGGACCGATATTATCCCCCGGGTAAGCTCAACGAGGCACGTTTGAAGATGGCAGATATTCCTGTCGGGGCGACGCTCATTGAAAACCCTGTCAGTGGCGCCCCGGGTTTTCAGATGGAAAACGTCTTTGTCCTGCCGGGTGTGCCGTCCATTATGCAGGCCATGTTTAATGGTATTACCAACCGTCTGGTCGGTGGACTGCCGATGTTAACTGAATCGGTGAAGACAGACATTACCGAGGGTACATTGGCCCAGGGATTGGGCGAAATACAGGCTTCCTACGCGGATGTGAGTATCGGCAGTTACCCGTTCTTCAAGGCAGGTCTTCTGGGCGTGAACCTGATCTTACGGTCAACGGACAATGAGCGCTTGCAGGAGGCGACGGAGAAGGTCAGGGAGATGATAAGAGAGATGGATGGGAAGATCTTTTAGTGAAAAGTGAGACGCTAAACGTAAGATGTGATGAGTATGAGTTACCGGGGATATATTAAGACGTTTTACATCCTGCATTTTATCCTCTTTTCTTTAGCATTACACTATCCAGTAAACTTAACACCACTTCACCATGTTGGTTGGTCAGGGTTATTTCAAATCTAATAATTCCCCTGTCCGGTTTGGATTTTGATTCTCGTTTTTCGACATAGTGAAATGTCCCAGAGATTTGATCGCCAGCGTAGACCGGGTGTGTAAAGCGGACCTCGTCCTAGCCAGCCGCTCCAATAGCAGCATCACGCCATGGTGCCTGGTTGACGAAATATTGTTTTATACACAGGGTATATTGGCCTGAGGCAATAATGCCTTTGTGCCCCATTTTTCTGGCAGCGTGATCATCTACGTGGATGGGGAGGTTGTCCCATTTTTGATTAAATTCAAACATCTCATCGTGATCCACAATATAAAGAACAAACCTGTCAGTTTTTCCAACAATAATGTCTTCTAAATAATGTCTGGTCATATTTTAATCGGCAAGAACATCCATTAGTAGAGAGATAAGCTGCGTGAATTCTTTGTTCTCTGTGGTAGATATGCAGGATATTCGTGGACCGCATCACCGGCATCCCAATGGTGAGGTGGATATGGTGATGCCCATCGATGCCGATGCAAATTTTGACGGTCAGGGGGCGGGCTGGAAAGTCTACCAGGCGGGCAGTGCCCACTTTCCCGCCGTCTCTGGCGGGCGTGCCCTGGTGCTGTATCTATTACCCGATGGGGCAATAGAGTTTACAGGTAAGTAAGTATTCACATTGATATAGGTCAATAAGCAGTTCGTCTCTGTATCAAATAATATTAGCGGGCATATAATAAATAAATCATAACTAACCTGGGGGTGTCAGATGAGCCGTTATAAACAAATACTCGTAGCAGTGGATTTTTCTGATACCTCAATTCGGGCATTGCAGGTAGCCCGTGATATTGGCACGCGGTTAAACGCCAATCTCCATGTGGTGCATTTTGTTCCCATGCGGGTGATGGATATGGGGATGGAAGGCGGTGTAGATTTTATAGAGGAGATGCATCAAAAGGACCTGGAAGAGTCATGCGAAAAATTGGCGGCATTCGTGCAGGAACATACCACTGCAGAAGATGACGTCCACCAGTACACCAAGTCTGGCGAGCCCTCTGCAGAAATTAATACCATGGCTGAGGAAACCGAGGCTGAACTAATCGTCATTGGCACCCATGGCCGCACCGGGCTTAAACATTTATTGTTGGGTAGTGTCGCCGAGAGTATCCTGCGGGTTGCTGATGCTCCGGTTTTATGCGTCCGTTCACCTTAAAAAGTCGGGCGGCACAGGAATCCCATACCGCCCGTTGCTGTGTCACCATGCTTAATTAACGTCTTCAATCAAGAACCGACAGGAGGGAGGGGGAATGTCGATGATCTCTCCTGAATCGCAGTCGCACGATGTTACTCAGTATCAATTATCCTTCCTTTACTATTCGCCAGGTGCCATTCGGTTGGCGACAGGCCACACCGTAGGCATCTTCTATCTTGCCCGCAATGTTGACTGT
>JAURPG010000084.1 GCA_030835405.1 Gammaproteobacteria bacterium | reverse complement strand
TACGGGTAAGACGACGTATATCTTTAACTAATTTTTCGCTATTATTGCTCATAATGAGACTCCTGTTGTTAAGGTTAACTTATCAGAAGTCTCTCTTAGAAATTAGGTCAATTCTGTCTCATATGCTTTGACGAGATACACATAAAAAAAAAGGAATACCACCTTTCTCAGATAACACCATTACTATAGATAAAAAAATTAAATCTGCAGACAGCCCTAATAGTCTAAATGAATGCCGCTCAGTACTATTGACAGGAAGATTTATACAACGAAATGACCAAACTTAAAGTGGTGCAGTAAGAATCAGATAAATAAACGCAATTAATGTGTAACTATTTACAATAGTATTCGTATCGAAATATGCATAAATTAATAGATACACATTAACCAAAATTGTGTTAGATGTTCTAACAAAAGATTGATTAACCTCATTTGGTGATAATAAATTATATCTATCACTCATTAATTTTATTCAGTAAAATATACAGATTGTATATACACACACTCCTTCTTTTCTTCCAACAAAACCCATTTCTTCTGTGGTTGTAGCCTTTATATTTATATCATCAATTGATATTTCCATATCGGAAGAAAGTATTTTTCTCATCTCATTTACGTAAGGTAACAACCTGGGTTCTTGGGCTAGAATAGTAATGTCAGCGTTGCCTACCTTAAAACCTTTTTCTTTTATGGTTTTCATCACGTCCTTGAGCAATATCCGGCTATCAATATTTTTATATTTGTCATCCGTGTCCGGGTAATAGGTTCCTATATCTCCCAGGGCTGCTGCTCCTAGCAATGCATCACACAGCGAATGAATGACTGCGTCTCCATCAGAATGTGCCTTCAGTCCTTTATCATATGGAATGGTAACGCCACCAAGTACAAGAGGTTTTCCTTCAGTAAATGTATGTGCATCGTATCCATGACCTATTCTCATCATGCTTTCTCCATTTGTGATAAATAAAATGATGCTAAAGCCAAATCTTCTGGTCTGGTAACCTTAATGTTTCTGGCTGATCCCTCAACCAGCATTGGTCTCTCTCCTGTTTGCTCAATGGCCTGCGCCTCATCCGTAATTGGTATATTTTCCTTGATTGCAGATTCAATTGCCTGGCGAAGCTTTTTATATCTAAACATTTGAGGGGTAAGTGCATGCCATAGACCTTCTCGTTCAACTGTCTTAAGAATAAGATTATCTGTCTTGGACCTTTTCATGGTGTCTTTTACTGGCATGGCAAGTATGCCTCCAGTTGGATGAGTAGAAATGGTATTTATCAACTTATCAATATCACCAATCTCAAGACAAGGGCGGGCTGCATCGTGGACAAGTACCCAGTCATCTTCATCCAGTTGGCTATCCAGGGCAATCAAACCATTCAATACAGAATGAAATCTCTCTACGCCCCCAATGGTTGTAATTAGTTTATCCTTTTGGTCAATCTGGAGACTGCTCCATATTCTGTCATCTTCTGACAGGACAATTACAACACCATCAATTAAATTATGGTTTAAAAATAACTCAATAGAGTATTCCAGTATCGTCTTGCCATTGATATGCAAATACTGTTTTGGGGTTTCAGATTCAATACGCCTGCCAACACCAGCAGCAGGTATGATGGCCCAGCATCTATGAATGGATTTCATTTGTAATGATTTTAATTATTAGTATTTAGTGAAGATTGATCAATGATCTGAAAAAATGTTTCACCTGATTGGACCATTCCCATTTCACTTCTTGCGCGCTCTTCAATCGCATCCAGGCCTTCTTTCAAATTGATAACTTCTGCAGTCAATGCGAGGTTTCGCTCCTGCAACTCATCATTTTCTATTACTTTTTCTGCCTTTACTGCTTTCAGGCCCCATAAATCGGGCAAACTGCCGTTGCCATACCAAAGCCGGTATTGCAGCAGGACCAGTAAAACAATCAAAATAGCATTGATATATTTCATCTGCTTAGTAAGGTTAATTATCCTTATTATAAGGCTATTTATTAGTTTAGATTATAAAATGCGTTTTTGCCCGGATACGAACATTTCTCACCTAATTCCATTTCAATCTTCATTAATCGATTATACTTGGCGATACGATCTGAGCGAGACAACGATCCAGTTTTAATCTGTCCTGCAGACGTGGCCACAGCGAGATCTGCAATAGTCGTATCCTCGGTTTCTCCAGACCGATGAGATATCACGGCAGTATAACCTGCCTCTTTTGCCATATTTATAGCGGCAATTGTTTCCGTGAGCGTGCCAATCTGGTTAACCTTAATTAAGATAGAATTTGCTATTTTCTTATCAATTCCTTCTTTAAGGATAGTGGTATTGGTAACAAATAGATCATCTCCAACCAGTTGCACCTGATCACCTAGTTTCTGAGTCAGCTTGTCCCAACCGTCCCAATCATCTTCTGCCATACCGTCCTCCATGGTGATAATCGGGTACTTATCAAACCATGGCATTAAGTAATCAATAAATTCTTCCGGCCCCAGTGACAGATTTTCTGATTCAAGGAGATATTTCCCATCTTTATGAAATTCTGAACTAGCCACGTCCAACCCCAGAAGAATTTCATCTCCCGCCTTGTACCCTGCATCGTTAATGGCCTGGAGTATTACTTCAACAGCCTCTTCATTGGATGAAAGGTCCGGGGCAAATCCACCTTCGTCACCGACCGCCGTGTTGAGTCCTTTTTTGGATAGTACAGACTTTAAAGCATGAAAAATCTCCGCACCATAACGAACGGCTTCGGCAAGGCTCCCGGCACCAACAGGTAAGATCATAAACTCTTGCATATCAACGCTATTATTGGCATGGGCGCCACCATTGATAATGTTCATCATGGGAACTGGCATTAAATAACTTTCTGTATTACCCAAATATTGATATAGCGGAAGAGAACGATCCGCAGCTCCCGCATGGGCGGCAGCCATGGAAACAGCCAAAATGGCATTTGCCCCCAATTTGCTTTTATTTTCGGTACCATCGAGTTCAATCATGGCAGTATCAACAGCTTGTTGATCGGTTACTTCCATCCCTGTGATATGCGGTGCTATTTGCGTTGTTATATTGTCAACTGCTTTCAATACACCTTTACCTAAATAACGTTTGGGGTCTTTATCACGTAATTCTAATGCCTCACGGGCACCGGTTGATGCGCCAGACGGAACCATTGCGCTACCCACTGAACCGTCTTCTGTTATAACATCCGCAGAAACGGTTGGATTACCTCTTGAGTCCATGACTTCTCTTGCAACAATTTTTTTTATTTTTGACATCGTGTAACTACCTTCTTGTTTAAATATAAAATATTCAGACCGCTTTAATGGCGTTATCGATTTTTGTTAATTGTATCAACAATGTTTGTAATTCAGATAATGGCCATGAATTAGGGCCATCGCTTAATGCGTTATCCGGATCCGGGTGGGTTTCCATAAATAATCCAGCAACTCCTGCGCCAACAGCGGCCCTCGCCAGGGTGGGTATGAATTCTCGCTGACCGCCGGATTCATCTCCCTGTCCACCGGGCAATTGTACTGAATGGGTTGCATCATAGACCACCGGACAACCAGTTTCCCGCAATATGGGTAATGAACGCATGTCCGAGACCAGGTTGTTGTAACCAAAACTTGTCCCTCTTTCGCAGACCATAACCTGCTCATTGCCTGTTGACCTGGCTTTTTCGATAACTTTTTTCATGTCCCAGGGCGCCAGAAATTGTCCCTTTTTAATATTGACCGGTATGCCCTGGGAGGCCACATTTATAATAAAATTTGTTTGCCTGCACAAAAATGCAGGTGTCTGTAACACATCCACTACCGAGGCCACTTCAGATAACGGGGTGTCTTCATGGACATCAGTTAATATGGGAACCCCAAGCTGCGACTTAACTTTCTCAAGAATTTTAAGGCCTTCCTCTAAACCCGGTCCCCGGTAACTGTTGTGGGAACTCCGGTTAGCCTTGTCAAAAGACGATTTAAAGATAAAGGGAATCACTAACTGACTGGTTATTTCTTTTAATCTAGCCGCGGTTTCAACAACGAGTTGTTCATTCTCTATGACACATGGACCGGCTATCAGAAAAAAAGGTTTGTCGTTTCCCACATCATAATTACACAGCTTCACCTTTTAGCTCCCTGGTCTTGGTAGTCTGGTAATTTAATGCTGCCCTGATAAACCCGGTAAACAGGGGGTGGCCATCTCTGGGGTTAGAGGTAAATTCAGGATGAAACTGGCAGGCAACAAACCACGGATGATTGGATAATTCTATAATTTCCGCCAATTTACCGTCCATAGAGACGCCGGATATCACCATACCTTTTTGTTCCAGTTGCATCCGATAATTATTATTAAATTCATAGCGGTGACGGTGTCTCTCGACAATTGAGTCTTGTTTGTATAAGTAATGGGCCAGGGTATTTGGAACAAGGCAACATTCCTGCCCCCCTAAACGCATGGTCCCGCCCATGTCAGAATCTTCTGAACGTATTTCGACGTTTCCACTGTTATCCATCCATTCGGTAATCAGCGCAATTACAGGATGTGGGGTATCTTGATTAAATTCAGTACTATTAGCCTCCTCAAAACCCGCCACATTTCTGGCAAGCTCAATGACGGCGACATGCATACCCAGACAAATTCCCAGGTATGGAATTTGATTTTCTCGGGCATAACGGACAGCTTGTATCTTGCCTTCGATACCTCTTTCTCCGAATCCACCCGGAACGATAATGGCGTCCATACCATTTAGCAGCCCTGTCCCGGATCTTTCTATTTCTTCAGAATCTATATAAAGAATATTGGTACGAGTGCGGCTGTGGATCCCGCCATGGATTAAGGCCTCACTAAGCGATTTATAGGAATCGGTCAGGTCCATGTATTTTCCAACCATGGCGATATTGACCTCATATTGCGGATGTTCCATAGATTCCACTACAGCATTCCATTCACTGAGGTCTGCCTGACCAACATTCAGACCCAGTTTATCCACTACAATCTGGTCTAGATTTTGATCGTTAAATAATTTGGGGACTTTATAGATATTGTCGACGTTAACTGCAGATATTATTGCCGACTCCTGAACGTTGGTAAAAAGTGCAAGCTTTTTGCGTTCATTATCCGGCAGGGGTTGCTCCATACGGCAGATCAAAACATCCGGCTGGACACCAATAGATCGAAGTTCCTTTACTGAATGCTGGGTAGGTTTGGTCTTAATCTCACCCACAGCACTGATGAAAGGCACTAGCGTCAGGTGAATAAATAAGGTCCGTTGCGAACCCAGCTCGATACGCATTTGGCGAATTGCCTCCAGGAAAGGCTGTGACTCTATGTCCCCAACGGTACCTCCAATTTCCACCAGGGCCACCTCAGCATCCCCTGCCCCCGCTATGATATTAAGCTTAATTTCGTCAGTGATATGCGGGATGACTTGTACCGTTCCGCCAAGATAATCACCCCGGCGTTCCTTCTGGATGACATCTGAATAGATTTTTCCCGTGGTAAAGTTATTTTTCCGGGTCATCCGGGTGCGGACAAATCGCTCATAATGCCCCAGATCCAGGTCTGTCTCTGTGCCGTCCTCGGTAACATAGACTTCCCCATGTTGAAAAGGACTCATGGTGCCTGGATCAACATTGATATATGGATCGAGCTTCAACAAGGTGACTTTAAGCCCCCGTGCCTCTAATAACGCCGCCAGGGATGCCGATGCAATGCCTTTACCTAATGACGAAACAACCCCCCCAGTCGTGAAAATAAAACGCGTCATGACTGTCGAGTAAATATGATGAAGGTTTTTTGGAGGGAGTTTGCCCGACCGATTATAAATAATCGTTTAGTATGGTTGAACAGGGCAAGTATTGCATTCATAGAATGGAGCATAATCATATCAGATATCAGCATGTTATACCATGACAAGATCGCTCTATGTTGCTATCCGTATTTCCCCAAAATTCTTCGAATTCACGGACAAAAGCGAAATGACAACTATTTTAATATGAGCTGTACGCCGATAAGGCAACATCTAAATCTGCATCAGGTTCGGCAACGGTAAAAAAGGGTTCGAATCCATTCTTACTGATAGAAAGATAAATATTCTCTTTGTCACAGATCTCAATCCCAAATTCAGAATAGGTAAAATTTCCATCTTTATCTGTATAACGAAAATCTCCTGAATTAAACATTCCAACATTATGAAACTTGACCTCTGCATTTTCGATGGGAGCCCCATCATTCATTTTCACCTGCCCGGTGATTCGAAATTCGCAATGAGGTAAATCTTCTACAGGTGTAGCCCATTCTTCCATGGCCCTTTGAGCCTCATCTTCCATGGTCATGGCAACCACATCATATTCGGGCCCACCCTGGTAAAAATCTGCCAGGTAGTCTGTTAACCAGAGCCTGCCCGGTTTGGCCGCCAGGGTGAATAATCCCAGGATCATCACCACTATGGTAATCCCTATGACCCCGGACAATATCCATGTAATCACTTGTTTCATCATATAATTCAACCAGTTACCGGCATATTCATTTCATAATCATCCATGACAAAACCACCTTCTATATCTATTACCATATCACCACTAATCACAAATCCCAGTTTTTTATATACAGAAATCGCCGCTTCATTATACTTATTCACTGTTAGATAGAGTTGACTAAAGCCTTTAGTCTTGGCCATATCTCGAATCTGATCAATGATTGCCTTGCCATGACCTTTACCCCGGATATCTTTAAGCAGATAGAACTTGCTGATTTGCAGGGCGTCTTTATTTGAGTTAGCAACCAGCCCGATATAGCCAACCCTTTGATCACCATCGCAAATAAAAAAATATTCATGCCCTTGCTGTAACTGTTTTGTAATGGCGGACTGACTCTGGAATTTTTCCACCATATAGTCCACCTGTGCGTGTCCGATGATAGAAGGAAAATATTCATTCCAGATAGTGTGGGCAATGTTGGCTAACTGCTTAATATCTTGTTCATGACTAATATTTTGCAAGGATGTCATTGTGTTTTATATTTAAATAATAATATCTAGGATAAATTTTTTATATCCTTATAACGAAAACATCCCGTTACGTGGTCATTTACCATGCCGGTTGCCTGCATGTGAGCATAGACAATAGTAGATCCGACAAAATTAAATCCGCGTTTTTTGAGATCCCTGGAAATGGTATCAGAAAGATCTGTCTTAACTGGCAGATCTGACATCTGCTTATATCTGTTCTGAATTGACTTACCACCCACAAAACTCCAGATATATTTATTAAACGTCCCAAATTCTTTTCTGACCTCGATAAAGGCGTTTGCATTTTGTACTGCAGAATGAACTTTCAGTCGATTACGAATAATGCCCGGGTTGTTAAGTAATGACTGAATTTTTCTCGCGTTGTATCTGGCAACCTTATTAAAATCAAAATTATCAAACGCCTCTCGATAGGCAGTGCGCTTTTTCAGTACGGTAATCCAGCTTAAGCCCGCCTGGGCGCCCTCAAGAATGATAAATTCAAATAGTTTTTTGTCATTATGTACAGGCACCCCCCATTCTTTATCATGGTATTTCACATATAATGGGTCATCACCACACCAGGCACACCGTTTTAGCTCGCCAGCTTTACTCATTTCACGACGATATTGATTTTGACTGAGCCCTTCAGGGTATTGGCAGAAATACAGGCCTTTTCCGACATCTCGGCAAGCCGTTTCATTTCATCAATATCAGTATAATAACCCGTCACCATCATAGTCACCTCAGAAAATCGTGGTGGTGCCTCTTCCAGGGTACCGTCCACTTCGATCTGAATATTACTGGCCTCAATGTTTCTTGCCTCAATAGCTGCAAGCAGGTTGCTCATAAAACATCCACCCAGGCCAGCAAGTAATAATTCTCCTCCCATAGGCCCCTTGTCTGTACCTCCCTTGGCCTCCGGTCGATCAATTATCATACTGTGATTACGAATGGCTGCCTGTGAAGTGATCTCGCCAGTTTGAGCAATGTTAATTTTTACCTGGGGCATGTTTTATCCTTATCTTAAGTTTTTGTATGTTGATTGATTGTACCTGTCAGTATTTGCCAGAACATGACGAAATCTCCCATCAAGCTATAAAACGGATATTGAAATGTTGCCGGCCGGTTCCTTTCAAAGAAAAAATGGCCTGTCCAGGCAAATCCATAACCTGCCAGGGGCATAAGAATCAATAAACTGTATTTCTGCAGGATAATACTGGTCACAAGTAACAAAATAACAATTAACGTTCCTATAAAGTGCAATTGTCTGGAAACTGGGTGTTGATGCTCACCTAGATAGAAGGGGTAGAAATCTGAAAAGGAGGAAAATTCTTTATCAGCATCATTCATGACAATAAGCAATTAACGTCCAATTTCATATGCTGTTATTCAGAGGTCCCATACTTATACCCGACGCCATATACCGAATGGATAAATTCCTGGTCCGGGATAACATCCATAATTTTCTTTCTAAGTTTTTTGATATGGCTATCGATAGTCCTGTCACTAACCACACGGTGGTCATGATAAATTCGGTCAATTAACTGGTTACGTGTATAGATTCGACCTGGATCAGAGGCCAGGATTTTCAATAGTTGAAATTCCACCACAGTAAGATCCAGGACCTGACCTTTCAGTTCTGCACGGTTCTTGGATTCATCCAGTTTCAAGTCTTCAAGGCGTATCGTATCACCAGCCGCCCGGCGCAATACTGCCTTTACCCTGGCCACTACTTCTCTTGGGCTAAATGGTTTACAAATATAATCATCTGCGCCGATATTCAGCCCCATTAGCCTGTCTATCTCTTCTACTCTTGCGGTTATCAAAATAATAGGAATATCAGAAAACTTTCTAATTTCCCTGCAGATTTCCATACCATCTTTACCAGGAAGCATAATGTCCAGCAATATTATTGATGGTATATTGTCCTTGACGGCAGGTATGACCTTGAGACCATTCGAGATTATCTCTGTTGTATAACCACTGCTGGTGAGATAATCATTCAGCAATGATGCCAATTTAGGCTCATCCTCTACAATTAATATTTTGTTTGCATTTGATCTCATTTTATTTTTTCCAGTGGGAACTCAATATGGACCTTCAAACCGCCAAATCTCGATTGCGATGCGGTTATGGTGCCCTGGTGTGCATCAATGATATTTAGACAAATAGCCAATCCCAGACCTGAACCGCCGGTGTCCCTGCTACGTGAAGACTCTACACGGTATAATCGGTCAAATAACTTATCCATATCCTCTTCGTTTACACCCGGAGCAGAGTCATTAAACTCAATGATGGCCTTGCCATTATTTTGAGAGACTGTAATTTCCAACTTGCCAGGTTTATCAGTATATCTCAAAGAATTGGTCAGTAAGTTAGAAAATAACTGACTTAATCGATCAGGATCACCATGAATATATAATGGGCCAGCAGATGAAAAATCATAAAGCATATTAATGCCTTCCGATTCAAATGCATCATGGTAGAAAGATAGAGAATGATGTAGTTGATCCACAAGATTCAATATATGTTTGTTATAACTCAAAGCTCCAATATCTGACATGGATAATTCATGAAGATCTTTTACCAGTCGATCCAGGTTAACAACCTCACTGTGTATATTATCGATCGTATCTGGTGTTAACTCCCTGATTTTGTCTTGCACTGCCTCAATTTCACCACGTAATATGGCTAGCGGGGTACGAAGCTCATGGGATATATCTGCTATCCACTGGTTGCGTGCCTTTTCATTTTCTTCCAGTTTCCTGGCAAGCTGGTTGAAGTCTTCGGTTAGCTCACCAAGTTCATCATCAGTCTTTTTCTGGATCCTGAACTGGTAATTACCTGATGTCAGCTCCCTTGCCCCGTTAGCAATAATACTGATCCTTCCCACCAGATATCTGGATAAAGGTATAGATAAGATTAATGTCAGCACAGCAATAACAATGGCAGTAATTTTGATACCGCTCATTTGCAGATTGGAGAACTCAATTTCCGGTGTCTCGAGGATCCTGGCCAATGGCCTGGCCACAAGAAATCCGATTATGTCCCGTTCTTCAGAAACCAGTGGATTATATTCAGTCTCTTCAACAATAAAATCAGTCTGTCCGACGACGTGATTACGTGTTGAGTCAATAAGGGCGATATTAGAACGATAGAATCGTTTTTCCCGACGAGACATCCTGTCCTTTTCCTCTTGCTGTAGTAAGGGATCGATCTCCAAATCACTTCTGGGTAATGTTTCGTATTTTCGATCGCGTTTCAATTTTGCACGGGCAAAATTTTCAGCAACCACGTCTGTCCACAGTTCCTGATCGTCACGAATAAAATTCCAGCTACCGTTTAAATGATAGAGTTCTTCAAGATTCTCAATTAAATTTTCCTGGGCCTCTTTCTCGTATTCATTAACATAGGCCAGAAATGTCTGGTCATAACTTTCTTCCAACAGCAAAACCATGCTGCCCATGGCTGACATGAGGAGTAAAAGGATTGATAGAAAGATCTTATATTTGAGTTTTATATTCACCGCACAGGCCGTTTTGTCATTAACAAGGGGATTTTACCCCGATTAATCAGATGCGCCTATGGTGAATAAAATTAGGCGGGATATTTACACAGATTTTACATAATCTAATGCAAAATCATACGGATTCGACAGGAATGCCTTTACGCATTAACAGGTCTCTGACCTTGAGAATGACAGGGAATATCTCCTGGTTCCAGTCCGCCCCCTGTTCATCAAAAGCCTGCTGTTCCATTTCAACTACCCATCGATCTTCATTAAAAATACCATTAGTAAAATAGATAATAAAAGGCCAAAGTACATCTAGTATGAAAGGAACCGATGGCTTTTTGACATTGATTAATCCAAAGGTATGGTTTATTCGTTGGTGTTTATCCACCGGTACATAGGTAATCCATAGGTCAAGGGCAGGTTCTTCGCTGCCCGCCGTCCAGAATTTCAGAATCTGGTTGGGGTACTGGGTCCTGACCGTCATTAAATCTTTGCCTTTTTCTTCTGTCGGTTCCTTGCGCAACCCCAGCATGACTTTTTCACCTAGTGGCTGTTTACCTACCCGGCTAAAGGTGTAATCAACTTCCACCCAGTCGTCTCCTTCACGCACCCCCAGAAAACTGGTATTGATTTTTGACATGATGCGTCGATGTAAAAATTGATGGTTCATGTCCATAAGATTTTCATGAAGAAAGGAATAATGACACTTAACTTGATGATTCAGATAACGTGTTTTATATTTCCCTGACGTCCTGGAACTGATGTCAGGAAAAAATGCGGAATCTGCCAATGCAGGATCACCGGGGAAAACAAATATCAGGCCATAAGCCTCTCGGCATGGATAATGCCTTACTCCCTTGGGGATATTATCGCTCTTTCCTACATAAGGAATATTCACGCACTGCCCCTGTCGGTCGAATACCCAACCATGGTAACAACACTGTATGGTTTCACCACTGACAACGCCCTGGCTTAAGGGCACCTGACGGTGGGCACAGCGGTCCTCCAGGGCATAGATATCACCGGTAGTCCCTCTTACCAGCACAATGGGCTTACCGGCGAACGTACGACCGAGAGCCTTTCCCGGTTTAACATCACCAGAAACCGCCAATGGATACCAGTGATTGGGATGTATTCCTGTCTTCCTCAGGTCTTGTCCCTTTCGTTTAGAACCCAGGTCGATTGTTTTAAGGTTTTCTAACATTATTCTTATCTAAATAACAGAAACACTACTATGGATAAAGAAAAATCACCAATTTTTATTCTTAATGTCGTGAATATAACCTGGATAACTGTTTATCATGAACCCCGCCAAGCAGTATCAATGCAAGAACAGAGCCTGACAACGCCCAACCCATGTCAGATTGAGTGTCCCAGACATATCCCTGGGTACCCAGGAAAGCCTCTGCGGCAGTCTTACTCATCACTGCTACAAACCATTCAATCAATTCATAGAATGCGCTAATGGCAAGACAGATACTGACGATTATATATTGTAGCCAGAATTTTCCGTTGACGACATTAAATCGAATGAGTAATTCCCTGGCGATAATGGCGGGTACAAACCCCTGCGTTAAGTGACCAAGCTTGTCATAATTATTTCTTATACCACCGACCATGTCTCTTATGGCGTCAAACAACGGGACTTCGGCATAAGTATAATGACCTCCCACCATGAGAACTACACAGTGAAATAATATCAAGACATATAATAGCGGTGTTAAAGGAAAACGGCGGTAAGTAAATGCCAAAATGATAAAGCCAATGATTGCAGGAGCAACTTCAAGCACCCAAGTAGGGTAATCATGAGGATTAATCGCAGACCAAATCAATACAATAAAAAAAAATTCCCAACCATGCGATTTTCTTAAGGTTGAAATTATTATCATCCATATTTGAACCGGTCTGTCAGGTCTCAGGCTTGCTTACGTCTTTTCTTCGTCAATGTGTGCCAATTACTAACAGCTATTCCACAAACAAACCCCACTGCAAAAAACACAAAGAAAATCAATGCCCGTGGCAATGATAATTGCCACAACAAAAATTCCAGAGTAACTATTTCAGAATTCTGCAAGGCAAAAACCAGAACAAGTAATAACAAAAATAAAACAATACCCGCTTTTACCTGCCTAAGCAGTGACTCCGGCCCCTGTTCTTTATCCATTATCTTTCCTGTATTAATTTTGTTCTTGAATTCTGGTGGTCAAATAATCATTCCATTCATCTAGAGCCAATTGTGCTGCTTGTTGATGGACGTCAGAAAACTGTTGCTGGTTGCGAATATAGTCAAACATACATCGTTCGAACAGTATTAACTCTGCCTGAAACATTTCATTTTCTATTTGGGATATAATTCTCCCGGTGTTTCCTGGCATTGGACAGTCTGCCGGTAAAACCGTTTCATGAGGATAAACACTTAAAGGGAAAATCAGAGATAACAACAAAATGTATTTCATTATTATTCCTCTTTATAAGAACTCTTTAATAGACTCCGCAAAGATAGAAGGATCAGATACTATGGGCATATTACACTCCTTAAGCGCTTCTATTTTCTCTGCAGCACTTTCACCATAGGCAGTGATAATTGCTCCAGCATGCCCCATCCGCTTTCCCTTGGGTGCAGCCACGCCAGCGATATAACTAATAACCGGTTTTTTCATATGGTCCCGGAAATACCTGGCGGCTTCCACTTCCTGAAGGCCCCCGATTTCCCCAAGCATTATGACCGCTTTAGTTTCATCATCGGTATTGAATCTTTCAAGCAACTCGACAAATGTTGTCCCGGTAATGGTCTCTGAGCCAATACCAACACTGGTGGAAATACCAATGTCCGCTTTGTGTAACTGGTAAGCGGCCTCAAACCCTAATGTCCCTGCACGTGCAATAATACCTACATCACCTTCTCTGTAAAAATAGGATGGCATAACTCCAACAAGACCCTTACCCGGGCTGATGATGCCAGCGCTCCCCGGGCCTATCAACTGCATGCGCTCAGATTCATCAAAACCTTTTATATAACGTTTTACCCTCATCATGTCCTGTTGGGGGATCCTTCCGGTAATACAAATACACAATCTAATCCCTGCATCTGCGGCTTCCATCATGCTGTCACCGGCAAATGGAGATGAAGCAAAAATGATACTGGTATCTGCTCCAGTCTGCTCTACCGCATCACATACTGTATCGAATATTGGTAAATTCAGGTATTCGCTGCCACCTTTCTCCGGGATTACCCCAGCTACTACATTGGTACCGAATTCAATCATCCGTTTAGTATGAAAGGTTCCCTTTTCACCCAACATCCCCTGAACGATTACTTTATTCTGTTTATCAACGAGTATTGACATTTTTATCTTTCTTTTATTATTTGACCTGCTCTACTGCCAGCTCTGCTGCATCGCGCATGCTTTCCGCGATAACAACAGCTACCCCACTTTCCTGTAAAATCGTCTTGCCGGTTTTCGCATTGGTTCCGGCCAGTCTGACAATTACAGGGACAGAGACATTGAATTTTTTAATAGCTGCGACCAGACCTTCCGCAATCCAGTCACAGCGGTTTGTACCGGCAAAGATATTTACCAAAATCACCTTAACGCTTTCATCGGCCAGCATAGTATTGATCGCCTTGTTCACCACATCGGGTTGGGCGCCCACTCCGATATCCAGAAAATTAGCGGGTTTGCCACCAGCAACCTGGATCAGGTCCAGTGTGGCCAGGGCGAGACCTGCTCCATTGACCAAACAACCAATATCACCATCCAGACGAACATAATTTAATCCTCGTTCTGTTGCCTTACGTGATAGTGGGTCTTCCTGGGCTTCGTCTCTGAGGTTTGCAATTCGTTCTCGCCTGAATAAGGCATTGTCATCAAAACTCATTTTCGCATCCAGGGCGACTAATTGACCATCAGATGTGACTGCCAATGGATTGATCTCAACCAGGGTGGCATCCAAATCACGAAATGCCCGGTAACACCCCAGTAAGGTAGTCACCATTTGTGTTAAAAGTGATTTGTCGATTCCCAATTTGAATACGATCCATCTGGCTTGAAAGGTCTGCATGCCGACAGCGGGTTCTATAACGGCCCGGATCAGTGATTCTGGTTTTTGGTTATACCGGTCCTCTATATTCATACCACCATCGGCAGAAGCCATGACAACAACCCTTTCCATCTGACGATCCAGTACAAAACCAACATAATATTCTCTAACGGAGTCCATCTGTTGTTCAACATACAGGCGATGTACTATCTGACCTTTGGGGCCGGTCTGCCGGGTAACAAGGCATTTACCCATGAGTTCATCGGCAGCTTTACGGATTTCATCTTCCCCGCTACAGGGAACTATTCCACCTGCTGCAGTACGTGCACCAGAATGAATCTGTGCCTTGACCAGGACGTTTTCCGATTCTATACCCTTGGCACGGTATACTGCCTGGGCAGGACTGTAGGCCAGTCCTCCTTGAGGAACAGTTACACCAAATTCTGATAACAATTCTTTTGCCTGATACTCATGTATATCCACGGCATTTTCCCTGACGCTTTAAAAGAATGATCAGTTTAATGGGTAATTTAAACAGAGTCACTTACCTCTTAAGACTAAAGTTGCCTTATATTAGCCAGTTAATGCAGCGTCCAGGTCTTTTATCAGGTCATCTACTGATTCATGGCCTACGGACAGGCGAATCAAACCACCACTAATTCCTACCTCAGCGCGTTGTTCATCGGTTAACTTATGATGGGTGGTGGTAGCGGGATGAGTAATGGTACTTTTTACATCACCAAGATTTGCGGTAATTGAGAATAAATTTGTGCCATCAATAAGTTTCCAGGCGGCATCTTTGCCACCTTTGATCTCAAAACTGACTATTCCGCCAGGACCGGTCTGCTGTTTTTCTGCCAGGTCATGCTGCGGGTGGCTGGCCAGCCCGGGAAAGTAGACCCTGCTGACCTGCTTTTGCGTCTCCAACCACTCTGCGATGATTTGAGCATTTTGACAATGGGCCTGCATGCGGATACCCAGAGTCTCAAGGCCTTTTAAAAATACCCAGGCATTAAATGGACTCATGGATGGTCCCGCTGTGCGTAAAAATCCGAACACATCATCATTCATCAATTTTTCAGGCCCAATAATTGCCCCACCAACACATCGTCCCTGACCATCAAGGTATTTGGTGGCAGAGTGAATCACAATATCCGTTCCAAATTTAAAGGGTAACTGCAATGCCGGTGTGCAAAAACAATTATCAACCACCAACAGGCAATCGTTTTCATGAGCAAGATCCGCAAGCCGTCTCATGTCGGCAATTTCCATTAGTGGGTTGGATGGCGATTCCAGGAACAATAATTTTGTTTGAGGGGTGATGGCATTTGCCCATGCCTCATAATCAGTCAATGGAACAAATGTTGTTGTTATCCCAAATTTGCTAAGAACATTATTAAACAAACCAATAGTAGAGCCGAAGATACTCCTGGATGAGACAATATGATCTCCCGCTTTTAATAAAGACATGCAGGTAGTCATAATAGCGCTCATTCCCGACGAGGTGCCGATACAGCGCTCTCCCCCTTCCATCGCGGCGAGGCGGTCTTCAAAAGTCTTAACAGTTGGGTTGGTAAACCTTGAATAGATGTTGCCTGGTTCGTCCCCGGCAAATCGGGCCGCGGCTTCGGCTGCATTATTAAAGACAAAACTTGAAGTTAAGAAGATAGGTTCACTATTTTCATTTTCAGGTGTACGTGCCTGCCCACTCCGTACTGAACAGGTCTGGATGTCATAATTTTTCGGATCTATTTTGCCCATATTTTCTCTCCATACTTCTCATGCTGCTAAAGGGCGGAGTCACTTCTGATGCGGATTGATAGACACAAAAAAACCCGCATCAGCGTTTGCTAAAGCAGGTTGACTCTCTTTAGCGGTATTTATTTACGCGCCCGCAAGCTGATTATCAAATCGGCGCTATTCATAAGAATAGGAAGATATCGACAGTATGTCAATGAAAAAACTAAATATTTTTCTGAATAATTATCCGAATCATAAAAAGTCAGGGTCGAAGGAAAATATCAATTTTGGAATAGAAAATATCTAGAAAAAGTCTTATAGAATAACCATTAAAGCTCAATATGAAATTACAACGATTTATATCTTCAGTCCTTTTTTTGAGATGACAATATTTTTTTAATACGTAATTAAACAACCAAAAAATATAAATAGGCTGGTGGAGAAATGATTTTCCGAAATTATAAGAGATGTATTCAATCAGTCTATAATTAACAACCAATTATCAACCGTCTAAATCATCCAAATAGATATTTAACCGGAAACACTGTAATTTCTTCTTGTGCATTAATATTCCCGGGAAGATTAGACTTACCCTCTTAACTAGTCATATACTAGTGCGCTACCACATTTAATTTTCCCCGGAGATCCAATGAAAGTCCTCTCTAACTTGCTCATATCCATTCTATTATCCCTGCCATTAACTTCGTGGGCTGATGATTTAACTGATGAAAAGAAAGTGCTTATTGATGAATTATTGATGCTGACCGGGGCAGGAGATCTTGGCCAGATATTTACCAGAATATATATTTCTGAGATGACTAATTATCTGCGACAGGCACAACCAGATGCAGATCCAAGAGTATTTACCATTCTTGAAAACGAGGTAAATGAAGTCATCAATGATGAGGTAGGAAACAAACATATAATTAATGAACTCAGCTATCCCATTTACCACAAATACCTGACCAGCCAGGATATTTCTGAACTTATCGTATTTTACCAATCTGATCTGGGCAAGAAGACCCTTGCAGTGATGCCCGACATCAGCCGTGAAGCCACTCTGGCAGGCCAGGAATGGGGCAAGTCATTGGGACCACAGATCCAGCAAAGAATTATGATGCGCTTTGAAGAGGAAGGAATAGAACTGCAATAGAAATAGTCTATTCTCAATAATACATTACCCATGGTAGAACAGGGTTACATTCTGGGGTAGAAATAAACTTTACAAGTAGCCACGAAACAAGATGGAAAAACCGACTGATTTCTTCTGGCGGATTGCCAGAAAATTTCTGCAGAAAAACAATGTATCAGAAGGGACAATAATGGGATTCCCCTGCTTACGATACAAGGGTGATTTTTTTGCCAGTGCTGGCCATCACTCAGGCGATTTAATTGTAAAATTACTAGTTCAGCGTGTTCAGGAACTGATAAACGATGGTATCGGGCAACCATTTGCGCCGGCCGGGAAGATATTCAGGGAATGGGTCTCAATTCAGGTGCGCAGTACTATGACATGGGAGTCTCTAATCGAGGAAGCCATGATGTTTACAACGCAAAAAAAACAGTAAATGGCACATAGGAACTCATAATTTATCCATGATACTACCCGTACAACAACATAGTAGTACAAACAAATGGATAAACTTGGTCTAAGGGCATTTCAGGAATCCGACCTTGATAACCTGGTCAATCTTGCCAATAACAAGGAAGTCTCGAGGTATCTGATAGACACCTTCCCCTACCCTTATACAAAAGAGAATGCTATTTGGTGGCTGCAAGAAGATCATCATCAAAATGATATGGTCAATTATGCCATCACACTACAGGATGAGCTCATTGGTGGTATTGGAATCACCCCTAATCGCGGCTGGCGTTCGCACCTGGCTGAAATAGGCTACTGGCTTGGGGAACCATACTGGAACAAGGGCTATACAACCTGGGCATTGGCTGAAATGACTGTACATGCATTCGTAGATTTAAAAATAAAAAAACTCTATGCACCCGTATTTGAAGAAAATTTTGGGTCCATGCGAGTATTGGAAAAGTGTGGATTTTATCGTGAAGGCCTATTAAACCTGGAAATATTTAAGGATGGTGCATTCCACAATATCCATTATTTTGCCAAGATTAACCCTGATGAAAAGGTTTAACTTTAACCATGAAAACTTTCATTGCTGACTTTAAAAATCCTGAACATGGGAAAGATATTCTTTACCTGTTAAACGAATATGCCAAAGATCCATTAGGGGGTAGCGAACCAATTTCGGACTTTGCCAGAGATAACCTGCTTGGCGCCCTGGCAGAAATCCCCGGGGCATTCAGTGTACTTTGTTATATAGGGTCCACCCCGGCAGGTCTGGCAAATTGTTTTCAAGGCTTTTCTACCTTTAAGTGCAAACCGCTGATTAATATTCATGACATTGTGGTGATAGAAGAATATCGTGGCAGGGGGATCAGCCAGGCAATTATGGAAACTATTGAGTCTGTTGCGATACAAAGGCAGTGTTGCAAACTGACCCTTGAAGTCCTTGAAGGCAATCAAAATGCCATTTCAGCATATAAAAAATTCGGATTCATCCCCTATGAACTAGACAATAAATACGGGCGCGCATCGTTCTGGGAAAAGGAACTGGAAACTGATAAATAAATTTTTGTATTC
>JAURPG010000083.1 GCA_030835405.1 Gammaproteobacteria bacterium | reverse complement strand
TGCCCTTGCCCGCACCCTGGCCCATGAACCAGCATTCGTGTTGCTGGACGAACCCCTCTCCAACCTGGACGCGGCTCTCAAGGACGACCTGCGCTGGGAGATCCGCGAGGCCCTGAAGGCCGCGGGCGTGCCTGCCATCTGGGTGACCCATGACCAGGAAGAGGCATTGTCCATTGGTGATCGTATCGGTGTGCTCAATGCGGGGCGTCTGGAACAGCTGGATACCCCCCAGACCTGCTTTGCCCAACCCGCCTCACGCTTCGTGGCAAATTTTCTGGGTGAGGCGGATTTTCTCCCGGGTGAATATAAAGGCAGCCAGGTGGAGACCCTGCTGGGCAGTGCGCCTGCCTTACTCATGGACGGTGAACACAGCGACGTTGACCTCATGGTGCGCCCCGATGATATTTCTCTCAAGATCGGCAGCGAAGACAGTAACGGTGAAGTCGCCTGGGCCCGCTACGAGGGCGGTACCCGGCTGTATCGCATCAAGCTGGATGACGGAACGCAAGTTAAAGTCAGGGCCAGTCACGAACACACGGCCATGCCGGGAGACCGGGTCAAACTGGAAATTATCACCACCCATGCCCTGGCGGCATTCAGGCGCGAGGTTTAATCCCTTATTGTCATTCCCGCGAAAGCGGGAATCCAGCTAAATAGATGTATTGACAATGTCAATACACTAGTCTAACTTTAAAGTACTCATGGATGAGAACTTAAAATTTAATGGAATTGAATTCGTCTGGAATAAGGCGAAGGCAAGAAGTAATTTAAAGAAGCATAAAGTTTCTTTTGAGCAGGCAACCCAAGTTTTCTTTAATCCATTTTTCAGACTGGTTGATTCTGGAAAAAATGGAGAAAAACGAGATGTGATTATTGGGATGGATGAAAGCTGGAACCTTTTGTATGTCGTCCATGCCTTGATAGAAGAAGACAAAATCAGGATTATCTCCGCGAGAAAAGCGACTCGTTCAGAGCGTCAATATTATGAAAATTGAAAAATTAAAGAAACGTCTGGAAAGTAACAGACCAATGGTATCGGTAACATTAAGAATGCCGGAAGACGTAGTGGATGACCTCAAGGAAGTGGCTCCGTTTCTAGGGTTCTCTGGTTATCAACCCTTGATACGCGCATATATCGGTCAGGGACTCAGGAAAGACATGGAAAGACTGAATGCAGATACCCTGGCAAAATTAATATCCAGCTTAAAACGTCGCGGAGTCAGCCATAAAATCATCAAGGAAGCATTAGCTGAAGCTCGAAAGAACTGAATATGAAAGAAGAATACGATTTCAGCAAAGGTGAACGTGGAAAATATGTAAAACAATATGAGGAAGGAACAAATGTTGTTTTCATAGAGCCCGACCTCTTAAAATATTTTCCTGATTCTGAATCAGTAAATAAAGCTCTTCGTTCTCTCATTGAGGATAGCGCAGAGTTTAAAAAGAAATCTGACAGCTAGAACTATTGCATTCGTTATGTTCATTCCTGAACCTGGAAGATATCCAGTTCAACCTATGAATCATCTATTCGTGATCTGTATAGAAAATAAAGTTTTTTATGCTTCCCTGGAAAAACGGAAGCTATATGAAGTTGCGTCTGACAAAGATGCTGAATCAAAAGGTATGCTCCGTATCAAAGATGAATCAGGAGAAGACTACTTATATCCAAAAGAACTTTTCATCGAGGTAAATCTGCCAACATCTGCCGAGAAGGCACTTATTGAAGCAGTTTAATAAAGTGAATTCTCAGAGAGCTCCATAGCTTATTCGTCATTCCCGCGAAGGCGGGTATCCCCTTCCCTTAGTGAAGGTAGGATGGGGTCATTTATAAGCACCTTTATTGCACCTTTTAGTTGCCTCCCCGCAACCAGAAAGATCCTGTATGATGAATTCATACCCAGAACACACGGATTTATAGAATGAATCCAGACCTCTTTCATCCGGCGACACAACAGTGGCTTGAACAGACCTTCGGCCGGCCCACCCCTGCGCAGGAAAAGGCCTGGCCGGTCATCAAGGAAGACAGGCACACCCTCATTGCCGCACCTACCGGTTCGGGTAAGACCCTCGCCGCGTTTCTTTCCTCAATCGATGATTTGGTAAGGGAAGGGATAGCGCAGGGATTAAGAGACGAGGTCTACGTCCTCTACGTCTCGCCCTTAAAGGCACTGTCTAATGACATCCATAAAAACCTGGAAGAGCCGTTATCGGGGATTACAGAATTACTTTCCCGTCACCCTGGTACCCTAAAGGGCATAAACTTCAGCGGGAATCCAGTAGAACAAAGTCTACCCTTCGGGCAGTCCTTAAATGAACTGGATGCTGGCATTCGCCAGCATGACGAAGAGACATCGGGAAGTAACTACAATTCCCGTCACCCTGGCGCAGGCCAGAGTGACAAAAAAGAACCGTCATTCTGGCTTATGTCAGAATCCAGTGAAACAAATACCGCGCGAAGCGCGTCCTATTTTCCTTCAATCGAAATAAGATCAGCAGTAAGGACAGGCGACACCACCCAAACCGAACGCAACCGGATGAAGCAGAAGCCACCGCACATCCTGGTGACCACCCCGGAATCCTTATTCATTTTACTCACCAGCGACTCCGGCCGCGCCATGCTGCGCACTGTGCGCAGCGTCATCGTCGATGAGATCCACGCCCTGGCCGGCAACAAGCGTGGATCACATTTATCATTGTCACTGGAACGCCTTGAAGCTCTGTGCAAACACCACCCGGTACGTATTGGCCTGTCGGCAACGCAAAAGCCATTGGAAGACATCGCCCGGTTCCTGGTGGGCAATCGCGACGAACCCTGCGAGATCGTCGACAACGGCTACATGAGAGATCGTGATCTGAAAATCATCGTCCCCGATCAACCTTTAGGCCCCCTCATGCCGGAAGAGAGTTGGGCAGACATCTACAACCGCCTCGCAGAGATAGCAGAAGACAACAAAACGACATTAATATTTGTAAACACCAGGCGTCTGGCCGAACGTGCCGCACGGCACCTGGCGGATCGGTTAGGCGAGGAGAACGTCACCGCCCACCATGGCAGCCTCGCCAGGGAACACCGCCTCAATGCGGAACAACGCTTAAAGGAAGGCACCTTAAAGGTCCTCGTAGCAACGGCATCACTGGAATTAGGCATAGATATTGGTGATGTCAGTTGCGTGTGCCAGCTGGGGTCACCAAGGTCAATATCCGCCTTATTACAAAGAGTCGGCCGTTCCGGTCACCACGTGGGCGGCATACCAAAGGGCAGACTCTTCCCCTTAACCAGGGACGACCTCGTGGAATGTACCGCGCTGATCGATGCCGTGAACCGTGGTGAACTGGATCGTATCCACATTCCGCAGGGACACCTGGACGTACTCAGCCAGCAGGTCATCGCCGAGGTGGGTTGCCGGGAATGGGCGGAAGATGACCTCTATAATAATGTCACCCGCGCATATCCCTACCGCGACCTGACCAGGGAAAAGTTCGAGCAGTGCCTCACCATGATGGCAGAAGGCTTTTCCACCCAGCGCGGCCGTCGCAGCCGTTACATCTTCCGTGATACCGTGAACAGACAACTCAAACCCCGGGACGGTGCCAAACTCACCGCCGTCACCAACGCCGGCGCCATCCCCGACCAGTTCGACTACAACGTGGTGCTGGAACCGGAAGGCATCTTCATCGGCACATTAAATGAAGACTTCGCCATCGAGAGCCTGCCCGGCGATATCTTCCAGTTGGGCAATACCTCTTATCGCATCCTCCGGGTGGGGCAGGGCAAGGTAAGAGTGGAAGACGCCCACGGCCAGCCACCCAACATGCCATTCTGGTTCGGCGAGGCCCCCGGCCGCACTGACGAACTCAGCGCCTCGGTCTCAAGGCTACGCGAGAACATCAACGAACAACTGAATAATGGCATGGAAGCCACAGTTAAATGGTTACTTAACCGTCATTCCTGCGAAAGCCAGAATCCAATCGAACAAAGTCTGCACGAAGTGCGGTCATTAAATGATTTGGACCCTGGTTTTCACCAGGGTGACGAGATTGTAGTTAACCGTCACCCAGAGAAAGAAAATGCCCCGTCATACTGGCGCATGCCAGTATCCAGTAAAACAGATTCCTCGTGTAACGAGACAAATTCTCTTGATCCTCATATAGCCCAGCAACTCGTCGACTACCTCGCCGCTACCAAAGTCGCCCTGGGAAAAATCCCAACCCAACAAGACATCATCTTCGAACGCTTCTTCGACGAGGCCGGCGACCAACACCTGGTGATCCATTCCCCCTACGGCTCACGCATCAACCGCGCCTGGGGCCTGGCACTGCGCAAACGTTTCTGCCGCCAGTTCAACTTTGAACTGCAGGCCGCGGCACTGGAAGACACCATTGTCATCTCCCTGGGGGGTACCCATAGCTTCCCCCTGGACGAGGTGTCCCGTTACTTAAATACCAACACCCGTAAAGATATCCTGGTACAGGCACTGCTGGCCGCACCGGTGTTCATAACCCGCTGGCGTTGGAATGCCACCATTGCGCTGGCGGTGAAACGCAACTTCGCGGGTAAACGTAACCCGCCGCAGTTCCAGCGTACCGATGCCGAGGACCTCATCGCCGTGGTCTTCCCGGACCAGCTCGCCTGTGCCGAAAACATCACCGGCGAACGGGAAGTCCCCGATCACCCACTGGTGGATCAGACCATAGACGACTGCCTCATCGAGGTCATGGACATCCAGGGCATCACCGACCTCATCGCAAAGATAGAAAAAGAAGAAGTCACCATTCACTGTCGTGATCTCAACGGCCCGTCACCGCTGGCACAGGAGATCCTCTTCGCCAGGCCCTACGCCTTCCTTGACGACGCCCCAGCAGAAGAACGCAGAACCCAGGCCGTCAACGCCCGCCGCTTCATGGACCCCGCCGACGCCGCAGACCTCGCCGGCCTCTATCCTGAAGCCATCAAGAAAGTTACCGAAGAGGCTTGGCCAATCATCAACACCCCCGATAAACTCCACGATGCATTGATGGTGTTAGGTTTTATCGTTCCCCTTCATTCCGGGCTTGACCCGGAATCCAGTCAAAACAAGCGTTGTTACGATGGTGATATGGATGACAAACTATTAAATGTGTTAATTGAGCAGGGCAGGGCCACGACACTTAAAACAAATGACAAAATCATTTGGGTGTGCGCAGAAAGACTTCCATTAATCAACCAGGTCTTCACCGGCACCATGGACCCCGCCATCAACCCCGCCGGTCCCGCAACGTCAAGAGACTGGTCAAAGGATGAAGCCCTCGTTGAACTCATACGCGCCCGCCTGGAAGGTAGCGCCATCGTCAGTGAACAACAACTCGCCGACCTCTTCGAATTACCCCTAACAACCATCCAAACCGCCCTCATGGTATTGGAAAACGAAGGCTACGCCATGCGCGGCAACTTTACGGGTGGCACCGAAACAGAATGGTGCGAACGCGGCCTGCTGGCCCGTATCCACCGCTACACCTTAAAAACCCTGCGTAACGAGATCAAACCCGTCACCGCCGCCGACTACATGCGTTTCCTGTTTGCCTTGCACGGCATGGCAGAACGCCCGGAAGGCGAGGAATCATTAATGAACGCCATCGACCGGTTGGAAGGTTTCCCCACCCCGGCTGCCGCCTGGGAGGCGGACATCCTTCCCGCACGCATCAAGGGTTACCTCACCAGTACCCTGGACCACCTCTGCACCACCGGCCGCGTGCTGTGGACAAGACTCAATAAAGCAAAATCAACCACAGACGAAAACGGAAAGGCCAGCAAGACAACATTATTACGCAACACACCAATTGCCTTAATCGACCGCTACGCCATCGACTACTGGCAATCACAAAAACAGGTCAAGACGAAAGATATAAAACTCTCCGCCAACGCCACCACGGTATTCACCGTATTAAAAGACAAGGGCGCTTCATTCTTCGTGGACATCGTCAAACATTCCGGCCTGCTCCGCACCCACACCGAGGAGGCCCTGGCAGAACTAGCCGCCAATGGCCTGGTCACCTCCGACAGCTATGCCGGTCTTCGAGCACTCATCACCCCCGCCAACAAAAAACAGGGCTACGGACGCCAACACAGACGTAGAAGGGCAGTGGCACCCGGCCGCAGCATCGATGATGCCGGCAGATGGTCCATCATTGCCAGAGAAATGGGGACAGACCCGTTGTCTGGGTCTGACCCCATTTCTCTGGGTTGGATAAAGACCGACATGGAAACCCTCAACCACATCGCCTATACATTATTAAAGCGTTACGGCGTGGTGTTCCACAAGGTCCTGGAGCGCGAACAGAACCTGCCGCCCTGGCGGGAACTCCTCTACGCCTGGCGAAGAATGGAGGCACGGGGCGAGATAAGGGGAGGCCGCTTTGTTGAAGGCTTCACCGGTGAACAGTTCGCCCTGCCCGATGCGGTGGGACTGTTAAGAAAATACAAGGACGGCAAACTACAAATCCCCAATATTGTAATTTCCGCCACCGATCCACTGAATCTAATCGGTATAGTCTTACCGGGGGAGAAGATCAGCGCATTACATACCAACCGGATCCTGTTTCAGAATGGACTTCCAGCGGCAAAGCAGTTGAATGGAGAGATCGCATACTTTGATGAGTTGAGTTCAGAGGAGCAGTGGGAGATAAATCAGTTGTTAATGAAAAAGGTGAAGCCGGGGTTTGTGGAGAAAAGGCCGAGGTATTCGAGTTGAGTTTTTACTCTGACCCTAAATATTTTGAATATATTTAGGGTCAGATTAAAAACTCATTTTGATTTTCGACTACCGGCAGGTTTGCGTGGTGCGGTAAGTCTGCAATACATCAATCTGCTTGCCCCCAGGTGTTGTGGTACCGCCTGGCAGATAGAATATGCCATCCTTAAAACCGCCACCGCTCCCGCTAATGCCGTTCACGAGAATTGGTATGGTGTCCGACATTGTCGTCCAGGTGTCTGTGACCGGGTTGTAGACCACATGCCCGAGTGAGACGTCGGTTTTGGCGTCGGGAACTTCCCCAGCGAAGATGTGAATGCAGCCGTTGGCCGCGATCCCGCTCGCCGCTTCGCGTACAACAGGCATTGGTTGCCCCTGAGACCAGATGTTGGTAGCCGGATCGAAAATTTCCAGGATATCAGTGGTGCCTCCATCCTCGCCATATTCGCCTTGACCTACGATGATGGTGCCGCCAGCCACGTAGATTTTACCGTCGATGGCGACAGCGCTCAGATGATGGCGACGTGTCGGCAGGTGGGGTAGCCTGGTCCAGGTATCCGTCGCCGGATCGTAGACGGCAAAGTCATCGTAGCCTTCCGCGCCATGTGGCGGAGTACGTCCACCGACAACGTAAATCTTGTCATTCACGACGGCGACAGCGCCGGCGGTCCGTCTAACCGGTAGGGGCGCACGCGTACGCCATTGTTTTTTGGCAGGGTCATATTCGAAGGTGACATCGGAGGGAGCACCGCCCGCTTTTGGGGTCTGCGTCTGTCCGCCGATGCTATAGATTTTGCCGTTGACCGCTACGGCTACATTGTGGTTCATTGCGACAGGCAGCGGGGTTCCCCATTCCCAGGTGTCGGTGGCCACGTCGTAAACCTGCACCGTGCCGACATAGCCTTTGCCTTCGAGCTTGCCCCCGAGCAGGTAAATTTTTCCGTCGAGCTGGGCCACGGCCTGTTCACCGACCGCCTCCAGTAGCGGTGCGGCCTTGCCCCAGCCGTCGGTTGCCGGGGATACTGTCTGGGATTGACCCGTGACGGCCTGCAAGCTGATCACGCCGGCAAACAACATGCAAAAGGCCCATATGTACGTTCTCATTCGATGGGGATGGTTTTTGGATCGCATAGGCTCAACCTGTTTGATATGTTTAGAAGGTGACCTCATCATATCTATGCTCATAAGTTGGGGTCAAGAGTAATTGGATAAGTGGGGTCAGATACGACTTTTTGATTGTTTAGGGTCAGAGCAATAACTCGGAATAATTTTACTCTGACCCCAAATTTATTATTTCTTTTTAGTCCGTGCGGCTGGTGACTTCCAGCAGGTGATAACCGAACTGGGTTTTAACTGGCCCATGCACGACATTAACTGCCTCGTTAAAGACGACCTCGTCAAATTCCTTGACCATTTGTTTTGGGCCAAATTCACCCAGGTCTCCGCCTGATTTTCCTGAAGGACAACTTGAATGTTGCCTGGCAAGCTCGGCAAAGTCTGCGCCGTCAGCTATTTGCTGTTTCAGATCTGCACATTTCTCTTCAGTATCCACCAGGATATGTCTTGCCCTTGCTCTTGCCATCATTCTCTCCAGTTTGGTTTAAAAGGTCATTGTACCTTTAACGGGTATGCGGTGAACATACCGTGGTGTTACCTGTCTTTTTCCACTCCCCCGAAGGCCTCCAACAGTTCTGTGACCAGTTGACTGAGTTGCAGAGTCATGACGGAAAATTCCTGATCAAACACGGTGGCGAAGTCATCTTCGTCGGTGACCGCTTCCTGCTGTATGGCATCTTCAAATCGCAGGCGCTTAAGGGCAAAATCCTCCCCCATCACAAAACGGATAGCGTCTTTCCAGTTGATAGCCAGTTGTATGACACGTTTGCCCGCTTTCAGATGGGCCATAATCTCATCACTCTCCAGTTCCTGGTTTCGGCAACGGATAGTGTTATTGCTCTCCAGCGGATTACGTAACTCACACTCATTATCCGGCTCGAAACCTTTGGGACTGTGTTGCTTCAACCAACGGGTCATGACCTCGGCCGGGTCGCCATGGCAGGTCAGCGGAACCACTGGTAATTCTCCCAGTGTATGACGCAGATAGTCGAGCAATTCTTCCGCCTTCGTGGCGCTGGCAGCGTCGATTAAAAGCAGTTGTTGCTGAGGTGCGAAATAGGCGTACGTTGAGGCAGAACGGGTTAGTGCACGGGGCAGTAGGGTGTGGATGACATTTTCCTTGATACTACGTTTTTCTTTACGATAAACACCTCGGTCCTGCCTGGCCTCCAGTTCCAGGACTTTTTCCTCGACCATTTCATTTATGGCAGCAGGGGGGAGTATCTTTTCCTGCTTGCGGGCGCACAACATGGTGTAGCCGTGACAACTGTGGGTAAGGAGTTCACTGTGCTTGCCTAGCGGCGGCACCCAGCCATAGCGTGAGAAATCGAGGTTAGTGCAGGGCTGATAAGCATGCTCGGCCAGTTTTTCCTCCAGGGTAGGCTCTGAAATGTCTATTTTACGGGTGAGGCGATAGATGCGAAGATTTTTAAACCACATGCGGCGGGTTCCTTTGCCAAAAAAGGATGCATTATGTCAGAAGTTGAATAGAAGTGCAGGAGTTGCAGACAAAGGAGAATATTTTTCAAATGACTACTAACTTGTATTTTTTCGTTAAACTGGGGGAGGTTAGTCTTTTCCCGATAATATTTTCTGACCCTAATCATTTAAGGAATTCTCTATGACGTTACCCAGACAATTTCTCAAGGGACTTGCGTGGGCAGGTTACCTCATCGCGATATTCTGCACCCTTTTAGGAAAGGATGTGTATGCAGATGATACAGACTGGCTCAAGGGTTTTAACGATCTAAACCAGACAGGTGTAGACCTCGCCCGCCAGGGTTATTTCTATGTGAACGGACAATACTATAGGGACGAAGACGGTACGTGCATGTCCGGACAGCAATACGTGGAATATCAGATCCCCAAAGAGGTAAAGCATCCCTACCTGGTGGTGATGATTCATGGCGGTTCACAAACGGCGGCCAACTGGATGACCACCCTGGATGGCGATGAGGGCTGGCGTTCATTTTTCCTGGCTAACGGCTACATCGTCTATCTGGTGGACCAGGTGGGCCGTGGCAGGTCACCAGCGTATAACCCGTTGGGTTCGTATACACCCACCGAGGTTGTGACTTACGGAATGCCTTATGTCACATCGGCCGCCGCCGAGGTGCGGGAAGTGCAATGGAGCATTCCAGAGCAGTTCATGCTCTGGCCCAATGCCGATCTGCACACCCAGTGGCCAGGGTTTGGCACGCCGGGGGCAGGTGAGCCGGGGGACCCTGTGTTCGATGAGTTTTTTGCTTCACAAATACAGTCCCGGCTGGATCCTCCGGGTATAGACTCTCAGCGTGACGCGCAAAATGCGGGTGCCGCGCTGCTTGACAAGATTGGTCCTGCAATCCTTATCACCCATTCGCAATCCGGTGCCCATGGATTCTTGATATCGGATGCGCGTCCTGATCTGGTGAAAGGCGTGATCACGTTGGAAGGCGGCGGTATCTTTAAAGATTATACTGCCGTCGGCGCCCCGAACTGGTACGAGGATGGTGGGCGCAGGGGATCCCCATGGGGTGTTACCAGGGCACCTATCACCTATGCGCCTGCCGTAAACGATCCCACAGAGCTCACGATAGTCCAGGACAGCGTAGCCGACCCGGGTAAACTGGTACGCTGCTGGTTGCAGGACCCGGCAGCACCTGGCGGTGTACGGCAGATGCCCAACCTGCAGAAAATGTCGCACTTGCTGGTGGTGGGTGAGGCCTCAGACAGGGCGAACCACAACCACTGTGTGGCGAACTATCTAACCCAGGCTGGGGTAGACAATACCTGGGTGAATCTTGCGGACGTGGGTATCCACGGCAACGGCCATATGCTTATCGTAGAGACGAATGCCCTGCAGATTGCCGCCTATGTAGCTTCATGGTTGATAGAGAATATGGAAAATTGATTTTTGGATTTTTTGGGGATTTTTTGGGTTCAGAGTAAAAACTCGAAATAATTTTTACTCTGACCCCAAATTAATCTGTCATCAGTATGAGAAAAATCTGATCATAACAACGCTGCCCTTTATAATTTAAGCATGAATCAACATCTCAAAATAGTTAATGCTACAAAACTTGGCAACATAGGTCTGCGCCTGATCGGTACTACAGATATTGATGGACAGGGTACCGCACATGAGATTGCGCAGGTGGATCCCATCGTTTTGTTTGATTTTGCAAAATTCAAAGCCAGTGGGGAATCAGAATTTCGTCCCCATCCCCACCTGGGACTAACCGCCATGAGTTATTTGCCCCAGAATGGAACCTGGAAGGCATGGGACAGTTTAAAGGGTGACACGGATGAGCTTTTAAAACCTGGTGGGTTATATTATGTCCATACAGGTACTTCTGCATTCCATCATGAATTCGCTGCACCTGAATTGGCAGAATCGGGAGAAGAGATCGAGTTTATTCAACTGGTCTGGAACGCCACGGATGAAAAAGAGGTTAAAACGGTCATCATCCAGCCCGAAGATATCCCGGTGGTGGAAACTGATGCTGCGCAAATACGGGTCATGGCGGGTGAGTTCTGTGGTGCATCCTCTGTCCAGCCTTTTATGCATAGAAAAATAATCTATAGCTATATTCATTTACATCCAGGTAAAACGTTAGCAGTCGATATCCCGGAAAACATGAACGGGATTGTGTTTCCCATTGAAGGTGACTTTACAGTGAGTGGCACAGCACTGAATCAACAACAGATGTTGATATTCGATGCTGGCACGGTAGATCTAACATTGGAAAACGCTGATGCAAATCATTCAGCACGCTTGATCATTGCCGCGGGTGAGCCAGTCAATAAACCATTTCATAAACTCATAGGGTTAGGAGGGTTTATAATTGGTGATGATAAACAATCAATTCGCGATGAGATGCAAGCCTTGAGCCCCAAGGCCGAGCAGTTAAAGAAAGAAATTCCCCAATACTTCCCAGCGAAGTATCTATAATAATAGGGGACAGACCACACTTTTTGATAGTCAGAGGTAAAACTCAAAACATCTGAATTAATTTTTACTCCGGCCTTAAAATAGTCCCATTTCGTCCTTCATGGCAGGATGGCGATGGCTTCGACCTCAACCTTATAGGCGGGATTCGCCAACTGTACCACCTCGAACGACGAGCTGGCTGGCCTGTGATCGCCAAAATGTTTAGCGCGTATGGCCCTCACTTCCTGGCTCTGATACTCGTCCATGCTGGTCACAAAGGTGGTAATCTTGGCGAGGTGTTTGATGTCTGCACCCTGTGATTTGAGCGCTGTGGTGACATTCGTTAATGTCTGGTCCAACTGCTCCCCCATGCCCGGTCCCACTATCTGTCCATCGGGCTTGCGGCCCACCTGCCCTGAAATGAAAATGATATTTCCAGCCTTGACTACGTGTGAGTATCGCGTTGGGGAGGGTATGCCTTCAGGATTGGTAAACTCTAGCTCCTGGGCATAGGTTAGACTAACAGCCAACAAAATGAACAGGGTCATTGCCAGGCTTGTTTTCATGAATCACCTCCAGAATTGATGGACCAATAGACAGGATAACCGACATGGCTGACGGGCAAAAGGATATTTGGTAAAAAGGGGACAGACCACATTTTTCCTGATGGCGATTTGATTACCTGGTCAACTTGCGTTCCCAAAAGCGTGGTCTGTCACCTTTTTCCTGAATATTTATTAATAACTTTTACTCTGACCCTAAATTATATTAGGGTAAATGTGTTCAACGGGCGTCAAATCAGGAGGGGTAATGCGCCATATCAAGACACCAATCATAATAGTCATTGCTGGTTTGTTTCTTGTGACCACCAGCCAAAACCCATTAGCACAGGACGTCAATGGGTTACAGGATTCATTAAACCAGTATTGCGTGACTTGCCATAACGAGACGTTAAAAACAGCCAACCTGTTATTGGATAACGTCAATCTAAATGATTTGGGTGAAGATCCTGAGGTTTGGGAAAAGGTCATTACCAAGTTATCACTTCGTGCCATGCCACCTGTGGGTATGCCCAGGCCTGACGAAGCCTTCTACCAGGCATTTCTTTCACACCTTAAGACCGGGCTGAATAAAGTTTCTGAGCAAAACCCCAATCCTGGAAGAGAGATCGCAACCCATCGGTTGAACAGGACCGAGTACACCAATGCTGTAAGGGATCTCATGGGGGTGGATTTTGATGGTGCCGCCATGTTACCGCCGGACAACTCCGGGGGCTTTGATAATCTCGGTGATCTGCTCACTGTCTCCCAGGTCCTGCTGGAGAAATACATGGCTGCCGCGCGCATGGTGACCCGGCTGGCCATAGGTGATCCCAATACTGAAGTGGATAGTCATCAGTACATAGTGGACCCCAGGTTATTGCAGGACGAACGCATGAGTGAGGACCTGCCGTTTGGTTCCCGTGGCGGACTGGCGGTGGACCATCGGTTTCCGGTAGACGGCATCTATGAGCTCCAGGTCAGTATGCAAAAACTGGGTGTTGGTAGTGGGATGATTGCCGGTCTGGCCAAACCCAATCGGCTGGATTTCAGAGTGAACGGTAAACGCATAGAGTTACTAACCATCGGTGGTGACAATGTTGGCATCGGCCTTGGCCGTGAAGGGTCCGATACGCTGCCGCCAGATCCTGCCCAATCCATCTATGAACGGACCGCTGATCAGGCATTGAAAGTCCGTTTTCCCATGAGTGCAGGTTCTCATAAGGTGCAGGTGGCATTTCTCCGGGAAAGGTATGCCTGGGAAGGGGTGGTGATGCCGCCGCCAAATTATGAGAATTATAATACCGCGAGGATAGACGTCCCCTATGAACGTATCTGGCATGAGCCCGCTATTGCCAACATCACTATTGACGGGCCCTTTGAGATCCAGGGCGTGGGGGATACCGCCAGCCGGGACAAGATATTTGTCTGTACACCAAAAAACAGGCGGGATGAAGCGCCCTGTGCCAGACAGATCCTGAAAAATCAGACCCGGTTGGCCTTTCGCCGCCCGGTCGATAATGGTGATGTTGATCCATTAATGGGTCTTTACCGGGAAGGCAGGAACGATGATGGCTTCGAAGCCGGTATTCGCAAGGCCCTGGAAGGGCTGCTGATGAGTTCAGAGTTTCTGTTTCGTATCGAACTGGATCCGGACGGGGTACAACCCGGGGATAATTATGAGTTGAGTGATATCGCCCTGGCATCAAGATTATCATTCATGTTGTGGAGCAGTATTCCCGATGATGAATTATTGACGGTGGCTGAACAGGGACGGCTGAAAGATGCAAATATCCTTGAAGCGCAAATTAAACGAATGCTCAAGGATGATCGTTCACTGTCCCTGGTGAACAATTTCTCAGAGCAATGGCTGCTGCTGAGAAACCTGCCACAGGCCCACAAGAGTGGTGAAGTATTCACTGATTTTGATGAGGAATTGCGTAATGCCTTTTATGATGAAGTGAAATTATTCGTCGGCAGTATCTTTGATGAAGACCTTTCCATTATGGACCTCTTTAAAGCCGACTATACTTTTCTCAATGAACGCCTGGCCAAGCATTATGGCATCGAAGGTGTCTATGGTAACCGCTTCCGTAAGGTCAATGTGGGAGAATATCAGCGTGGATTACTGGCCCGAGCCGGCATATTATCCATTACTTCCTATCCCAACCGTAATTCAACGGTATTGAGGGGCAAGTGGGTTCTTGAAAATATCCTGGCCGCACCGCCGCCACCACCGCCGGTGGACATTCCACCACTGGAAGATGCCCAGGGCGCCGAGGGTGAAGTTTTGACCTTGCGTGAACGCATGGAAATCCATCCGGCCAATCCCGCCTGCGCGGTCTGTCATAACCAGATGGACCCCATTGGCTTTGGCCTGGAAAATTACAATGCCATTGGTCAATGGCGAGATCTCGATGAGGGTAAACCCATCAATGCCCGCGGCCGTCTACCCAGTGGGGTGGAATTTGAAGGCCCGGCAGAGTTGCAGGCTGCGTTGATGCGTACCCCGGATGTAATTGCCGGTGCCTTTACCCAGAAACTGATGACCTATGCCCTGGGTCGTACCCTGGAGCATTACGATATGCCAGCGGTTCGCAAGATTGTGAACGAGGCAGCAAAAGAAGATTACCGTTTTTCAACCATCGTCTTAGGAATTGCAAACAGCTTACCATTTCAAAACAGGAGGGCAGGATCAGAATGATATCCAGGAAAGCGATGCTGCGGTGGACCACCAAACAGGTGACATTACTCATCACTTTATTGCTTTGGGGTGTCAGCACGTCAACCTTTGCCAATACTGGACTGGAACTGGTTGAAGCAGCCCGCGATCAGGATTGGGCATTGATGCAAAACCTGTTAAACGAAGAAGGCATTGACGTCAATACTATGGAGGCGGATGGGACCACTGCCCTGGCCCTTGCCGTCTACCGGAACCATAGGGAAACCGTCAAGGCGTTACTGGATGCCGGTGCCGATCCGGACCTGGTCAATGTCTATGGGGTAAGTCCACTGAGCCTGGCCATGGAAAATCACAGTGTTGGTATGGTGGAGTTATGGTTGGATGGTGGTGCCGATCCCAATGCCACCAGCTGGAGTGGTGAGTCGGTATTAATGACTGCAGCCTGGGCCGGGCTGATAGAGGCAATGGAACTGTTGATTGACCATGGTGCTGATATCAACTATCAGGACCCGCGGCGTCACCAGAGCGCATTGATGTGGGCCATATCGTTTGGCCATCTGGATGCGATGCGGTTACTAATAGACCATGGTGCTGACGTGAATGCCTCAACGATCCAGTTGAATGAGGAATTTACGCCAATGGAGATAGAGGGATATGAAGGCTCCACCATATCGGGTGTTCCTATGGGAGGCTATACGCCCCTGCTTTTTGCCGCACGTGTGGGTGATCTGGATAGTGCCAGGTTATTAGTTGAGCACGGTGCCAATGTTAATGCCACTTCCAACTCAGATGGCGATCCGTTGATCATGGCGGCCTCACAGGGTTATGAGGACCTGGCAATATATTTTCTTGAACAGGGTGCCGATCCCAATGTAACTGATAAAAACGGCATGTCTGCTTTACATTATGCCCTCAGGGACGGTATCAAGGTATTGCACGGCAGGATCATTATCGATAAAACCATGGTGTGTAATTTCGGCGATGAAAGTTTCCTTTGCAAGCCTTATGAAATACTCAATGAAGAGCAACGGGAATACATGAAGCATCCTGATACGAATCTCTACACCGTTGAGGCAGATTCAGGATCGAAATACAGCTACACGGGCGATAAGCTGATGCCGGGCCATAACATGCATCGATTGGTTGGAGAACTCCTGGCCAGGGGTGCTGACCCCAATGCCCAGATGAAGCACCCGCCTGCCTCCTATAGACTGGATGTTAATACCTGGTTTGCGTTACAGAATGCCACACCGTTCTTTCTTGCCGCTGCGGCACAGGATGAAGCGGCTGTAGCCATGTTGCTTGAACATGGTGCCAAACCTTTAATTACCACAAATATGAAAAACCAGTTGTTTGAAATGCAGGTCCGTATTCCTGCAGGGGATAATATGGTGATCGGCAATGCCACGACGTTAATGGCAGCTGTGGGTATTGGCCGTAGAAGTGATATGTCGTTTGACGAAGAAGAAAATGCGCTGAAGATAGCTAGGCGACTGGTATCGATGGGAGCGGATGTGAATGCGGCAACGGTCACTGGCTGGACTGCACTACACGCTGCGGCATTCATGGGTGCGAACAAACTCATCCGCTTCCTGGTGGAACACGGGGCCGAGATCAACGTTATGAATGGTTGTGGTCTGACGCCCATGGGACTGGCACTGGCCAATGACAGCACTGGTTTACTGGATCGTACCTTACCCAAGCCGGCAACTGCAGAAACATTACTGGAGCTTGGAGCAGGTCTTGTACCCCCACCTGGCCCGGTAGGCGAATGCATCCACGGCAGAGGCGGGCTTGAGGCCGACGATTCGTATTTTCGACCAAAGGTCAAAGAACGGCTGGTCCCGGTCATCGCAGAATTGGAACGCAGGAAGGCCAACTGGCCGAAATAAACGAATTTGGGGTCAGAGTAAAAACTCGAGAATAATTTTTACTCTGACCCCAAATTACTAAATTACTCAGAATTCTGGGTCTTTATAGATTACCTCATCACCCACTACCGTCATGAGTATCCTGTTGTCCTCAATTTCTGCAACGGGTACGGAAAAGTAATCACGATCGAGCACCACGAAGTCGGCCACTTTTCCTTGCTCCAGTGTGCCAGCCATGTTTTCTGCAAACAGCCATTCCGCTGCCTGGCTGGTATACAATCTCAAGGCAGTTGTTCGGCTAACTGCTTCTTCGGGCATGACGATCTCACCTTTGGCATGTTCATCACTGGGGTCTTTTACCTCCCGGGTGATAAACATGGATAAATCCCTGAAGTAGATACTGGGATCCAGCTCATGTCCACCCTCACCAACCACCTTCACGCCGGCCTCAAGCAAGGTCTTCGTTGGGGCAAGGAATTGCAGGCCTTCAGGTCCATATCGCCTGACCTGAACTAGCGATTCAGCAACGTCACTGGGCCGTATAGGGACATAGAAGTTGTAGTCAATCATGGTTTGCATCACATCCGGTACTTTGCCGACAGCACCGCCATGAGCGAAGGACAATCTTAAGTTTCGAATGTCATCCATGCTCATTCTGGCTTCCTGGCGCGCCTGGTCTATCCACTGGGCATGGAGACGAAACTGTTCACTACCGAAAGAATGCATACTGAAGATACGCCAGCCGGCCTTAATCGCCGGCACCAATATCTGCTTGATTCGATAGTTCTCGATATCCATACATTGTTCTCTGTCCTTGAGATCGGGCGAACCTTGCAGATCCTCACCAAAACAGGCCACACGTCGTGAATCCCCGCTGCCTCCATCTGTTATGCCCATGGGCCAGAACCACGGATTGGCTTCCGGTGATCCCCAGTGACTACCAAGCTGAACAGGTAACTGCGGATGAGCAGGATAAAGCAGTGGGGTACGGAGCATTTCGTAACCATAGCCAAACCGCACCGGCAGCCGCTTGTCCTCACGCAATATTTCATAGAAGGCCGTGAGGGTACGGCCATTCTCAATACTGGATGAAATCATTGTCAAACCGCCTTCTGCATAATGCTCCATCACGGTTTTCAGCCACCCCCTGTACATATCCCTGGGGACCCGGGGAGGGAATACGGTTGTGACCCATGCGCCGGAATCATTCAGGACACCGCCAATCAAACCCCGCTTACCGCCGTTTTCTG
>JAURPG010000082.1 GCA_030835405.1 Gammaproteobacteria bacterium | reverse complement strand
GGCAGGCGATTAAACATCCATATTACGACAATCACAGTGGAATATAGGCAAATATGCAGGTAGGATCCTGCCTAAAAGCGACCAATCCAGATGAACCTTGCCGAACAAAACATACCAAAACAACCAGCAAAAACCAGTATTTCTGAGGTTATAACCGCCGCCAATCAGATTATCCTGGGCAAGGAAGAGGTAATCCGTCTGGCGCTGGTATGTATGGTCGCCAGGGGGCATTTACTGATTGAGGACACTCCCGGTGTCGGCAAGACTACCCTCGCACATGTGCTGGCAAAGACCCTGGGCTTGAGTTATCAACGTATCCAATTTACCAGCGACATGCTCCCTACAGACATACTGGGTGTATCGGTATTTGATAGACAATCAGGAAAATTTGAATTTCACCCCGGCCCCGTCTTTTCCCAGTTTATTCTCGCAGACGAAGTGAATCGCGCTACTCCCAGGGCCCAGAGCGCCCTACTGGAGGCCATGGAAGAAAACCAGATCACACTGGAGGGACAAACCCGCCAGTTACCTGAACCATTTTTTGTTATTGCAACACAAAATCCCTCTAATCAGATAGGGACCTTTCCCCTGCCGGAATCCCAGCTGGACAGATTCATGATGCGACTACACCTGGGATATCCAGATAATAATGCCGAACGAGAACTGCTAAAAGGCAGAGACAGGCGGGAAATGCTGGCGGAAACCCAGGCGGTGATCTCCCCGGAGCAATTGATCGCTTTACAGAACCAAACGCCAGATATAACGATATCAGATGCCATACTGGATTACCTTCAGGACCTGCTTGAGTACAGCAGGGTGTCTCCTGATTTTAATGGGGGATTATCACCTCGCGCAGGACTTGCCGTGTTACGGTGTTCTCAAGCCTGGGCATTATTACTAGGCAGATCTCATGTCATCCCTGAAGATATTCAAATGGTGCTCCCCAGTGTCGTCTCTCATCGGTTACACCCAATCAATGATAAATACATACACTCCCCTGACATGGTGTCAGATCTACTTATTAAACACGTCCCTATACCCTGATTTTTATCATAATGGGATAAGCCGGAATGACTGAAGCCATCATCCTGGAACAAAAATCGACCAGCGCATCAACTAACCGTTCGGTCAGTAACAAGCGCCTGTATATCTTTCCTACCCAGCATGGTTTGATCTTTGCGCTGATGTTGATAGTGATGCTGATGGGTTCTGTAAATTACACAAATAGCATGGCTTATATGCTGACTTTTCTGCTCGCCAGCCTATACATAGTATGTATGTTACATACCTACCGCAATCTAAAAGGCATGGTATTAAAGACCAATAATGCCAAACCTGTATTTGCAGGTGAAACTGCAGAGTTTCCCCTGATATTAATCAACAGAACAACCACTGACAGGCATAGCGTTGTCATTCATCCCTGGCCTAAAAAACGAATCGGAAAAAGGATGCAATACCGGGGCGCCGAGTATTCAAACATTGTCCCAGGAGAGATACACAAGGGAACAATCCCGGTCATGACCCAAGTACGTGGACGTTTAAGGCCAGGAAGGTTGCGGATTTACTCTACCTACCCACTGGGCTTGTTTCGCGCCTGGTCTTATATGGACTGTTCCAATTATTGCCTGGTTTACCCAAAACCTGAAGGCTCAACAGAACTCCCTCAATATTCACAAGATCCCACCCGTGATCATTACGGGGAGCAAATTGGAGCAGATGACTTTATCGGCGTTAGACAATATAAACCGGGGGACTCAATAAAGAATATCGACTGGAAGGCACTGGCGAAAGAGCAGGGCGTGTTGATAAAAAGATTTTCGGGGAGCGGGGCAAGACAACTTTTGTTTCATTGGGGGCATACCAAACATCTGGGGGATAATGAAAAACGGCTCTCACAGCTTGCGCTCTGGATAATCATCGCCGAACAGGAAGGACTTCGATACAGCCTGGAACTACCCGATATAAAAATACCTATTGGCAACGGTGATTCACATCGGCATCAATCCCTCAGGGCCCTGGCCCTGGCTGAATATGGTAACTAGCAGATTGATATCAGGACAAAGCAGGATTTCCCCGGAATTACTGTGGTTGAGTACAGGGATTGGGATATGCGTCTTGCCCCATACGCTGCATATTCCACCCTGGGCCTCATTAATCTTCTTTTCCCTCCTGGCAACCCGAATCCTCTTAAAGGAAAAGACAATAAAGCGGTACTTTGTCAACATGCTGTTTTTCAGAATGGTTGTGGGAGGGATTGTTTTTTCCAGTGTTTTTATTACCTATGGGACCATGGTGGGCCGTGACGCTGGGGTAACATTGCTGGTTCTACTGGGGGGAATGAAACTGCTTGAAATTAAAGCGGAGCGAGATTATTTCATTTCGGTGTTTATCGGGTTTTTACTTATTCTTACTAATTTTTTCTATTTACAAACCTTACCCATCAGCCTGTACATGGGAGTTGCAGTACTGGTTTTGATTGCGTCCCTGGTCAGTTTTAATGACAGGGGAGCATCATTTAACCTTACGGGACGTATCAAGATAGCGGCCAAACTATATGTCTATGCGATACCTTTAATGCTGATAATGTTTTTGTTGTTCCCGCGTGTCTCAGGCCCACTATGGGGTTTACCCAAAGACGCACAATCCGGTATTTCCGGTATTGATGATGAAATGATACCCGGCTCTATCAGCGAACTGATTCTTTCAGATGAGGTCGCCTTCAGAGTTGAATTTGATGGGCCGATCCCTGAACGTTCTAAATTATACTGGCGTGGGCCGGTTTTATGGCATACAGATGGATTTAAATGGGTCCCGGATATCCCCGACGAACCAGACTTAACCGTAAACTATAACTCCCAGGCCCTGAATTATATAGTCACCCTGGAACCTACCGATAAAAACTGGCTGTTCTCACTGGACATCCCTAGCCAGGCAGCAGAAAACTCAAGACTGACACACGACCTCCAGCTTCGAACCCAACGGTCCGTCACAAATCGGACTCGCTACGATTTAAGCTCATACGTTGACTACGAAATGCATTCAAACGATCCGGAAGAACTGCAAGACGCCTTGCAACTTCCGGGAAGATATCACCCAAAAACGATTGAACTGGCCAGGTCCTGGCGCTCAGAGGGGCTCAGTGACAGAGAAATAATTGAACGGGCATTGTCCCATTTCAACCAGGAAACATTTTACTATACCTTGACCCCACCCATTTTTATCAATGACAACATTGATGAATTTATGTTTGAATCAAGACAGGGCTTTTGTGAACACTACGCCGCCGCGTTTACCATACTCATGCGCGCTGCTGGCATCCCGGCACGAGTGGTAACGGGATACCAGGGCGGAATCATCAATCCGGTTGGGCAATATTTAATCGTCTATCAGCGGGACGCACATGCCTGGACAGAGGTCTGGCTGGGTGACGATGGTGGCTGGGTCAGGGCAGATCCAACATCTGCAGTATCTCCCTCCCGGGTAACACAAGGCATAGAAAGCGCGCTTCCGGATACACTTATAAATGTTCCACCAGGCCTCTTTAATAATGGCTTTTCAAGAGACCTCTGGGAAAATATGAGTAACACCTTCGATGCCATCAACAATCGCTGGAATCAATGGGTACTAGGATATGATCGCAACCGACAAAGGTTTTTTCTAAGTCAACTAGGCCTGGGCGATCTGCGAAGAAAAGAATTAATGATAGGCCTGGTGGTCATGCTGGCAATCTGTCTTGCTGTTATCAGTTATGGAATGTTCAGTCGTACAACAGTTAATACAGACAAGGCTAAAACCTGGTTTGAAAACTTTAAACGCCGTTTATCGGCCTGTGGCATACAGGTTTATGATTATGAAGGCCCTCAAGATCTTGCTATACGTGCAGCAAAACAAAGAAGGGACCTTGCAAAATCAATTAATGAAATATGTCAAACGTATATAAATGTCCGCTACAAGGGGCAGCTGGAATTTCTGGATCAACTGGAGCATCAAATCAGGCTGTTTAAACCTGCGAAAAATCCAGGATGATTGTTATGAAAACCGCCAAAATAAATAACAACATTAACCTGGAAATTACAAGAGGTGATATTGCAAATCAGCCGGATATCGAAGTAATAGTCAATGCGGCAAATGCCCAGCTACAAACAGGTGGGGGAGTAGCGGGTGCTATTCACTCCAGAGCCGGCCCTGGGCTGGCCGATGAATGTCAACCTCTTGCCCCAATAAATACAGGGGAAGCCATTATAACCGGCGCACACAACCTGCCTAACAAGCAGGTAATTCATTGTTTAGGGCCGGTATACGGAATAAATCACCCTGAGGCAAAATTGCTGGCATCTTGCTATAGAAGTGCACTAAATCTGGCAGAGTCCAACGCCGCCTCCAGCATTGCATTCCCGGCAATATCTACAGGCATATTTGGATATCCTTTTCTTGAAGCTATTTCAATTGGATTAGATGTCATCCTAAATTTCAACGGATATAAAAATCTAAAGCTTGTGAGAATCGTATTACGAAGCCAGGACGATTTTAATTCTGCGCTTGATGTCCTTAACAAATCGTTACGGGATTGCTAACAGCAGTCATCCGGATATTTGTATAACCCGAAGCCTGGACGGCCGATATTCTATGGGCAACGACCCTCTAATATCTGATGAAACAGGGCGGCAGAAAATTTTCCTGAACTATTTTCATGCAAGGAGCTTTTTATCTTATTTTATTGAACTCTAACCCATAGGTCGTGGCTACATTAGTCACCGTCAAAGCCTGCTGCATATAAACTTGAATATGCGCCTTTTTCAGAAACTAATTCTGTATGGTTACCCGTCTGGACGACCCTGCCATTTTTTATCACGATTATCTTATCCGCCTGTTCAATAGTGGAAACTTTATGGGCAATGATAATAATCGTGTGATTATTTTTTAATTCACTAATTGCGACTTTTATATGTCTTTCAGAATCCGGGTCCAGAGAAGATGTCGGCTCATCCAGGATTAAAATGGTCGCTTCTTTTAATAAGGCCCTGGCCAGGGCAATTCGCTGCCTTTGCCCACCGGAAAGCTTAACACCACCTTCTCCGACCATGGTATTAAAGCCCATTGGCATGGCATTAATAAAATCAATGGCGTGTGCACCTCGAGCTGCCTGCTCAATTTTTTCATCGGTCTCATCACGTAGCTGACCATATGCAATGTTATTTCTAATCGTGTCATTAAACAATTTAATGTCCTGTGAAACATAGCCAATATTTTTACGCAAACAACCAAGACTATATTCTTTAATATCCTTATTATCGATAAGTATCATGCCAGATTTAAAATCATAAAATCTTGGAATAAGGTTCACCAGTGTACTCTTGCCACTACCGGACTCACCAACAATTGCCACAGTTTGGCCATGATTAATCTCTACAGAAATATTATCAATCACTGGGGTTTCATCATCATAAGCAAAGCAAAGATCATTAATTGCAATGTCGCCTCTAAATGTTTGATTTTGAAAAACGCCCGGGTCATGTTCTGCCTCCTGGTCAAGCAGATGAAATATACTTTCACAAGCTGCCAGGCCGCGTTGTATAAATTCATTAACCTTGATTAATCGTCTCAGGGCATCTAGCAACATTATCAATGCGGCAAAAAAGGAAACGAACGTTCCCACGCTTAAAGCGCCACGGGCGGCCTGTCCGGTCGCATAGTAAATTATAATTGCCAGTGCTAATGCTGCGATAAGTTGCACTAACGGGCCACTGATTAATGTGGCATTTATAAACTTCATGGAATACTTTCTGTTTGCATTGATGGCATCAAAGAACTTCTCTTTTTCCAGCGCATGCCCCCCATAGAGTTTGATGATTCTATTGGCACTGAAAACTTCTGTGACTATATTGTTTATCGCCGCAACCGTTTGCTGCACCTTTCTACTCATCTCTCTCAGCCTTCTCCTGACCAATAGTGCAATCAGGACTATAAACGGCCCGGCTATTAAGGTAATGAGAGCCATACGCCAGTCAAGATAGAGCATCCAGAGTATTAACCCTGTTATGATTAGCGTATCCTTTACCAGTACGATTATGGCGTTTGTTGTAGCATCTTTGACCTGTTCTACATCATAACTGAATTTTGAAATAATGCTGCCTGTACTCTGATTATCAAAAAAGCTGGATGGCAATAACAGCAACCTCCCAAACATCTGTTCCTTAAGGTCCATTACGACCTTATTGGCCACATAGTGTAATGATGATCCATATATGAATATAGAAACCCCGCTGAGGATAAACAGACCCACCAGATAAAAGGGTATCGTTGTCATTAATTGCGGATCATTATCTATGAAGGCACCATCCAGCATTGGCTTCAAGATCGCGGCCTTTGAAGCATCAGCAATTGCGAGAATGACCATGGCGAATAACGATAATGCGAGCAGCATTCTGTATGGCAGAATGTAAGTAAACAACCGCCTGTAAATTTGTATGTCTTTTTCCGGGACCAACCGCATTGCTAATTGTATGTTATTGTTTTCAGCTTTATTTATAAATCTTATACAACTTACCACACCTGGTATATATGATTATCATTTGTATGATATTGTATTAATCAATAATAACTTTTAACATGGATTTCCGTTTTAATGTCCAAGCAACACCCAATAATTGCGATTACCGGTTCATCCGGCGCTGGAACTTCGGGAATAAAATCTGCATTTGAGCAGATTTTTCGTCGCCTGAACATAACAGCTGCGTTTATTGAAGGAGACAGTTTTCATAAATTTGACAGGCAGCAAATGGACCTCGAAGTCGAGAAGGCCAACAAAGAGGGCAGGCAGATTACCCACTTTGGTCCAGAAGCAAACCTTTTTAATGAACTCGAAAATCTATTCAAGGAATATTCCGAATCTGGAACAGGAAAAAAAAGACATTACATACATAACGAAGTCACCGCCGCACATCATGGATTCGCACCGGGCTCACTAACCCCCTGGGAACCACTGCCGGATAATACTGATTTATTATTTTATGAAGGATTACATGGCGGACTCATTACAGACACATACAATATAGCCCAATATGTAGATTTGCTAGTCGGCGTGGTTCCAATTATCAATCTTGAATGGATGCAAAAAATATATCGGGACAGGGATGTGAGAGGTTACACGGCTGAAGATGCAACAGAAATGATCCTGGACAGGATGCATGACTATGTACATTACATCACACCACAATTCTCCAGAACCGACATAAATTTCCAACGGGTTCCCACGGTCGATACATCAAATCCATTTGCAATGGATAAAATTCCAACCAATGACGAAAGTTTTGCAGTGATACATGCAAGAAATCTGGACAAATTAAACATCGATTTCCGTTATCTTCTGGAAATGCTGGATGGTTCATTTATGTCCAATCCTGAGACTATCGTCGTTCCTTCGGGGAAAATGATTTTTGCCATGCAACTCACAATTAACCCTGTCATTACAAGGCTGTTATCTGCGCGTTAATATTGCTTGAGTGCCATTTCTTGCAATTTTTTTGTAAAATGGATAGAAATCATTAACAATCAGACACTACCTGGCTGACTACTTAAACACGAATAATTCAGGAGCGAATATGCGTAAAATCTTGGTGCTTAATCCCAAAGGGGGATGCGGAAAGAGTACAATAGCCACCAATATTGCCGGATACCTGTCAATTAACGGTCAAAATGTTGCCGTGGCTGATTTTGATCCACAGAAATCCACCGAAGACTGGATCAGCAGGCGTCCGGCACATGCACCTAAAATTTCCATTGCCGGGGTAAAAGGTGGAAAACTATCAGTACCCGGTAAAACAGATACTGTAATTATAGATACCCCTGCTGCCATCCATGGAAAAAAGCTGGCTGATTTTGTAAAAAGCAGTGAAACGATGGTTATACCACTATTACCATCGGAAATAGATATTAGTGCTGCGGAACGATTCGTTGATGAATTATTCTCTTTAAAAAAGTTAATCAACCGTAAAATTAAACTGGCTACAGTTGCCAACCGGGTCCGCGAGGACACTCTATCCGCCGCCAAACTGGACTATTTCCTAAATCATATGAAACTTCCCGGCGGCAGAAAACTTCCCTTCATAACCGTATTTAGAAACAGCCAAAATTATGTAAAGGCTGCGGAAAAAGGCCTGAGTATATTTGAATTTGCACCTGCGAAAACAACTTATGACAGGGAACAATGGCAACCCCTGATGAAATGGTTAATGAGTCAACGAAGCCTGCCTGGTTGAGGGTTTTGGAAATATCAATTTATCAGGCAAAAATACCAACAAAAAATATAAACTGATTCAGTCTATAAAACTGGGGGGCAGACTCTTCAGGTTACCAACATCACCCGTCAATGCAGGACGGTTACCGTAAGCGGCCAATTTCAGGCCTGCTTGATAAATTCGATTTGCATCTTCCACATTGCCTTCCATCTCATGCAATGTTGCCAATTCATAATAAGCCTCCGGCGTTTCACTAATATTTATACTGTTTTCAAAGCAGGCCCTGGCCTTACCCCATATCTCGGCCTTTTTATACAACCTTCCTGCAGTCAGTTGTACAACGTGATTCGTGGGATTCATCTTTAACAAGCTTTCAATAAAAGCCAGTTGTTTTACCGGATTTTCACCTTCCACCTGGCCATAAAGCCTTACCAGCGCCTGATCAGGATTGGTTTTGATTATCTTTCTTAAAATAACTTCACAGTCAGCCGTATTGGAAAACTGTAATCTGCCTGTTATGTATACTTCCAGTAGGTAAAATTCATTTTTTAGCTTTTTGGGAATATCCCGCCAAGTTTCTTTAAGTTCATTTACCTCACCCGTTTGTGCGGCACCGCTTAGCAACTTCGCATATATCTGAATTTGACGTGACCGAACCTCGTCACTGGGCATTAACCCTTTGCTTTCAATATCCTGCAGGATTACCCTGGATTGCTGCCAGTCATTCAGTTCGGAGCTGGCCTCCAATAACATCAGTTTTACCTGTTCCTGGCCGGGTTTTTCATCATTAAGATGCTGCAATATGGCATATGCCTGCTCTGTTTGATGCTCCATTAATTGAAGTTTTGCCTGAGTCACCCCAACAGCGAGGTCAGTTGCCATATCCTCTGAATGCGCCAACCTTAAATAACTATCGCGCCGTTCTATTGCCCCTTGCTGCTGTGCGGCACGAGCAGCTCCTATATAATTTATCAGTGGTAATTTGCTGTATTTAGCACCTTTTGTCAGAAATTTTTCTGCCGCATGCCAGTTCCCCTGGGCCAATGCCAGGTAACCGTGTGACAAGAAATGTTCTGATTTTGCGTGGGACCTGGCTTTTTTCCAACGCCGGTAATTCTTTGGCAAATCCAGTACACCAAATATAAAACGCAATATGAAATAAAAAACAGCAAATAAAGCGAGGCATAAAACCACAAAAAAACTCATGCTGGTTTGAATAGAATACCCCGGGACGGATAACGCTACCTGGGCAGGATCTTCACCCAGTAATATACCCGCCAGCACAGCGATTACCAGACAGGCGAGGATATAAAAAAGAACTTTCACAGCTACTCAATTACATCTTCAGTAGTATTTGAGGTCTGGACTTCTTCCAGGTAACTGTTAATTGCTTGTACTGAAGCACTAATGTCTGGTACAGGTTGGTCTAGATCCATTTTTTTTATGCTGACGATGATTTCAATAGCGGTTTTTACCGCGGCATCATCCAGGTCAAAATAATCTTCCAACCAGGTTTCTGCAAGCGACAGAGAGTCCTGTAATAAAGCTGGATCTCTTCGTAATACTGCGAACCGGGCTGACTCCAGCTGAAGTCTCAGGTTCTGATATAAGAAAAACTTCTCATTGGGCAATAATGAAGTGCTCATATCTTCACCAGTACGAGTGATGATAAACATGCTCTTGAATTCATTCCATACCCCAAGTAAAAGCCTTTTCCAGGCCGGATCTGCCGGATTGGTTTGGGCCATGATTTGAGTTTCCCCGGCGACAGCTGAGTTTTTTAATGAAAATTTACTCGCCCGTGTTGCCAGATCAGACAAGGTAAATGACATGCCCACTATATCAACCTTGGGTATTGATTTTATCGTATTGATATCTGAAGTAATTTGACGACGTAAAGAAAAAAGTCTGGGATCTCCCATTTCTGCGAGTCTGTTATTAGCCTCTTCAAGGGCAACAATGGCAGCCTCTGTATTTGCCTCAAGCTTTAACTTGATATTAGCAATATTGATTAAATGTTCCACTTCTGTCGCAGACAATCTGCTATTCTGATCGCCTTGACTTGAATATAGTATTTCAAGACTTTCATTTGACTGCTCAACGGTAGTCGATAGTGACAACATGTCCGTCTCGTACTGCTGTAACCGTGCGTTTAGATCACTGACCTGTTGGGATACCTGTTCAACACTCTGATCTATTCCATGAATTAATTGCGAGGCGGAATTATCTTCCTTAATCTCTCTTATGGATTTGATATTGTAAGCACCAGTAGCGGCGAGCACGATTAAAAGCACAATATTAATGACTATTAACATGTAGGACTTACTTGCTTTTGCCGGACTCTCTTGTATTTCTTCCTGGTGATCAATTTCGGCCGATCCTGTCTTTTCAGAGGTCATACATCACTCCAGAATATTAACAACCGCATCGTAAAGTCCCTGATCGGTTTGTAGTTTAGAAACTTCAACTTTATTATTAAAACCCGCTTTTCTTGCCGCCTCTGCGATTCTTTTGCTCATCGCGACAATGTCCGCGCCAAAGAGTTGGTCATGATAGATTTCTGGTATCATTTTAATTAGGTTATAAAGGCCTTGATTACTGGTAACAACAATAATATCAGGTGATTCATGCTGCCATATATTTTTTACCCGCTCGGCAGCAAGGTCAGGGATGACTCTGGTATAAATTTCCGCATATTTAACGATGGCACCCCTACATTCCAGTTCTTGTTTAAGTAACCCTCTGCCTGCGTCACCCCTCACAATCAATATCTTTTTCCCAAGTATAGACTCTGATTGAAGACCCGTCAGTTGAATAAGCGCTTCACTTCCTGATCTGGCGCCCGGTGAGATGACATGTTTAACGCCTATAGACCGAATCTCCTCTTCACTCCCCAGGCCGGTAGCATAAACCGTTTTGTTTTCCAAACTGGACTGTAGATTTTCAAGCATTCCTGCGAGGACACGGACGGCATTTCTGCTGATAAATATGATTACATCTGACCATGCGATCAAATCATCAACTGCCCCGGCCGAAACATTATCCAATGGTTGAATTTCAAGTGTTGGAAACCTGATAACATTGCCGCCAGCATCAACAAGCTTTCTGCAAAGCTCTTCACTTTGTTCGACTGGTCGAAGCACCATAATGTTTTTTTCTTTCAAATTATTGGCCACAGCCTTCATACAACAACGTCAGAAAGTAGCTCAAGTGCTCCCAGGGACAATAACTGGTCTCCCACAGCATCACCTAACTCCGAAGCTGTATCAACCGGACCTGAGATAATTGAACTGATAATTTGTTTGCCGTCCATGCTTCCCACCATGGCCGAGATGGTCATGGAGGTACCATCTACTGATGCATACGCAGCAATTGGCGCATGGCAACCACCGTTAAGCTTTTTATTGACCCTGCGCTCAGCCATGACACAATTAAATGTCGTTTCATCATTCAAAGCCTGCAATAAATTTACCTGGCCACTGTTACTGCTGCGCACTTCAAGCCCCAATGCACCCTGGCCAATTGCCGGCAACATAATTTCCATACTAATTTCATGGGTAATTCGGTCTTCCAGCCCCATTCTCTTTAAACCTGAACTTGCCAGGACTATTGCATCATATTCACCATCGTCGAGTTTCTTCAACCGGGTCCCTATATTTCCCCTGATGCTTTTAATATTCAAATCTGGACGATAGGCCAATAACTGTGAAATACGACGTAAACTGGATGTGCCTACACTGCTTCCCGAAGGCAAATTGTCGAGATGATCATAATGATTGCTGATAAACGCATCACCCGGGTCTTCCCGCGTCAATATGGCACATATTTCAAGACCGTCCGGGAGGTTGACCGTTACATCTTTCATTGAATGGACCGCAAGATCAGCCGTCCCGTCCAGAAGCGCGACCTCAAGTTCCTTGGTAAATGCCCCCTTGCCCCCGAACTTATCCAGGGATCGGTCCAAGAACCTGTCCGCTTCAGTGGTGATACCCTTAATATTCACGCTTAGGTCAGGATAGATGGATTCCAGGCTTTGACAGACATATTGTGCCTGCCACATCGCCAGCGGACTTTCTCGGGTAATAATATTTAATGTAAGATCGGGCATAATAATGACGACTAGTGATTTCAATTCCAGCATGTAGCAGATAAACTGAGAGATAGTATACCGTAGCTACACTAAAACGACAGAACAGCCCTCATGAAACTTGGCGTTATCATGGATCCCATTGCCGGGATTAACATAAAAAAAGACAGTACTTTTGCCATGCTCCTGGCCGCACAGAACAGGGGCTGGGAGCTCCATTACATGGAGCAAAATGATTTATTTATACATGAAAACAAGGTCAAGGCTTCGACAAAAACTTTATCAGTAAAGGATGACCCGTCTGCCTGGTATGAATTTGGAAGGCAAAATAGTATAGAACTACCTGATCTCGATGCAGTATTAATGAGAAAAGACCCGCCTTTTGACATAGAGTATATCTATACAACTTATATTCTCCAGTTTGCCCAGGCCAGGGGATTATTGGTCATCAATGATCCGGCGGGATTACGTGATGTTAATGAAAAAATGTTTATTAATGCCTTTCCAGATTGTATTGCGCCCACTTTAGTGACCCGTAATAAAACACAACTCACAGAATTCATTAATCAATATAAGCAGGCGGTATTTAAACCCCTGGAAGGCATGGGTGGGAAATCCGTGTTTAAGGTAACCCATGACGATCCCAATACCAATGTCATTATCGAAACACTCACTCACGAACAATCCCGATTTATTATGGCGCAAAAATATATCCCAGAGATAAAGGATGGTGATAAACGTATTCTATTAATCAACGGTGAACCCGTTGATTATGCGCTCGCCAGAATTCCAAAATCCGGAGAAACGAGAGGTAATCTGGCCGCAGGTGGAACGGGCAAAGGGGTGGAGCTAAATGATCGAGACCGGTGGATATGCAAACAAGTGGGGCCGAAACTCAGGGATATGGGCCTGTTATTCGTAGGTCTTGATGTAATCGGTGAATATTTGACAGAGGTGAATGTCACCAGCCCGACATGCATCAGAGAACTAGATACCATTTATGAAATCAATATAGGCGATCAACTGATGGAATTGATTGATCAAATGGTAAAAAAGACACTGTAACTGGGCCGAAAGAAAACAGCATGCCGAATGCAACCGAACTAACACCGGCAATAGCACACCAACCTGTTGTAACCTCCACCGACAGGTTTGGTTTAACTTTATGCCTCGCCATTATTACCCATGCGGTTGTTGTCCTTGGGGTTACTTTTTCCAATGAAATTGATCTTCCGCCTGATTATGACGCCATGGAAATAATACTCGTCCAGCAATCCAGCAAGGCGCCAGATGATGCCAAGTTGCTGGCGCAAGCCAACCTCGAGGGAGGTGGAGATGTAGACGATGAGGTAAAACCTGCCACACCATTGCCCTCACCATTCCCGGATAATGTCGCTGAGCTGTCCGCGCCACCTGAATCGGAACCGTCAGCTCAAGCCAGCGATACGAATAATTCTGAAGTCCTTACTACGCCGACAGGTGAGACGGAGCTACCCACAGACTCCAACCACTCAGTCAGCGAGAATAATCAGCCTGACCAACAAGTTGCTGAAAGCACCAGGCCTAAAACCCTGCCCAGTGCAACGACTCTGCTCACAAATAGTATGAAGATTGCTGCACTCAGTGCAGAAATAGACCGCAAACTGGTTACCCGCTCACAACGTCCACGGAGGAAATATATCTCTGCCAGTACCAGAGAATTTCTGTATGCGGCCTACATGGAGGCCTGGCGGGCCAAGGTTGAACGCATTGGTAATCTTAACTATCCAGACGCTGCCAGAAGACAAAGCTTGTCCGGAAACCTTATCCTTGATGTAGCACTGAATAAAGACGGGAGCATCAATGAAATCGTAATTCGTCGTTCCTCCGGTCATAAGGTCCTGGATGACGCCGCTATCAGGATAGTAGAACTTGCCGCACCCTATTCAAAATTTCCAGAAGATATCGCAGCACAAACAGACATCCTGCATATTACCCGTACCTGGCAATTTTTAAATAATGGAAATTTTCGCTAGCCCATTATCAATTAATTTATTAATAAAATTATTATATTAACGCTGTATGTTAATCATTCTTGGCATATTGACCCGCATTATTAATGGATACAAATTTGAAATTTTAATCACAAAAGCCGGTCCAATAAGGTAGTTTTCACACAATATGACAGTTATTATAGAGACAATGAAGCCAATAGATTTGACCAATCAGTTCTTAATCGCAATGCCTGGCCTTTCTGATCCTAACTTTCACCAGAGCGTCACCTATATATTTTCACATAATGAACAAGGGGCAATGGGAATAGTCATCAACCGGCCGCTCAACATGGACCTGGGCGAGATCTTTGACCAGATGCAGCTGGCATCGGATATCTCCGGAATTGAAAAAATACCAGTATTCGATGGAGGACCTGTTAAAACCGATCGTGGATTTATTCTTCATAACCCAGACTCCAGGTGGCAGTCCTCTATTAAAGTAGGAAATAATATTGAAGTCACCACATCCAAAGACATACTTGAAGCCATTTCAAATGGCACAGGGCCTGTAAAAAAATTTATTGCACTAGGCTACGCTGGGTGGGGTGCTGGTCAGCTTGAACAGGAGATGATGGAAAACTGCTGGTTAAACACCCCGGCAAAATCCGATATTATTTTTGATGCTCCCGCTGAAATGCGCTGGGAATACGCAGCATCCGCACTAGGCATCAACCTGCATAATCTCTCATTACAAGCCGGTCACGCGTGACTCAAGAAAATACGTATATTTGCTTTGACTTCGGAAAAAAAAGGATTGGGGTAGCAGTTGGTCAGACATTAACCAATACCGCATCACCACTTTGCACTGTACAGGTTAAAAAAGGTCATCCCGACTGGGACAATATCACCGACCTTGTTGAAAAATGGCAACCTTCTGCATTAATCGTTGGCAAGCCCTTGAATATGGACGGCACCGGACAAAAAATGACGACTGCTGCAAACCAGTTCACAAAGCAATTACAGGAAAGATATAACCTTCCTGTTTACCAGGCAGATGAAAGGCTTTCCAGTTATGAGGCCCGTCAGCGCAAAAATTCTGATAGTGATCTCGATCCAGTTGCCGCCCAGGCCATCCTAGAAACATGGCTGATAGAAAATTCAGGGAAAATAAATAATGGTGATATAATCAGCCAAAACTGACGATGTCTATTTGAATATGAATGATAAGGAAATTGATCAGATATTGGACGAAATGTCCAAGAACCTGGAACAATATATCAGCACCAATCATCAGTCAGATCCTCTTATTATCGGTATACATACCGGCGGCCACTGGATAGCCTCGAAACTGAACCAACGTCTGATGCACACTCTGCCGCAGGGTGAATTGAATATAGCTTTCTACCGTGACGATTTCAGCAGAATTGGCATGCATCCTCGTGTTGAACCATCAAAGCTTCCCTTCGAAATAGAAGGTCGTCATATTATTCTGGTAGATGATGTGCTCCATACTGGGCGTACTATACGGGCCGCGATGAATGAAATTTTTGATTATGGTCGCCCGGCAACAATCACACTGGCTGTTCTCGTGGAGCGCTCAGGACATGAACTGCCTATCAAGGCTGACATTATCGGGAAATCATTGCAGCTAAAACTATTTGAACATGTTAAACTCCTTGGCCCAGAACCACTGGCTCTGGAGATAAAACAACAGCATGACGGCTAATACTATTCAACTGGATGACCAAGGCCGGCTAAAACATTTCCTTAGTATTGAAGGTCTGGATAAGACCATTCTTAATGAAATCCTGGATTATGCCGAATCTTTCGCCGGCGTCTCTGGGCGGGCGATAAAAAAAGTCCCGCTTTTGAGAGGCAAAACCATCATCAATCTCTTTTTTGAACCCAGCACACGTACCAGCACTACATTTGAGCTAGCAGCAAAACGACTCTCCGCAGACTTGTTAAATCTTAATATGGCAACATCATCCACGACCAAGGGAGAGTCTTTGCTGGATACATTACAAACCCTGGAGGCCATGCATAGCGACATGTTTATTGTTCGTCATGCCAACAGCGGTGCCGCACACTTCATTGCGGAACATGTTGGGCCACACATCAGCGTTATTAATGCCGGGGATGGACAACATGCCCATCCAACTCAGGCAATGCTGGACATGTTTACCATTCGACGTCATAAACCGGATTTTGATCGCCTGAGGGTGGCCATTGTCGGTGATATCCTGCATTCCAGGGTTGCTCGCTCGGATATACACGCGCTCAAGGCGCTGGGGGTAAACGATGTCCGAGTGGTTGGCCCCAAAACGCTCATGCCTGCAAATATCGAACGGTTAGGAGTAACGGTGTATGACCGTCTTGATGCAGGCATGGACGGCGTTGATGTTGTCATTATGCTGCGGCTGCAAAAGGAAAGAATGATATCTGCAAATATTCC
>JAURPG010000081.1 GCA_030835405.1 Gammaproteobacteria bacterium | reverse complement strand
GATGGGAAAAACTGGAAGGCCACCTTCATGCTGGAATTTGAAAAAGTGGATGAAAGGCGAACGAAACTTCAAGAGTTAGTGGGAGTCGAAGCTAATGTCTGGATGCAGGTGGAAGGTTTCGACCGGATTGCACCCATATATAACGAAGACCTTGAAAGGTCCACGGAGTCCAAGACCTCATCGGTACATTTTATGCGCTTTGAACTGACAGACGAGATGATTAATGCATTAAAAAGTGGAGCATCACTGTCGGCGGGTATAGACAATCCATCCTACCCGCATACCGTTAATCCGGTTGCCGATAATATACGCAAGGCCTTGATTGAGGACCTCGAATACTCACATTAAGTTATTAATCCCTCCCCCCCTTGGGATACTGGCCGGGGCGCTTCCCCCTTACCCCTATTTTGCCCCGGCCATATTATTTTTTTCTACCGATAAATTCATACCAGACTGATCAATGCGAGGATCCTGATTACAAAGAGTGCCTTGGTCGCTAAATATTTTTCGAATAGATCCCCCCCCGGCTTTAGCCGGGGGTATCTATTTCAATTATTTCTACCCGAAGGGCAGTCATTAACATCTATTTGCGGGATCAGAGGTTCTCTTCTTACTTATATGTTGTGACTCGTAACCGGCTTTATCTATAGTCCACAATAAACTCCATGGGTACGGCTTCACCGCCGCCCGGTGCTGGAGTTGCGGCACCTATAAGGTGGCTACCCGGGGTGCGGGTATATTGCCTGGTCAGGATGGCCTGTATCTCCTGGTGGTTGATATACCGGGTTTGTAATTTCTCACCATTAAACAGGACAACCGTCTCAGGCTGAAACTCATCACCAATGATGGTGATAGTGGATGTAGTCAGTTCTGTCACAATGGGTGGTTCAACATTGTTTATCACTGGTTGTTGGTGATATTGATGTTTGCTGACAGTGCCATATTGAGGAAAAGGATTATCGTAGTCAGCATAAAAATTTCGATCTATCACTTTACCATTCATGATCAATGAGTAAATCTTACGGGCATTGCCAATATCAGCCAAAGGGTTGGCCTCTAGAATTAAAACGTCTCCGACTTTACCTGGTTCAATGGTGCCGTGTCGGTCATCAATACGTAACAGTTCGGCCGGCCAGATAGTAGAGGATTTGAGAACATTCAGCTCTGAAATGCCGGCATCAACCAGTAATTGCATCTCATGGTGCAGGGATATCCCTGGTGTACTGGCCGCGGCAGTATCTGTTCCTGAATAGATCTTGCCACCAGCATCGACAAATTCATCGAGAAATTCCTGGATCTTTTTATATCCGGTTTCCAGGCTTTCCTTTAAACCCTCGGCAGAGATGAAATACGAATTGTTCACATATAGCTGATCACCACTGGGATTATCGGCATAGGCCTGGTCTGCCCAGTGGTACTGGTTAAGGCTCACCAGTTTTTCGTCCATGGGAATATATTGCAGTTCCGGGTTGGTAAAGAGCGTCAGGTCATCCTGCTCAAACTCATCGGTCCGGTCTATGACACCCTTCCACTCATGGATAAAGGTCGGGTTGAGATAAATATTATTCTCAACCAGAATATCGATGACCTCATCGTAATAACGTTCTTCCATCCATTGATATAAGAGAGGATGCTTGCGGCCTTCCTCCAGCTGCATCGTAGCCACGGCGGCCCGGCCTTCTTCACTACGTATGGTGGCAAGGGCAATACCTTCCAGATGTTCGATTCCATTGACGCCCAGTTCTGCCGAGTGGATGGCATCATAAGAATGGGAGATGACACCCAGTCCGGCTCGGTTGGCCTCAAGGTTAATGGCCTGGTAGAGATTATCTTCAGTGTCCATACCCATTCTCAGGCAGTCCGAATTATCTTTGATGGCGCTAACCGCACGCCTGGCTTCCCTGGGGCTACTGGCCGTGGCAAATAACCGGCGCTGGGCAACAGCGGCATAGTTGGATTGTTCATTTGTGCCTATTCGACCACAAAATAAATATTTTGGGCCTCGTAATTTGCCACTGTTCAGTCCCTTTTGTAATGCCTTTTGCCAGTAAATACGACTGCCCAGGTCAACAACGGTGGTAATCCCATGATGCAGAAATAACTCACCCATGTACCAGTTGTAATGCACATGGGAATCCATGAGTCCCGGCATCACATACTTGCCTTTGGCATCTATGATCACCACGTCATCGGGAATCTCCGGTCCACGGTTACCGCTCCACACCTCACGGATGGTGTCACCCTGGATAAGAATATTTACATTACGTTGCGGTCGGTCGTTGACCATATCAAGCAAGGTAGCATTTTCTATCAGGAGGGTGTCTGCAAGGGCATTACCAGTGATAATTCCTAAAAGGAGTAGGCTTGTCAGCTTTGCTGGTTTGAAGAGACGTTTACACATTTATTCATACCTGGTTTTTTGATGAACAAGTTATTGAAAGAAGATAAACATAATGAAAATAGGAAGGATGTCAAAGGGAATTTACGTCCTATACTGGTTCTACTTCCTATGAATGCTAATTATCGTCATTCCTGCGTAGGCGGAAATCCAGTTAATGAATATCGCCCATAGGGCATACATTATCATTAAACCAATTTTTAAATTGGAAATCATAATCTATTCATCTCCTCACAAAAAAATGTTCATGGTAGAATAGAACTTTGTTAAAAGGAGCCATATAGTTTGACCACCAAATACGACGCATCGGACATTGAAGTCCTGACCGGGTTAGACCCGGTGCGCAAGCGTCCTGGCATGTATACCGATACTACCCGTCCTAATCATCTGGTCCAGGAGGTTGTAGATAACAGTGTTGATGAGGCCATAGCCGGGCATGCCAAAAAGATTGAAGTCACCCTGTTTAAAGATGGCTCCATCAGTGTCAGTGATGATGGCCGAGGAATGCCAGTAGACAAACACCCCGGGGAAAAGGTCTCTGGTGTGGAAGTTATTCTTTGTCGACTTCATTCCGGCGGCAAATTTTCCAACAAGAATTACCAATTCTCAGGTGGCTTGCATGGTGTGGGTGTGTCTGTGGTCAATGCCCTGTCGAAAAGCCTGGATGTATGGGTGAAACGGAATGGAAAAGAACATCACATGAGTTTTAAAGGTGGTGAAATCAAGACCAATCTTAAGGTCGTCGGTAGTGTCGGTCAACGCAATACTGGAACCACGATTAAATTTCTACCCGATCCAAAATACTTCGATAGCGTCAAACTTTCACTGACCAAACTCAAACATATGTTAAGGGCCAAGGCGGTATTGTGCCCGGGACTTACCATCAAGCTTCAAAACGAAAGTGGCAAGGAAAAGATCGAGTGGTATTACGAAGACGGCATCAGTACCTATCTTTCAGAAATCCTGGTGGATACAGAATTATTACCACCACAACCTTTTATGGGGACCCGCTCCGGTGAACACGAGGCCGTGGACTGGGCAATACACTGGTTACCGGAAGAAGGGGAGTTAATCACTGAAAGTTATGTCAACCTGGTGCCAACAACGCAGGGCGGTACCCATGTTAATGGTCTTCGGCAGGGGTTGCTGGAGGCCCTTCGGGAATTTTGTGATTCACGTGATCTGCTCCCCCGCGGCGTTCGCCTTACCGCAGAAGATATCTGGGAGCGCTGTGCCTTCCTATTGTCGGTAAAAATGGATAATCCGCAATTTGCCGGTCAAACCAAGGAACGCCTGTCATCCAGGGAATGTAGTACCTTTGTCGCCGGGGTGGTGCATGACACCTTTAGCCAGTGGTTGCACCAGCATGTGGAAATGGGTGCACGTATCGCCGACCTTGCCATCAGTAATGCCCAGAAACGCCTGAAGTCCAGTAAGAATGTGGTTCGTAAAAAGGTCTCTGGCGGTCCGGCACTGCCAGGAAAACTGGCAGATTGCTCCATGCAGGACCCAAACGTGGCAGAACTCTTCCTGGTAGAAGGGGACTCGGCCGGAGGATCGGCCAAACAGGCAAGAGATCGAGAAACCCAGGCGGTCATGCCATTACGCGGCAAGATCTTGAATACCTGGGAAGTGGAATCCGGTGAGGTATTGTCTTCAAAAGAAGTACATGATATCTCCGTGGCACTGGGTGTGGACCCCGGATCAGACAATATCGATAAATTACGTTACGGGAAGATATGTATCCTCGCTGATGCTGACTCAGATGGTCTACATATTGCCACCTTGCTTTGTGCATTGTTTCTTAAACACTTTCGCAAACTCGTGGAAGAAGGCCATGTCTATGTAGCCATGCCACCCCTGTATCGAATCGATGTAGGTAAGGAAGTCTTCTATGCACTGGACAATGCAGAGAAAGATGGCCGGCTGGAATATATCCGGGCAGAAAAACTCCGTGGCACAGTGAACGTGCAACGCTTCAAAGGATTGGGAGAAATGAACCCCACCCAGCTCAGGGAAACCACCATGGCACGGGAAACCCGGCGGCTGGTAAAACTCACCCTGGATCAAGGCAAAAAGGCTGACAATGTACTGGATATGCTACTGGCGAAGAAACGTGCTTCAGATCGCAAGATCTGGCTGGAATCGAAAGGCGATCTGGCGACGATAGAGGTTTAATAGATATCATCGCGGTAACATGGAAGACTGGTAAATAGTCAATGGTTGTAATGCTGGCATCTGACAGAATCCAGTAAAAGTAGTCCGCGCTTTGCGCGGCTATTAAATCGACTGGATGCTGGTATACACCAGCATGACGACGTTATCGAGGTGTGGGAAGACGTCATACTGGCGAATAGCCTGCCCCGGTATGAAGTTGAGCCGGGGCCAGAATCTAGTATAAAAAGAGCGCCTGCGGCGCATGTACTATTAACTGGATGCCATTATCCAGTTATATAACTATTCTTAAATATTGAGGAGTACGCCATGGAACGGCAACCTTGTGTCTATATTCTTACCAATAAACGTAATGGCACGCTGTATGTAGGCGTCACATCTGACCTGTCAAAACGTATCTGGCAACATAAAAACAAAGCCGTTGATGGATTTTCCAAAGAATATGACCTGGATAAATTAGTCTGGTTTGAAATCCATGAGACCATGGAGTCTGCGATTCAAAAGGAAAAAATAATTAAATTTTGGAAGAGACGATGGAAATTAAATGTTATTGAAGAATTAAATCCAGAGTGGAAAGATTTATATGAAGATATTCTTTAAAAGGCCGGCCTATGGCTGTTATTTGATTAACTGGATGCTGGTATACACCAGCAGTACGATGTTATCGAAGTGTGGGAAGACGTCATACTGGCGAATAGCCTGCCCCGGTATGGAGTTGAGCCGGGGCCAGTATCCAGTATTGTAATACCGCCTTCAGGCGCGCATTTTCTTATACTAAATACGACTCTGCTTCTTGCGCAGCGCCTTCCTTATCATTAATGGCAACAATCAGTTCGGTTAATTCCGCCTCGCTAATATTGTCAGAATCTTTTTCATTCATCAGGAAGTACAGGTATGACATGCTCATGAATCGATTAAGTTGATTAATTTCCATCTCTATCCGCCTTTTCTTCTTTCAGAGGCGGATATTATTAATGTGATTTGTTACGGTTGTGTTAAAAAATCATTAATAATCAGGTAGTTGTACTGTTAACTTGAAATGCTTTTGTAACAATTCTTCCATTTGTACCTTAGATTCAACAGGCTCTGTAATCTCATTGTCATTTTTGGTCACTGTTAAGCAATCGTCTGTGAGGGTCAGTCGTCCATCGGGTGTCGCCAGAGTCACCAGGCGTTGTTTGGTAAACACAGAGTCTGGTGAGGTCTGATGGTAATGACACATTATGGCGAACTCTTCCAGTCGGCGGGCATCGGTAGAAAACACAAATCGCGGCAACCAATCTGTCTCCTCGGTACGATAAAATAGTGCATATTCGTTGTCACTGTATTCACCAACTTTGTAACGTATCCCTTCTGCTCGGGATATCACGTCTCCGGGGATGGGCATGGGGTCCCTAACTGATTGACCATTGCCCACGTCCACCAGGTAGTCCTGGTCCAGTTTTACCTTTAAGGCCATGTGTGAATATCCAGGGCTGTTTATGTTACGAACAGTCATCTTTGCCGCCAGAATACTGACATTAAATCCCAGCGCATTTAGCAGGTAGGAAAACAACGCATTACTCTCGTAACAAAATCCACCCCGGTTATTCTTCACAATCTTTTCGTAAAATTTCTGGGTATCCAGCTTAATCTTTACCTGGGAATGAATATCCAGGTTTTCAAATGGCACGGTATAAAGGTAGGCATGTTGCAGGGCAGTGAGGACTTCCAGGGTCGGTTCCCGGGGGCCGGTGTATTCAATCCGCTCAAGAATGTTTTCAACGTTCAAGTAAGAGTACCCTCCAGAAAGAGCAATTATATCAGATAGTGAGGTTGGAGGAGTAAGGTGTGAGGTTTCTACTAGTCGTCATTCCGGCTTTCGCGGGAATGACAATGAATGTACTCCTCAACATTCATACTTCACCCTTCCCATAGGCCCCCCATATCTGAGAAGATAGAAACATTAAAAAAGTCGTAATCACAAGGAACTAACAAATAATGTCGCAGCAAAACCTGACACTGGATTTCGAACAGAACGAGTCCCGTCCCATTCATGAATTTACCGAGCAGGCGTACCTGGATTATTCCATGTATGTCATTCTCGACCGGGCCTTGCCGCATATTGGTGACGGACTCAAACCGGTACAACGGCGCATCATCTATGCCATGTCGGAACTGGGGCTCAAAGCCGGTTCCAAGTATAAAAAGTCAGCAAGAACCATCGGTGATGTGATTGGCAAATTTCATCCCCATGGAGATTCGGCCTGTTACGAGGCCATGGTACTCATGGCCCAGGATTTCTCTTACCGCTACCCGCTGGTGGATGGCCAGGGTAACTGGGGGTCCATGGATGATCCCAAGTCCTTCGCCGCCATGCGTTATACCGAGGCGAAGCTTCGTCCCTATGCAGAGGTATTATTATCAGAAGTCGGGCAAGGTACTGTTGATTGGGCGCCCAACTTTGATGGCACGCTAGAAGAACCAAAACTGCTTCCTGCAAGGTTGCCAAACGTATTATTGAATGGAACCACCGGTATTGCCGTGGGCATGGCTACCGATATACCGCCGCATAACTTAAATGAAGTGGCTACCGCCTGTATTCGTCTATTGGACGAACCTCGCGCATCTGTAAAACAACTCTTTGAACATGTGAAAGGACCGGACTATCCCGTGGGTGCCGAGATCATTACCCCACAGAAGGATATCCTGGAGATGTATGAGACCGGCCACGGCTCCATCAAGATGCGCGCCGTGTGGGAAAAGGAAAACGGCAATATCGTCATAACCGCATTACCTTATCAATGTTCCGGCAACCGGGTCCTGGAACAGATTGCAGCGCAGATGAATGCCAAGAAACTGCCCATGGTGGAAGATCTACGCGATGAGTCAGATCACGAAAACCCCTGCCGTCTGGTGATCATTCCCCGCTCCAACCGGGTGAATATGGAAGACCTTATGTCACACCTGTTTGTCACCACGGATCTTGAAAAGAGTTACCGTGTAAACCTCAATATGATTGGACTTGATGGTCGACCCCGGGTCAAGAACCTGAGAGATATCCTCAAAGAATGGCTGCAATATCGAACAGAGACTGTTACCAGGCGCCTACAATATCGACTGGACAAGGTCGAAGCAGATATTCACATACTTGATGGATTGATGATCGCCTACCTCAATATCGATGAGGTGATCCACATCATTCGCACCGAAGATGAGCCCAAGAAGGTGCTCATGAAGAAATTCAAACTCTCTGATACCCAGGCCGAGGCCATACTGAATTTAAGGCTTCGTCGCCTGGCCAAGCTGGAAGAGATTAAAATCAAGGGTGAACTGGATGAACTGAAGAAAGAACGAAAGACCCTGCAACAACTTTTAGGTTCAAAGACCAGGTTGAAGACCTTAATAAAAAATGAGATCAAGGCCGATGCCGAGGCCTATGGTGATGACAGGCGTTCCAAGCTGGTGGAAAGGGAAGAGGCAAAGGCCATTGACGAGACCGAGCTTATGCCTACTGAGCCCATTACCGTTATCATTTCCGAAAAAGGCTGGGTACGAGCTGCCAAGGGCCATGAGATCGATGCCACCACGATTAATTACCGTGCCGGGGACAATTATCGCCAGGCCGCGCGAGGCCGCAGTAACCAGCAGGCGGTATTTTTAGATTCCACCGGCAGAACCTATACCTTACCCGCGCACTCCTTTCCTTCTGCCAGGGGCAATGGTGAACCCGTTTCCAGCAGGGTGAGTCCCCCGGATGGTGCCACCTTTGCCGGTGTCATGCTGGGTGATTCCGATGAAATCTTTTTTGTTGCCAGTGATGCCGGTTATGGTTTTAAGGGCAAGTTGGAAGAAATGTACACCAAGAACAAAAAAGGCAAGGCAACGTTGAGTGTCCCCAAAGGTGCAGGGGTATTGGCACCGGCATTGGTCTATGATCCGGAGGAAGATTTTATCGCTGCGGTCAGCAACATTGGCCGCATGCTGGTGTGTGATCTGAAAGAATTTCCCCTGCTGGGTAAGGGAAAAGGAATTAAATTCATCCAGATTCCTCCCGCCAAGCTCAAGACCCGGGAAGAATTCGTGGTGGCTGTTGCCTGTTTCAGTGAGGGCGATTCATTACTATTAAGGACAGAGAAACAACACCTCACCTTAAAACCCGACATCATCGACAACTTCTATGGCGAACGGGGTCGACGTGGCAACATGCTGCCCAGGAATTACCGTAAGATTCAGAGCATTAGCGTGCTGCGGGACAAAGCTGAGGAAGAATAGCCTTGTGAACCAATGGAATGGCCCTATATCTAATGTATACGTAAGACGTAAGACGTAAGACGTAAGACGTAAGGCGTGAAGGGTAAGGCGTAATCGACTCATTTACCGTCATTCCGGGTTTGACCCGGAATCTATTTAATTAATGAGCACTTTTGGCGTACATAGTATTACTGGATGCTGGTGTGCACTAGCATGACGTATTAAAAAGCTCAGTAACAAGAGAACGTCATACTGGCACCCAAAAGACGGGCATAAACTCATGCCAGTATCCAGTGTAACAAGTTCGCCCATAGCGCGGTCATGAAATAAACTGGGTTCCGGATCACTGCTGCGCAGTTTCCGGAATTATAATGATGATATTCGTCGTTCCCTCGAAAGCGGGAACCCAGTGAAAGAAATTGTGACGCAGTCACTCAATATAAATGTAGTACAAAGGAGAAAATACAAACATGATGCGAATTGGATTATTTCTTGCAACCAACATTGCCATAATGGTGGTGCTCGCTATTGTTATGCAGGTATTTGGCCTGAGCGGTGTACTTGATGCACAAGGTGTTGACCTGGACCTGAATGCATTATTAATCGTCTCCGCCGTGGTGGGCATGACCGGATCCTTTTTCTCCCTGGCCCTGTCCAAGACCCTGGCGCTACGAACAACCGGTGCCAAGGTAATTGCCTCCCCTTCAAATGAAGTGGAATCATGGTTGGTGAATACCGTCTCTCGCCAGGCAGAGCAGGCCGGTATTGGTATGCCCGATGTGGCCATCTACCAGTCACACGATATGAATGCCTTTGCTACCGGCATGAACCGGAACAAGGCCCTGGTAGCAGTCAGTACCGGCCTGATGGAGCAGATGAAACGGGACGAAGTGGAGGCGGTACTGGCCCATGAAGTCTCCCACGTGGCCAACGGTGACATGATAACCCTGACCTTAATACAAGGCGTAGTAAATACCTTTGTGTTTTTCCTCTCCAGGGTCATTGGCCATATTGTTGATCGCGTGGTCTTCAAGGTTGAGCGTGGTCACGGTCCTGCCTACTGGATCACCGCCATCATTGCCCAGATCATATTAGGCATTCTCGCTAGCGCCATTGTCATGTGGTTTTCACGTTACCGCGAATTTAAAGCCGACGCAGGTGGCGGCAACCTGGCCGGCAACAATAAGATGATCGCTGCACTGGAAAGACTCAAACGCGGCGCGGATCAACCGCATCTGCCGGACCAGCTGGAGGCCTTCGGGATCTCCGGCGGCATGAAATCTGGCTTCGCCAGACTATTCATGAGTCATCCGCCGTTGGATGAGCGTATCGCGGCATTACAACGGATGAGTTAATTACTCCCCGTCGTTCCCGCGAAAGCGGGAACCCATGCGTAGTGTGTAAAGGCGAGGGGATATTAATCTGCAATAACTAAATCCCCGTCATGCTGGCGCATGCCAGCATCCAGTAAAAAAAGAGCGCCGCAGGCGCGCATTAAATCGACTGGATTCCCGCCTGCGCGGGAATGACGTATTATAACTCCTCATCTCATACCCATTATCATTACTCAAAAATAATAAAGCTGTACCATGTTAGATTCCACCACCCTCATCATCACCTTTGCCAGCTTCCTGGCGGCCTATGTGAATGCCGCCTTTGCCACTGGTGGTTTCTTTGTCATCCTTGCGATTATCACCTGGGTATTGCCCATGACCACGGCGTTGCCCTTAACCCCGGCATTGATCTATACCTCACTCATCGCCAGGGTAGGCTGGTTCTGGGAACATACCAACTGGCGCATCGTCTGGACCTTTTGTGTAGGTATGATATTTGGTGTGTTTCTTGGGGCACATACTTTTATCTATCTCTCCGAGGCCATCCTCAGTCTCAGCGTCGGAATCATGATGGTCATCATTACCTGGCTTCCCAAAATTGGATATCAACCAAAGATGAAATACCCTTACATACCGGTGGGTATAGTCCACGGGTTCCTCACCACCGCCATAGGCGGTTCCGCCATCCTGCAAATGATCATCATGCGCACCAATTTGATAAAGAAACAGGTCACGGGAACCCTGGCATCCTGTTTTCTCGCCATGGAGGCCATGCGCGTGGTGGGCTATGCCAGTGTCGGGTTTAATTACGAAGATCATATTACTGTTATCATCCTTGCCAGTATTACCGGCATACTCGGTACCTGGGTGGGTAAACATACCGAGCACTTCATCTCGGAGAAAAACTTCCGCATCGTCTTTCGATGGCTGATTACGTTGATTGCGCTTCGATTAATCTATAAAGGTTTGAGCATTCTCTAAAACACACGCACTCGTCATACTGGAGCAAAGCCTGTATCGATATGCTGGTGGCTAATGATGGGATCAAATTAAACAAGTCCACACTTTGCGCGGTAATATAAATGACTGGATGCTGGTATCCACCAGCATGACGAGATAATAGTGGCGCTAAATACTAACTGTCATGCTGGCGTATGCCAGTATCCAGTCGAATAAACTGCGCGTAGCGCACCTGTAACCTCAGGAGGTCTTAACATCAACTGGATAAATCATTTAGAAAACTAAAAAAATTACATACATAAATACAACACACCAGAGATATTAAAAGATAAGGTTAATTATAAAAAAAACAATATAACTTATTGTAAATAATATAAATATTAATTAATCTTGTAATTTATATCAATCCAAATGCTAACTATGTTATAAAAAAAGAATCCATATTTAATTTATGTTTGTTTTTATTCTATATATATAGTTAGATATAGAATGATTAGGTTTAAAACCATTTATTAAATGTTGTTGTTAATTTTGTTCAGGAGAATTTACCAGTCGTATCTTAATAATAATTAATAATATTCACGTCTCAAAACAAGGGGGGGACATGTATACCAAAAAGCAACTTTCATTAGGCATCTTTATTACGCTATTCCTGTTACTGGATTCAGCTCAACTTTTTGCCCAGCAGCTCGAAGAAGTTATCGTCACGGCACAGCGCCGCGAGCAGAGCCTTCAGGAGGTGCCCATCTCAATCAACGTGGTTGAGGGTGACACACTTCGTGAGCAGGGGTTCAGTAACATTGAGGACTTTGCCACCTTCTCTCCTTCCGTCACCATGGAAGATGAAGCCGACTCCACCGTCACCACAGTTCGTGGTTTTGGCACCTATGGCAACTCTATGACCTTGCAGTCCGCAGCGCCGATGTTTTTAGACGGGATGCATTTTGGCCGGGTAAGCATGATCCGCACGGCATTCATGGACGTTGAACGTATGGAGGTCTTAAAAGGCCCACAACCCCTGTTCTTTGGTATGAACGCTACCGCCGGGGCCTTTAATATAATGAGTAAGCGCCCGACCCAGGAATGGGAAGGCACGACGACCTTTGAAATTGGTAACCATGGCACCTATGAATGGGAAGGCGGCATGGGCGGTCCTGTTTCCGACACCCTGGCCATTCGCGTGGCCGGCCTTTATGATAAATCTGCCGGGCCCATCAAAAATGGTATCTCGCACAAACGCCACCCGCAATATCAAAATGTCGGTGGCCGTATCAGTACCCTCTGGACACCCACTGAGCAGCTGTCAATCTTTTCGAAATTTGAAGGCAGTAAGCACAGGGTAGGCGGTGACATCCAGATGGGCTGTTTAACCGCTGGCCGGCTGGCCGGTTTTCAGCGCAACAATGTCCTGCGCGGCGCCACCGCCTCGTCGGGAATAGATCCGGATCCCACAATCGGTAATGATAAATCCGTTTTTGCCCCACCGCCAAAAGGTATTGGTATTAATTCCGATGCCGTTCTGCCGGAGGCAAAATCCGGTGAGGATTGCTTCAAGGGGGAATATGGCCAGACCCGGAGTGCACCCTACCTGGAACCGGGTGGTTTCCCCAACCTGTTTGAAGAACGTGCCAGCGGTAACGTTGGAGCGGGTTTTATCGATATCCGCGAGGCGTCCCAGGCATTTTACACCATGCAAACCGGAAATCGTGGGGGTCTTGCCGGCGGGTTTGATATTGGCGGCATAGACTGGAGGGACGATACCGATAGCTTCAACCTCATGACTTCAATCGATTATGAGCTTAATAATGGCATGTTGGTGAATGCCGAGGCCGGTTACGTGGAATACGAACGCAAGACAATGGAAGATAACTCAAACAGCTTCTTCTATGGTAACCCCCTGGCCCGTTTTGAAGACTATGCGCAATGGAGCGTCCAGGCACGCCTGACATCCAGGCCGGAAGGTTATGAATTGTCTGATGATATCAACGTAGGTTTCATGCTGGGTATATTCCATCAGGAAGCAGATTTCTCCGGTATCAGTAATGGCGGCCGTGCCAATATGCGGCGGGGCCAACGCCTGAATCACTATACGGATAACGCTGATTGGACCAACCTGTTCTGGAACCTGGATTTTACCTTTCTTGATGACCAGATGACCCTGTCCGTGGGCGGTCGTTACAGCGATGACGGCCACCGTACCACCATCGTGGGTGAGGCGGCGCAATGGATCTTTAATGAAGCGCCCTGTGACTATGATGTCGGTGTGAACCCCACCCAGGACGATGATCCGGATACCTGTCCCGTCGACTCTACTTTTACCCGGGTGGATCCCACCTTGACTGAAGTAACATTGAGCGCCCGTTCTGTAGGCCGTCCAAGAGACTACGTTCGTATTGATAACCCGCTCATCCTGGTGGATAACGTCGATATGAATGAACTGTGGACCGTGGGTAGATGGCAGTCTGAACGGGGTGTACCGCTCAACTGGCGTAAACCCGAGGTCAATGCAGTGGGTCTGACGGCACCGGTAAGGACACCGCGTTATGAACGAGAAGGGGGTCCTTACGATGTGAATCATGGTGATAAAAATTATGATACCCAGATCGTATTAAGTTATACCCCTGACGCATTCGATGCTAACCATACCTTCTGGGCCAAGTATGTCACCGCTTTTAAGGGGCCCATCTCTGACACCGGGTTTGCCACCATCCCAGATTCCATCGAAACCATGACCTTCGATTCGGAGTTTGTGACCTCTTATGAGGCCGGGGTGAAGGGTACCCTGTGGGACAGGCGGGTCCGTTATGATATCTCCGGGTTTATGACCGAGTTCAAGGACCTGCAGACCAGTGGTGCGGCACCGTTATTCAATCCTACCGAGCAGTCCACCGTCAGCCTTAACGCCGGACGCCAGGACGTGGACGGGTTTGAATTTTCCTTTCAGGCAGCAGTCACCGATAGATTGAGTGTCAACTTTGGTGGCGCCATTATGGACAGTAAGATGGTGGACTTCGACGGTGGTGGCTGTTCCACCAGTGAGACCGTTGCCGCAGCGGTGGATGCGATCAATAATCCTGGCGGTCGCACCGCAGCAGAACTTGCCAGGGCAAATTCAACCATGGCTACCCTGGCCGAGACCGGGCGGGACGCCGTAAACCTGCGTAGGCAGGTTCCCAAAGAATACCTGTTAAATGGCGGGTGCCGTTTGGAGGATGAAACCCTGGCTAACGGTACAGTCGCTCCCAGAGGTACATTCAATCGTTCCGGTGACAAGGCAAATCGTACGCCTGATTTCAAATTCGTCGCCAGCGCTGATTATGTACACCCGATAGGCAATAATTATGAATTCAACTTAAACGTTTATGGTTATTTATCTGACGAGTACCTGATCAGTGAAGACCTGTCCAGGGAAGTTATGTTCCCGGTACACGGTGATATGAATATTACCGCTGGCATCGGCAGCCAGGACGGCACATGGGATTTCAGGCTGCATGCCCGTAGTATCCTGGCAGCCACTGCCATCTACCGGCCGGAATATGACTTTACACTGGATGGCTATATTTCCTATTCAGCCAACAGGACTAATTTCAGTACCTACGGCGCCAGCTTTACCTACAACTTTCAATAAGCGGTAATCATTCCCCGGGCGAATCTCGCATTCGTCCGGGGAAACTAATGATAGAGTTGTCATTCCCGCGCACGCGGGAATCTAGTACAAATAAAGTGCGCCAAAGGCGCTCATTTTTTTTACTGGATGCCGGGTCAAGCCCGGCATGACGGGTATAGAGTGTCACCAGAACGGTGTGGCTAGAAAAAAATCCTGCTATCATTTTGATAATTAAAGTCCCAACAGAGGGCTAAATGTAGCTGCTGAGTATGCTTGTGTCAGGCGATTCCAGATGTGTAAATGAATCTAAAACCGTCATCCTGGCGGAAGCCAGGATCCAATAAATTAAATAGTCCACAAAGTGGACACATTATCTTGATTGACTACTGTGTTCATTAATAAGGCGCGTTAAAGGGGGAGGGCATTAACATGAAGCAATCTTTTCAATTCAGGTTTTCGTACATTCTGTTATTAGCTTTAATGATAGCCGGTTGTTCTGATAACACTACCACCTCATCACAACAGGCGGTCGATAACACACCACCACCCAGTGTTGCGGCACAACCCACTACCCCCGTAACACCACCCGCACCCGATGAGGCCGATCTCGTCATCCAAGGCGGGCAACTCATTGACATGGTCAGTGATGATCCCACCGTCGTGCCCATCAAGGGGATCGTCATCAATGACGGTAATATCACCAGCATCATCGCCGCTGATTCAAACGAATCACTGCCGGCGGCAAAAGAAACCATCGATGCGGGTAATAATTTCATCATGCCAGGTCTCATCGATTCCCATATCCATTTTCGCCCCTGGACTCCCGACGCCGCCATCTGGCGCCGGACATTTTTATATTATGGCGTGACCACCCTGCAGGACTTCAGCGCCTGCGGCGCCCGCTGCGATGTGGTCAATCCCAATGAATGGTTGGGGGAATATAAAGAGCTGGTGAACAACTCACCCATCTCCAACGGTCCCACTCTTTATATTGGCGGCATTAAACTGGGTGGCCCAGAAAGCCCACCCCAGGACCATGCCTATAATCTGCATAGTATTGATGAAGTCATCCCCTATATCGAAAACCAACTGAGTCTTGGGGTGGACTTCATTACCGTGGAGGCGGAACTGCCGCCGGAATTTCTCAAGGTGGCACTGGAAGAGGGGGCAAGGCGCAGGATCCCCGTGACCGGGCATTCCCATGATGCCCGCGAGGTCATTGAACTGGGCCAGAAGTTCATCGAACACATGTATTCCATCACCCATTCCATGACCGATGAGCGTCTGGATGAAGAATTCTTCTCCCCGGACTATGACTACCTCATGGACATGGAGCGGGCACCGGAGATGATCCAGTACCTCATCGACAATGAGGTCTTTGTGAACCCCACCATGACCTCGCGCTATGGTCGCCTGTCGCACCGGGCTGCATCCTTTAACGAAGAAGACGAGGCCCTGTTTGAATTCGGCCAGGTCTTCAGCGATACCCCGGAGGCATTCAAGCCCCGGATCTACGCCGCGTATCAATTAGATGAAGACATAGAGCCGCAGCGCCTGGGCCAGATGCGAGAAGGCTTTGAGAAGATCCAGGAGTTTATTCGCATGTTGACCGAGGCCGGGGGCAAGGTCATCGCCGCCACGGACACCACCGACGCCAAGATGCCGGGTATTACCATGCATCGGGAACTGGACATGCTGGTGGATGCCGGGGTCACACCTTACCGTACCCTGTTGGGCGCCACCCGCTGGCCGGCGGAGTTTTTATACAAGGACGATATCATCGGTACGCTGGAAGCAGGCAAGGTGGCAGACATCCTCATATTGGCAGATAATCCCGTTGAAGATATCACCAACAGCCGTAGTATTGAATACGTGTTGCGCAAGGGCACCGTGCAGCGGGCACCGGATGACTGCTCTGTCATCGAGCCGCCCATCGCCCAGACATGTTTGTGACCTATTTGGGGTCAGAGTAAAAATACATTACAGTACCTTTATATCATTATTCAGGTGAACGATTTCATTCAGGAGAGAAGAACGTGATCAAATCAAAATTATTCTATGGCATGTGCTGTTTATGCCTGTTGATAACCACACAGGTTATGGCCCAGGGCAATACAGAGGAACTCATCACCGATGAGATGCTGGCTAATCCGGACCCGGCCGACTGGCTCATGCACAGTCGCACCTATGACAATCAGCGTTATAGTCCCCTGGACCAAATCAACCGCGACAACGTGGGTAGCCTCAACATGGTCTGGTCACGGGGCATGCACCCGGGTACCCAGGAGGCCATCCCCCTGGTGCATAACGGTGTCATGTATATCTCCAACCCCCGCGGTATTGTCCAGGCCCTGGACGCCACCACGGGTGATCTCATCTGGGAATATGTGCGCGACCTACCTGATGATATTGAAGATTACGTAGGCATCGATCGAAACCGGACATTATCCATACGCGGCGACCGAATATTCTATGCTGCCCCCGATGGCTTCATGGTGGCCATCGGTGCCGGCAATGGCGAGATTCACTGGGAGACCCAGGCCCACGACTACAAGAAGACCACCGAGTACACCACCGGCCCCATGATCGCCAAAGACAAGGTCATCACCGGGCGCAATTGTGATCCCTATCCCGATGGAAGGGAGAACTGTTTCATTGGTGCCTATCATGCCGAAACCGGTGAAGAGGTCTGGCGGTTTTACGCCGGTGCCGGCGGCAATGACCCCGGGGCCAATACCTGGGGCAATAAATCCGAAGGCAGCCGTACCTGTTCCCCCTGGGGACTGCCGGGCAGTTATGATCCCGAGCGGAACCTGGTGTACTGGGGCATCGCCAACCCGTCACCTCACACCCGGATCAAACGCCACGATGATCCTTTTGATGTCCCGCTCACCACGCCGTCTGAACTTTACTGTAATTCCACCCTGGCGCTTGATGCCGATACCGGCGAGCTAGCCTGGCACTACCAGCATGTCCCCGGCGATGACTGGGATTCCGACTGGACCCAGGAGCGGGTATTGTTCTCATCACCTTATAATCCCGATCCCGACAAGGTGGAATGGCACAATCCAAACGTAAGACGCGGCGAGGTCCGCGACATGGTGGCCACCGTGGGTGAACCGGGCGGCCTTTGGGTCATGGATCGGGGCACCGGGGAGTTTCTCTGGGGGATTCCGTTTCCTGCCCAGGGCAACGTTGCAAATTTCCATATCTCTGATGTGAATACCAGCACCGGGCAGGTCTCTATCAGCCGCGACACCGTGCTCACCGGGGATAACCAGAGCCACACCCTGTGTTTCTCTAATGTGAAGGGCTATTATCCCATGGCCTATTCCCCGGAAGAGAACGCCCTGTACATCCCATACCATGACGTCTGTTATACCCGCACCAGTGCCCTGTCCACCGTGAACGCCCATCGCCGGACATCCCATCTAAGAGAAGGGGTCGATCCCAATCACTGGACAGGCCTTGCCAAAGTCAACATGGCCACCGGTGTCATCGAACCCTTTCACACCCAGCGCAACCCCACCAACGGCGCCGTGCTGGCCACCGCCGGTGGACTGATCTTCTGGGGAGACATGAACAGACGGTTCCGCGCCTTCGATGCCAAGACCAGCGAAATCCTGTGGGAGACCATCGTCGGCGGCATCGTGCAGAACAGCACCATCACCTACGCCGTGGACGGCACACAATATGTGGCCATCCTCACCGGTGATGGCGTGTCCCACACCGGGGCCAAACTTGCCCATGTGCCGGAACTGAAAACCGCGAGGAGACACAACGCCGTCTACGTGTTTGCATTACCGAAATAAAAGTCCGCGCTTTGCGCGGTCATAAATTGACTGGATGCTGGTATACACCAGCATGACAAGGGGCAGTAATGGGGTGGGAAGATATCGTCGTCCCCGCGAACGCGGGAACCCATTCGCAGATTAGAAGTACTTAGTCGCAAAGAGTCAGCGAAAACCTAAAAACCCGTCATACTGGCGGATGCCAGTATCCAGTAAATAAAGTCTGCCCGAAGGGCAGTCACTATATCAAGAAGCCGACTTTCGTTTTTTTTTGGAAGGGCCAGAACGATCTGAATACGCAGCACTATACGCATCCAGCAACCGCCTGATCATCTTCTGATACTGGGTATTTTGTTTCTTCGCCTCGCGCTTGAAGAAATCAACACTGGACTGACTTAAGGATATCGTTACCTTAACGGTATCATCACGGAAGGCGAGTTCTTCAGGAGGCGGCAAGAAATCAGGAATAACCCTGACCTCACCTAAATCTTCATCAGTGTATTTTATTTTCCTGCTCATAAATCTGTTTACCCTTTCTCCAATAACCGGCACCAATAATCCGGATGACATGATCTCGATACGTAAACCTGACAGTTAATATTCCGTCGTTTACCTTGCCAAAACAGTAGAAACGTTTTTCTACATGACTGTGAGTAATATCCTCTACAATAATCCTAAAAGGATCAGCAAACGCATATTGTGCTTCAATAAAAGAAACACCATGCTTTATCTGGTTGATGAGATCCTTCTCATCATCCCACTCAAAACAATCCTTGTTCATATTTGAAGTTTAGAATATATATGGCAATAAAGCCATATATTAATATGTATATAATTAAGGGTCGTCATTCCTGCGCCCTAAAGGGCATAATCTTGGGCGAAAACCCAGTAGAATCAATGCCACGCAAAATAGGGGAGAAGTCATGGAACACGAAATTTCAGATCTGGTGTCTCGCTATGAAACAGGTAAGCTAACCAGGCGCGATCTCATCAAAGGGCTCACTGTATTGGCAGCAGCAAGCTCCACGGCCAAGGCCGCCAGTCTAAACGGGGCCAGCCTGGATCACATCGCCCTTCAGGTCAGCAACAGGGCACGCTCCCGGGATTTTTACGTCAACGTATTTGGCGCAATAGAAGACACCCGTCCCAGGGCAAACAATTCAACCAGGGTTGATTTCCTCAATGGCAGTTTTCTGACTTTACAGGAATCCCGTCCAGCAGGTCTGGTTGATCACATATGTATTAAACTGGACAGTTTCGATAAGAGTATTGTGACGGAGCAAT
>JAURPG010000080.1 GCA_030835405.1 Gammaproteobacteria bacterium | reverse complement strand
GTTCAAACTCATCGTCTGAATAGGAATCTGATGCCATGCATACCCCACGATAGTTATCTTTATTATGGGCTATGGCATCCAGCATGGCACTGTTGTCCACACCATGGCAACTGGCCTGCACTAATACGACACGTTCAACACCTAATTTATCATGCAACTCTTTCAGTTTTTCTCTGGATGCATCTGGCGGTGTATAAGACCGCTCTGGTGCATAAGGAAATTTATCACCGGGACCAAATACATGACAATGGGCATCACAGGCGCCTGAAGGCATTATAAATTCTGGTTTCCGGGTATCTGGATCGGGTGGCATACAGGATTTTATTGTCATTTTTTGTTTCCTTTCCAAATTGATGTGGAGATATAGGTTTCCCCTTTACTGAGTAATCTGGCAGTTCTTAACAAACCAGCTTTTACAACTTCAGGTGACGTTGGTGTCCCGGCAATTTCCAGGTTGACAGAAAATTCACCTGAAGGATGTTCAACCGAGATATTCTTCGGATTGCCATCGGGGATAATTGTAATACCATCCGCCACAGACCCTGGCAAAATACAGGCTGTGGCCACGGAAACCGCGCCCAGGACACCCACTGCGCTATGACAGACATGTGGAATAAAAGTCCGGGTAGAGATATGTCCGCCGGCTGTTGGCGCGGCAATGAGTGACATCTTGGGAACAACCTTATCATTAACATCACCCAGGTTCATCATCGGTCCCAACTGTAAACGTATTTCTTCCAGCTTTTGCTTAAGTTCAGTGTTTGCATTTAACTCATCCGACGTTTCATAACCGGTTATATTAAAGTCACGGCTGCGAAGTAATACGACGGGCATTCCATTGTCGATACAGGTAACTGAAATTCCATTCACAACATCACATATCTTACCCGTGGGTAATAATTTACCACAGGCAGAACCGGCAAGGTCCATGTAGTTACAGATTAGTGGTGACGCCGACCCTGGAACACCATCAATGCTGGCGTCTCCTTCATATTCAACCTTTCCCTCCGGGGTTATAACCTCGAGTTCACACCGGTTTCCACTATTGACCATATAGACATCCACCTTGGTCTTGCCTTCAGTTGGCTGAACCAGCCCGGATTCAATGGCAAAAGGCCCAACACCAGCAAGGATGTTTCCACAATTCGGCGTGGTATCTACCCGATTTTCCCCCACTACCGCCTGCACAAACAGGTAATCAACATCAATCCCTTCACGCTCTGACGGACTGATAATCCCGATTTTACTGGTCAGCGGATGTGCACCACCCAGACCATCTATCTGGCGGATGTCCCCTCCTCCCATCACCGCAAGCAGGACCTTATCCCGCAAATCTGTATCTTCAGGTAAATCGGATTTCAAAAAATATACGCCCTTGGAGCTACCCCCACGGATTTGCATATATGGAATTGCCGTTTGCATGTAATCTTGTTTAATCGTTTTTAGAATCAGGGACCGGGGGGACGCCCTTTTCCAGTACCTGCTTGTGACTCGCCACCGTAGAGCGGGTCATGACTGGATCAATACCCAGCTCTTCCAGCAGGGCCTGAGACGCCTGCATTTCGTGTAACCGTCTTAAGGCATGGGTCTCGGTGCCGGTAATCAATCGGGACAGGACCTTTTCATTGGCAACTGTCAGTTGTTCTGCCAAATTATCCCAAAGCCATTTTTCACAGCCTGCCGCATACCCCGCCTGCATGGCCTCAATCACCAGTGATGCCAGCCCCTTCATCATCACGCTACGCAATAACTTGCGTGTTGCCGCATCTCCGGGTATTTCACTGATCGCCTCTACCGGGACCTCCAGTGGTGATAACAGGGAAACATACTTGTCCGCTCCTGCACCCGATACCAGTGCGGGGGTGTGCATACCATTCCCAGGAACGATAGTCATCAAGGCAACATCCGCAAAAAATAGATTGTTGGTCATGGCAATATCAGCCAGTTGCTTTTTCAGTCCTGCTGAGCTGGTGGACAGATCGGCATATAAACTCCCAGAAGGGATAGATTTCAACGACTGATTAATTGCAGTTTTTGCATCTGCAGATGCGGTAATCCCCATGGTCATATCAACATCAACCACAGCTTCGCCAGGGTGATGAACCCGCCTGACACCATCAGGTGTAACCACATCTGCAGGGTCATAAGCCGTTACCTGAACACCAGCATAAGCAAGATCCCTGGCAATCAGAGACCCTGCTTCACCCAGACCAAATACAGCTATCTTCAGCAACCCTACTCTCCTGTTCACAAAGAAAAGATTCAAGAATGTCGTTTACGAAATATCCAAAAAAGAAATAACACAACGGCACCAGTAAAAAAAATAATCAATCCATTCCTATAAGGGACATATTCACCTCCGAGAATGGCCTCACCATTATCAACGGGGGAATAATAAACAACCACTTTTTGTTCATATAGATGGTTTGGTTTATTGCGGGAGAATTTTTTTATACTGTTGGTAGTAAAATAATTATCTTCCGCGTGATAACCCACCACCAATGAGTAACACTCACCCACACCTTTGCCGCAGCTCATTACATGTCGTTCAAAATCGACCACAGTTCCTTCGGTCTGATTCCAGTTGATGGAATAATAAGAAGCCCTGGCAACATTATATCCACCCCATAACAGTGCACAGATCGCACCAATAAAGATGACCTTGATATTCTCTGTGCGGGTATGGAGGCCATTTACCGGGTAATGGCTTGAATCAGGTTGATACGCGGTCGTTTTCCGAATCCATCATTTTCATGAACGTTTCGTTATACCGATCCCCTTGTACCGTATCATCATTGATTAGTTGATCCAGTCGTTGCATAGCCGCAGGGCTCAACTTTATATCACCGGCTGCCGCATTTTCCTCTATATAGGTAACATGCTTGGTACCGGGGATGGGAACAACTGTCTCGTCTTTAGACAATAACCAGGCCAGGGCCAGTTGTGCGGGGGTACAGTTATTATCACTGGCAATATTTTCATACTCATTCAACAAGCCAAGGTTCTGTTCAAAATTCCCCCCCAAAAACCGTGGCATACTCAGGCGTAAATCGTCCTCGCCCACTTTTGACATATCTTTTAATTTACCTGTGAGAAATCCCCGACCAAGTGGACTGAAGGGTACAAAGGTAATGCCTAGTTCATGACAGGTAGCCAATACCTTCAGTTCCGGGATCCGTGTCCATAGCGAATACTCGGATTGTACTGCTGTGAGCGGATGAACTGTCTGGGCCTTGCGGATAGTTTCGGATGATACCTCTGATAATCCTATGGCACGTATCTTGCCTTCTTTGACCAGATCTGAAAGGGCGCCCATGCTCTCCTCGATAGGAACTTTGGGATCAAGACGATGCAGATAATAAAGGTCAATCACGTCTGTCTGCAGATTGCGCAGACTTTGTTCACAGATTTCGCGGATTTTTTCTGGACGACCATCCACAGTACGCTTACCGGTTTCCTTGTCTCGAAAATTACCACACTTACTGGCCAGTATATATTCATGACGTCGATCCTTCAGGGTCTCGCCGATCAACTTTTCGTTATGCTCAAAACCATATAACGAAGCGGTATCCAGCATGGTATAACCCACGTCCAGTGCCCGATGCAAAGCACGTTCTGATTCACTCCGGTCTGCCTCGCCATAACTCTGAGACATGCTCATACATCCCAGTCCCAGGGCAGAGACCTCAAATTCTCCAAGTTTTCTACTATGCATAATCCTAACTCGCTGCGTTTAATTGTTGTTCTGCCTCATGCATGATCTCCATAGTCTGCATGAGCTGATCCACACTGGCATTAGGTTCCCTGCCTTCCTTGATGGCTGCGATAAATTCCCTGTCCTGTAATTCAAAACCATTCATGGAGACGTCTACATCGGAGACATCGATAGGCTTGTCTTTACCGTCCACCAGATCATCATAAACCGCAATATAGGTACCATTGTCGCAGATATAACGGAACCATGACCCCAGGGGACCATCGTTGTTAAATGAAAGTGACAAGGTACAGATCGCACCTGATGGGACTTTTAACCCGATGTTCATGTCCATAGCAATATCCAACTCCGGGTGCATGGGGCCCTGCATGGCTGTTACCAGGTTTGCCCTCTCACCAGCCTGATACTGAAATAGATCGATGGTGTGAGCGGCATGGTGCCATAACAGGTGATCGGTCCAACTACGGGGTTTACCCAGGGCATTGATATTTTTTCGACGGAAGAAATAGGTCTGTACACACAGCTGCTGGATCTTGAGTTCACCAGCCTGAATCTTGTTATGTATCCATTGATGAGACGGGTTAAAACGGCGGGTATGCCCCCCCATCGCCACCAGGCCGGTCTCTTTTTGTGCGGCCTGGAGAGCTTTTGCATCTTCCAGGGTATCGGCAATGGGGACTTCTACTTCCACATGCTTTCCAGCCTTTAAACAATGAATCGCCTGCTTGGCATGAATAGGTGTGGGTGAACCGATGATAACGGCTTCCACGCCGGGCTGATTAATACCTTCATCCAGATCCTGCGTCCAGAATGGGATCCCGTGTTTTTCGGCAGTCTCTTTTGTATCGGCCTCGACACCACCCACCAGGGCGACCACTTCAGCCTCCTCGATATTCGCTAATCCATCAAGGTGTTTATTGGATATGGCTCCTTCGCCGACGACACAGATTTTCATTACAACAACCTCCTTACTTTAAAAGATTGGACAGGATTAACAGGATTTTTACAAGATTAACAAGATAATAAAAAAATAAATAGTTATAGAATATTTTAAAACTCCAGAATTCAAGTTAGTGTTTTTTTTATAATTATTTATATCCTGCAAATCCTTCTTTTATCCTGATAATCCTGTCTAGTTTTTTGTTTTTGATATTACAAAAAAATCAACTATTCTCCAGGATGATATTCCCAATCGCGGTATTTGACCCCGGAACATGATAGAAACGGTAGACCTCTTTTACATTTTCATTAAGGGCTCCACGCATGATCAACCACATTACCATTTCTATACCTTCTGCCCCGGTCTCGCGCATGTACTCCACATGATCAAGTTGAACCAACCGTTGCACATCACCACTCAAGTCGTCCAGAAACTGATTGTCCCATTCCTTATTGATCATTCCGGCACGTTCACCGTGCAACTGGTGAGACATTCCCCCTGTTCCCATCACCACCACATTTAATTCTTCATCAAAACTCTCTACCGCCTTGCGAATTGCCTGCCCCAATTTAAAACACCGTCTACCCGTTGGAGGGGGGTATTGCACCACATTCACTGCTAAGGGGATAACCTTAAACGGCCATGCCTCAGGTTGACCGCACATGAGGCTAAGTGGGACAGTCAGACCGTGATCGACTGCCATTTCGTTTATGATTGCAAGATCAAACTCATCAAGGATTAATGATTCTGCCAAATGCCGGGATAATTCAACATGACCATGTACGTTGGGCACCGGTCGGGGACCCCAACCTTCATCTGCCGGTGGATAGATATCCGTTACACCCAGTGCAAAGGTTGGGACTACATCCAGCGCAAATGCGGTACCATGGTCATTATATACCAGTATAACCACATCGGGCTTTGCCTCGGCCATCCACTTTTTGGATTTATCATACCCATCAAATATCGGCTTCCAGTAAGGTTCTCCGGACTTACCCAGGTCCAGGGCAGCACCGATAGCCGGGACATGAGAGGTTGCAACACCTGCTGTAATTTTAGCCATTAGTATTTCTCCGACACACTACGATTACCTTCAGGATTGCGACCACCTTTTATCATCATATCTGCATAATCTTCCTGACTCATTCCGCACATCTCACCGGCAATATATTGAAACGAATGACCCAGGGTTGCGCCTATTTTTGATGTGTAGTAGATGTTCCCCCCCAGTTTTATCATACCCAACCAGTCCCTGTTCAACACTGATTGGCGTTGCTCCTCAGTCATGGGAAATTTTTTCAGATAGGCCTCTTCATCAGCAAGGAATGCTTCCCTGTTCTCGGGTTTCAATAACGACATTCCGAACATATTGAGATGGTATCCACGATGGGACCTCTCATAATCGAAGACATAAGTCCCAGGGATATCATCGTATTCACGTGGTTTTCTCATTAAACATTCTCCATAACTGTTTAATTGAATTAAACTGGGGCATTCCCTCGTAGTTAATTTTGATTGTCCGGGAACACTGTATGAGTCCTGTAATTATATATTTTTATCTATAACGCGTCATGTAAAAAGCCCCCCTGCAATGACAGCTTGGTTATTAGACAATATGCTTTTATTGTTATCAGGAGCAATATTGCATGCCAAACGCGATATTTTCAGGCTGATGCCCGCCTCGCAAGAAAGATGCCCAATAAAACGGTGATTCCACCAATAATTTGAATAACTGACAGTGCTTCTGAAAATAGTATCCAGGCCAGTATGGCTGCCACCACAGGCTGTACGAGAAGACTAACCGATGAAATGGCAGTGGACAAATGCGCCAGGGCATAAGCAATTAACCCCTGGCCACCAATATGCGATACCCATGCCAGTGCAAATAATATTACCCAGCCATTTGCAGTATCTGGCATCAAACTCTCTCCGGCCAAAATACTTACCGGAAGCAAAACGATTGAAGCAGACAATGAACTCCAGAACATAATTAATAAGGTACTATTTTTACCTCTTAGTCTTCCCACCGACAATAAATAAGCAGCATAAAATACAGCTGCAATAATTCCCAGCGCATCACCTGTTAGAAAAGTACCACCACTTTTTGCACTGGTTCCCATGAGAATGATCATCCCTGTCGTAGCAACAATCAGTGCCAGGATAAATAAGCGGCTGAACCTTTCATGAAAGAATAAGAATGAGGCAAGCGTGACAAAAATCGGGGCAAAATTAGCAAATAGGGTTGCATTGGCAACCGTGGTATACATGATAGACCAATGCCAGAATCCCATGTCTCCGGCAAAGAACATACCTGGCAATGATAAAATTAATACGTCTTGTCGGTTAAATTTGAATTTTTTTACTAATGTGGTTTTCTCGCCAGTAGATATAATCCAGAAGAACAGGACTGGCACACACAAGGACAGTCGATAAAATGCTGTGGCGCTGGGTTGTAATTCACTTAATCTAACAAAAATTGGTGCAAGCGAAATCGCAAGTGCACCCAGTGTCAATGACAGGTAGGCCTTTTGGTTTATTGTCATTAGAAATAACTACAATTATTGGTTTAATTATTTGCCAATATAAATGATTTTCTGTCAAATATCTGTATATTAAAATTTCAAAAAAGGTCATTTATCATTGTGTATAAACAATCTCTTTTAATTTTTTTCTTAATGTTACTGACTGCCTGCAGTAACAATGATAATGCTAAACAACTTGAACTGAAGTTCATGGCAGCGGAACAATCGGGGGCCTGGTATCCCCTGGCAGTTGGAATTACCCAGGTTATGATACGAGAGATGCCCGAACTCGGTAATGTCAGTATTCTTCCCGGTGGTGGTATCTCCAACGTCATTGGTATTGATCAGGGCCAGGCACAGATTGGTTTCTCCCAGGCATCCTCGGTTATTGATGCACTCGCCGGTAATCCACCGTTCAGGTCTAAACAGAGTAATATCACATACCTGTTGTCCCTGTTTCCGCATAAGACCCATATCCTGGCACCTGCGAATTCCGGAATTAATACCATTGAAGACCTGTCGGGGAAACGTATAAACGTTGGAACAAAAGGTCTGTTAACAGAGGATGTCGCCCGACGGATACTGAACGCTTACGGTATGAGCTATGAAGACATGTCCAGTGTACAAAACCTGTCCTTTTCAGATTCAGTGGTGCAAATGAAAGATGGCAGACTGGACGCCATGTTCTGGACATCCCCGGCTCCGTTTGCAGTACTGTCGGATCTCAGCCTTTCAGTTGATATCAAGTTTTTAAGCCTGCCGGAAGATAAGATCACTGCATTATCTGCAAATAATCCTGGATTGACCCGAGCGATCATACCTGCCGGGACCTACCATGGCGTCGACAAAGATGTCATTACCATTCAATCTCCCATTGTTCTGATTGCGAACAACCAGACTTCTGAAGAGATTGCCTATATTGCTACACGTGGTGTCTTTGAAAACATTGAGGAATTGAGACTAATCTCTCCCTACCTGATTGATATGGATACCGAGGATCTGATACATGACTTTGGCATTCCAATTCACCCCGGTGCCAGAAAATACCTGTCAGAAACGGGCAGATTAAAATAATTACATATAGGCACTCCAGGTTGCAGTCAAAATATCTGTTTAGTATTCTCCATTAACCCAATTTAATTATAATAATATCGAGCAGGAGTTTAATTTAATGCCTAACCTAAAAATCAGCGTCGGCTGTGGTCCCTATGACCGCACTGAGGCCTTACGAAGCGGGATTGTTCAAGCGGAAGGGATCGATTTAACCTACATACCAATCCAATCCCCTCCGGAAGTCTTTGCCAGAATGATCAAACACAATGCGTTTGATTTTGCCGAGATGTCCACCTCCATGTATCTCACCCTGAGAGCAAAAAATGAATTTCCCTTCATCGCACTACCGGTATTTCCCTCCAAGGTATTCCGTCACGGGTTCATTTTCATTAATAAGAACTCAGGTATTAAATCACCGAAAGACCTGGAAGGAAAAAAAGTCGGGGTCCCGGAATACCGCCAGACCGCTGCCATCTGGATACGCGGTATCCTGCAAAGCGAATATGGCGTCGACCTGGACACTATCCACTGGTATGAAGGTGGTGCTAACGTCCCAAGACAGCCGGATGTGCTTGATCTTCGGCCGGACCGCGACCTTGATATCCAGTTTATCGGCCCGGACAAGTCCCTGAATGATATGCTTGCCGCAGGTGAAATTGATTGCATGATCGGTGCCAGGCAGCCAGATTCTTTAAAAACCTCCCCCGACGTAGGCAGGTTATTCCCCAATTACCGTGAGGAAGAAAAGGCCTATTTCAAAAAGACGGGGATTTTTCCCATCATGCATACCCTGGTAATCAATGAGGAACTTCACAAGACACATCCCTGGGTTGCGGAAAGTGTGTTCAAGGCATTCGTGCAGTCCAGGGACTGGTGTCTGGAGCAAATGAAGTTTTCCGGGACCATGCGCTACACCCTTCCCTGGCTGTTTGCAGACATCGATGAGATGATGGACGTCTTTGGTGATGATCCCTGGGCCTATGGCCTGGAGGCCAATCGTGCCACCCTTGAAGCCCTGATTACGTATCTACATGATCAAAAATTCCTCGCAGAGAAGCTGGATATAGAAGATATGTTTCTGCCCATGGTCACCAGCATGAAAAAGCATGACCCATGATATATATCATCTTGTGAACATAAAATATTTATAAAATCATAACTTATGAATACAGAAGCCCTCATTAAGGAGACGGAAGACGACTTCCGGGTTCATTCCCGAATTTATACCGATCCTGAAATATTCAACCTGGAAATGCAGAAGTTGTTTGAAGAGGGCTGGTGTTATGTTGCCCATGAAAGTGAGGTCCCCAATGTTGGCGACTTTCGCACCTCCGCTGTAGGTCGCATCCCGGTCATAGTCAGTCGCGGCGATGACGGCAAGGTCTATGTGAATGTAAACGCCTGTAGGCACAGGGGTACGGTAGTATGCCGGGAAGAACGGGGGAATACCCGTTTCTTCGTTTGTCCCTATCATGGCTGGTCATATAAACGGGACGGCACGATCAATAATATTACCGATCGTGATAACTTCCCAGATGATTGGGGAAAAGACATCAAAGGCCTGATCGCGGCGGATCATATTACTAACTATCGCGGTATGATCTTCGCCAGTTTCAATCCGGACGTTGAGAGCTTTGATACCCACATGGGACCGTTAAAAAAATATGTTGATTTCTGGTTCGACCATGCCGTGGAAGGCCATGTTAGGGTTCTCAAGCCCTGGCGGGCATTATATCAGGGCAACTGGAAGTTCCAGTTGGAAAACTCAACGGATGGCTGGCACGCAAGGTACGTACATGTCTCGGCATTGAAGACCCTGACAGAATTCGGAGAATATAATTCCAACGTGGGTTGGGCTGGTTGTACCCGGGGTTTTGCAGGCGGGCACGGCATACTGGAAAGACCCCGTGGTGACATCCCTCCGGAACTGAAGTCTACTTTCGATATGTTTCAACAGGAGCTAAAGAGCAAATACGGTGATGAATATGGTGAGGATATGTTTGTGCGCAGACATATTACTATCTTCCCCAATATCCAGCTGATGGAATTCAAGCTTAGGATAATCCAGCCAGTCGCTGTGGACCAGACTATAGTCTATGAATTCCCTGTTGAGCTGGTGGGTACCTCAAGCGAAGTCAATGAATCCATACGCACCCGTCTGTTCAAGGAAGTCTCCATTTCCTCTGGATCGCCCGTCTCCGGCATGGTCAATGCCGATGATGTGGAGATCTATGCCAGGACCCAGGCAGGCCTGAGTGGCGGTCACATGGCCTGGTTACGGTTTGGCAGGGGGATCCATAGGGAAAAATCAGAGAGAGAAAATGAATGGAGTGGTCAGGACATGGACGAACTGCCGCAAAGATGTTTATATCGAAAGTGGTTGAAGGCAATGTCATGAGCATCTTGCCACTTTTGTCACGTCATGAGGCCGAAGAGTTTCTTTTTAAAGAGGCCAGACTGATAGATGAAGATAAGTTAGAGGAATGGTTGACCCTGTTCACTGAAGATGGAATCTACTGGCTCCCCTATGATGACACCACGGATCCACATGAAGAAACGTCAATCATTTACGATGATAGCCGACAAAGAGAAAAACGCATCTACCAACTCAGGCATAAACATCTGGCACAGGATCCACCTTCACGAACCATCCATTTCATCAGCAATGTTGAGGTTGAAGAAACCGAGACCCCTACTGAGGTAATCGTCCTGTGTAATTCCATGGTAACCGAGATGCGCCCCGGAGATCATCAATACCTTCAACATGGCTTATCAAAACCACGTACTCTATCTGGGCGATGTAAATATCGCCTGCACCAGGAAGGTGACGACTGGAAGATTGCCATCAAACAGGTCGACCTTATCGACCGCGACCTGCCACTGGAAAATATTACATTCATTATCTGACAATAAGGGTCTGGCAATAGATAAGAACAAAAATTCGCGTCCTGCTCAGGGTAGTCCGTCATAATGTAACTTTGGGTAATTAATATCCGAATTGCTTTTCAAATATACTGTCACAGCTCAAACAAAATCCGAGTTATTGGAACACGGAAATACCAGGACAAATTACAGATGAAACTAAATTTTTTAAAAATACTCTTTATCTTTTTTATCCTTTCAAATGCACATGCAGTTGATATTGGTGATACCGCGCCTAACTGGCAATTAAAAAATGGTTATGGTGAAAACGTTGATTTTTACCAGGACACCCGTGACAAGGTCTCAGTATTAATTTACTGGGCAAGCTGGTGTCCTTATTGCGCCAGCTTGATGCCGCACTTGCAGGAACTGGTGAATCAGTATAGTGAAAATAATGAAGTGGTATTTTATGCCATGAATATAAATGAAACGGCAGACCCTAAACGTCATATGCAGGAACAGGGCTATTCATTTGACCTTATTATGAATGCAGACCCTACCATGGATGACTACAATGTCCCCGGAACTCCCAATATCTTTGTTATAGACAAGTATAATAAAGTGGTCTTTCGTCGAGTCCCTGATACACCGGATGTAGATGTAAAGAATGGTGTGCAAAAAGCCATTGCGGCGGCATTAAACTAGCCTTGTCTGAATTTACAGATTACCTTTCTGAAGTCTTTTCCGGTTTGGGCCCTATCAGGACCCGTAAGATGTTTGGTGGTTATGGAATCTATCTTGATGACGTGATGTTTGCCCTGGTAGCAGACGATACCCTGTACCTTAAGGCGGATGAGGTCTCATCCGTTCAGTTTGAAGATAAACACCTGCCACCATTTGAATATAATAAACAAGGCAAATTTGTAAAAATGTCTTACTACCTGGCACCGGAAGACATATATGAAGACCCGGACACAGCGCTGGAATGGGGCAGGCTTGCTGTCGATGCAGCGTTAAGAAATAAGAGTAAGAAACCCTAGGTTACTGATAGTTGCTTACCCAGGCTGGTACTAAAAATCAGGATCACCGGACTTTGAAACAACAGGATCAATCCCCTCGCGAACAATTCACCTGAGTCCAATACATTAAATATGTTATCCAGTTTGTGTCCGATCAACTGGGATACCTGCACCCCAAACCAATGGGCGACTACACCCAGTGCCAGACAACCTGAGACCACCTCCCATCCAGGCCAAAAGCTATATTGAGAAACCCCTAGCCCTGAGGCCAACCAGGAGAAAATCATCATACTTGCGGCAATGCCCTGAAATGGCAACACCAGCTCGTGCCAATTTCCCAGAACAGGAATCAAAGGAAATAAAAGACTTACAATAAAAATCAGGTTAATCAGATGATTAATCCTTAGATCATCCTCCGAGAGTAAAGCAGAAATTGCCGGGGCCTGTTCAATACCATAGATCACCGGGTAAGCCATCAAGATAAATGCCATCAATATTGCTGCCTGGGCAAGCGGGATAGCGATATTGTCCCATTTCCATTGCAACACGGAATTTTCCAGCCGGGCATGTACCCGGTCCAGTAGCGGTAAACTAACAGCGATTAATAAGATATAAACAGCAAGGGCGATAAGAAACCTGGGGGACAGGAAGATGTTACCAAGAGGCATTTAACAGACCCTAAAATTCAAGGTGTCTTTACTAGACCAATAATGTCAGGTCAATTCCGGTTGAGCATGCCATCACTACACAGACTGTCTTGACAAGTTTTTTTTGATTGGCCTCCATGGCATCCACTCTCTTTCTTAACGAGGCAACCTGCCTGGATAGGTCCTGTGATTTTTCATCTGCCTTTGACCGGACACTTGCAACTGCGGAAGCGGTCAGTCCACTGGCACAAGTCAATATTGAGACCTTTCCAAACTGTTTGATAAGATTTCTTCTTTTCATAATGTTATTCCAAATTTCAAGTTTAAACCTAACTAGGACAATTGGCCCATCTTGCCATTTCTGAAATCATCCATGGCTTCATGTATCTCAAGGGTAGAATTCATCACAAATGGACCATAACCCACAACAGGTTCCCCCAGGGGTTGGCCGGTTAACAATAATGCAGATGTATCAGTGGTCGCCTGAATTTTGATCCGATCTCCATGGCGTTCAAATAGTCCAACCCTGGCATTATCGACCTCATCTTCACCATTTATCAGGACTTGACCATTTAATACAACCAGCAACCGGGTAAACCCATCCGGCACATCAAGCTCTACCAGCTTGTCTGCGTTCAGTTTCATATCGAAAACATTCACCGGACTATAGGTCTTTGCTGGCCCCTCAATATCACGGTATTGACCAGCGATTACCCTGAGAGTACCAGCACCATCATCCAATACCACTTCAGGGATATCTTTCATGGTGATGCCCTGATAACGAGGAGGGACCATTTTGTGTTCTGCTGGCAGATTTACCCATAACTGTACCATTTCAAACATTCCACCCGTCCGGGCATATTCCCTGCCATGAAACTCTTCATGCACCAGGCCAGAGGCGGCGGTCATCCATTGCACATCACCCGGGCCTATCTTTCCACCGCCGCCAGAGGAATCACGATGTTCAACCTCCCCGGAGTAAACAATGGTAACGGTTTCAAAACCACGATGCGGATGGGGACCGACGCCCAGCCGTTTATCAGTGGGTGGAAATTCCCTGGGCCCGGCATAATCCAGCAATAGAAATGGACTGAGATCCTGGCCCTGGACTTCATAAAAAAACAGGGTTCGGACGGGAAACCCGTCACCCACCCAATGGCTGTCCTGGTTTCTGAGGATATTCTTCAATACCGCATAAGACACATTCTTTTCTGACATAAAAGCAAGCCTACCATATACGCCCAGTGATCAATATATCATCATCTTTAATGCTGAAATGTTGACTTTATGTTAACCATTGTAGACACTCAGATTTTTAACGGGGGGCTCACCAACATGTTTAAATTACCTTTGCCAGGCCATACACACAAGCTTCTACTTCGTTGCCTATTCATAACGACCATAACATTTAGTTACCCTGCCCTGGCCCAGCAAGGCTGTCCATTACTCGATCAGTATATGGCTCCATTTGAAACCCCTGTCAGCGACTGGCCAGTGGCCATGGCAGGACCTGCCCCGGGAGATGTGGAACAACGACTGGTAGGCCCAACCGAATGCAAGGTCGTCGCAGAAAAAATTATTCAAAACGCAAAAGGAGTCCCTTACCGACAGGTCACTCTCGCCATCAGTGGTACAGTCTTTGGTTATGCCCCTCAACAAACCCTGGCTATCCCGCCTCTGGGTACCGGCGTCCCGGGAGAAGGCCGGGAAAATACATTCTCGGATCATGCCTTCATCTGGCAGACCCAGGGCACCATGGGACCGTTTAAACCCGGTATCGGATTTTATAACTATAGTGATGACACACCCTCCAGTGTGGAAGTCCTCATCCCCCAGAGTCCACGGGACTGGAATGGGCATATGTGGGTCCTCGTCCATGGTGCGGGCCGTTTCCCGCCCCTGCGATTTCATCCCCGGGAAGATGGAAAATTCAATCGCTATACTGAAACCAGTGAGTCCGCAGGAGCATTAATGGATATGGGATTTGCCGTGGTTTGGACCCGCCGCGATGCTGCAATTACCGATGAGGCCTCCATGGCGGTTGCCAATACCGTAGTCCTGGATGATGGAACTGAACTGGGCGGCCCTGGAGAACTGGGGATGGGGTTCAATGATAATCTCAGTGTCATCCGCGATTACACTGTGATTAGCCGGAATTTTATCGAACAGCAACTGGGTAAACGCCCGGACAGGTTATTTTACCGCGGACACTCAGCCGGTGGTGCCATGGGCCGCAGTTTTCTGTTGATCCGGGGAATGAATACGGACCATGATGGCGATCAGCTGTTCCATGGATTCTATCTCGATGACAGCGCCGGTGGCCGCGGGGCCACATCTTATTTCTGGGAGGCTGAAGTGGTAGATGAATTGGGTTCGTTCAAGCTTAACCCCAGTGACAGAGATTTTCTGGTATTTGCCGGAGAGCAGATGAAATTCATGGCACCGGTGGTAGAAGTCATTCACGGCGCCTATGCCGGCGGCAATACCTCAACGGTACCAAGGTTGTTTGAACGAGTTCCTGCCACCTACTTTCATTACAAGCGGGAAAATGCGCGCATCAATATAGAACAGGGACTGGGGGATCAATGGAAATCCTATGAGATCGCGGGTACCAGCCACTCCGATGCCTCTGCAGAAGCATTTGACTTTCCAGAACTGGCAAAGGACATGGTGGATATTGGCGGTGTTGCCATCAAGCTGGAACAGGCCCTGGTGGAGTGGGTATTAAATGGCAAAAAACCACCGGAAACACGGGTGGACGCCCGGGATGTCTGGGACCTGGATCCCAATGCCGGTCCTGCCATACAACTACCTGAGACCGCCTGTCCGAGAGGGATCTTCCGGCCCTATATGAACCGGCCTGATGGCACGGCTGTGGGTTCCAGCCCTGCCCTGTTTATCCCCTATCTGACTTTTCCTGCACCACAGATTAACGAACGCCAGCCAAGACCCGCCGGGTTTAATGACGACTGGCTGGAACCCCTGGACCGGTTCGGATACCTGGTAGACATGACAGGAAGTAATCACCGCATGACCCGGCCATCCATTCAACAGGCCTGGCATGTCCGCTATCGGGAGGGTAAGTCTACCGGGATTTTGAAACCCTATGAGAGCCTGACGCGGGACCGTTATGTCGCCTGCGTTACAGGCGTGGTGAATGATCTCTATGCAGACGGGTTATTACTTGAAGAAGCCAGGGACTGGTATATCGAGAAAGCAAAGACAGACGAGATCGGGGTTGACTGAAACCGTCATTACGATAATGAAAGATATAAGTAAACAGTATTTGTCTGTCCTGAAATTGGCCTGTTGTCTGATACTGGTTTCAGGCTGCTCAGTTAACCCACCAATGACCCTCATGCCTACCCCGGTCATGTACGAAGCAACTGATTTTGAACCTTTCTCACATATCGTCGATGAACTGCAAACACCCCTGACCCATGTTTTTTATGCCACAAATAGAAAGCATCAACAAAACAGCATGGATTCTCCATATGGGAATGAATTTGATAATTCATTATATCTCGGTAAGGCAACCGTTCGCATTGGAGAAAGAGAAACACAATAGGAAGAGTTGACGAAAGTATCTCTGGCCAATAAAACATCAAGTGTTCCCGTTACGCTGGAGCACATTGAACACATGGGTACATTCCATGACGAGTCATTAAACCCGGATGCTCATGCCGGGCTGGCCAGCTTTATCGAATAGATAAACTATGAAATTGATCATCACATTGATAAGGAAATCATGCTTTATGTGCATGGCACCAAAGTAGATTTTCAAAATGCCGTGACATTGACAGCCGAGATTGATCATTTTGCAGGCAAGGATTTCGTGGGTATGGCTTTTTCCTGGCCATCTCATCAGAATATATTGACTTACTTGCTGAGGATAGATGTAAATAATGCCAGAAACTCCAGTGATGCACTGGTAAAACTTATCAAGATACTGGCTGTTAACACCCGGGCCAAACGTATCAATATACTGGCATACAGTGCCGGTGGCAGGGTTACATCAAAGGCGTTATATGAATTGCGCCATGAATACGACCAGCTCAACAACGACGAACTGAGAGACCGCTTCAGGCTAGGATCGGTGGTCTTTGCAGCAGCAGATGTCGAAGTCGACCAGTTCCTGGAAAGATTACCCAGCATCAGTGAATTGACCCAGCAGACCATAATAACCGTGTCCGATAATGATACTGCCCTGATCGCTGCAAAAAGATTTATGGGTGGCAAGTCAAGAGCGGGTACCGAAGAAGTAGAATCAATCGAAATAGATTTTATAGAAAATCAACATCTGAACAATGTTGAAATCATTGATGTTTCCCACGGCAAGGAATACCGAGGATTTGACATCGACGGTCACCATTACTGGTATCGACACCCCTGGATGAGCAGTGATATTATTTTTCTCATGAGAACCAACCTGCCACCCGGGAGACGTGGGCTCTCACAGTCGGAGGTGGAGGGCCTATGGTACCTTTCACAGGAATACCCCGACATGATACAGGAAGCAGTCCGCGAAGAGCTTGATGGCCAATGGTAACGTCGGCCAATTCAGACCGGATTAATCTTCAAAAAAGAACTTCTTCTCGCCAAATGCCGGTTTAAGATCATCCAGCCACATGGCCTTTTCATCGTATTCAGCAAAGAATGGCCGCTGCACCCATTCCGGGTTTCGACCCTGTATCATACGACAGACAAAGACCTTCTCACCATTAATTTCGGTGGTCCCCTGAATCTCCACTTTACCCGGCGTGGCACTCATTGATGGCCCGCGAACGGTCCTGGAAAGTCCGGAGACCTGTTTGATGGCATCCCGGTATATCTCCCAGGTCCGATATAACGGTAGCTCAAAATAATTTTTAGCTCCCGTGTCTCTTTCAATAAACATATAGTAAGGAATGATCCCCATCCTTACCTGGTTACGCCACATCTTCGCCCAGATATCGGGGTCATCATTAATATTTTTCACCAACGGCGACTGACTTCGCAGTGTGGCGCCTGTCTCGCGCAGGCGACGTATTGCCTCGATGGCCATGGGGGTCTCCATTTCACGCCAGTGATTGAAGTGGGTCATGATGGCCACATGTTTGCCTTTTTGTACCAGTTCCCTTAACACATCCAGCAGGTCATCTGCATCTTCATCTGTGATGAAACGATAAGGCCAGAAGGTAATGGACTTGGTGCCGATACGAATATTCTGAATATGTTCAAATTCCTTATCCAGTAACGGCATGAGGTAATCCCTTAAATGACGGGCCTTCATGATCATGGGGTCACCACCAGTCACCAACAGGTCACTGACATCCTTATGAGATCGTAAATAATGATAAAGGTGAGATGCCTCATTACTGGAAAATTTCAGGTCCTTGTCACCAATGAACTGTGCCCAGCGAAAACAAAACGTACAGTAACTGTGGCAGGTCTGCCCCCTTCCCGGGAAAAACAATACTGTCTCCCGGTATTTATGCTGGATCCCTTCTAATTGTTGTTTGTTAAAGGTCGGTACGTTCAATGTTTGTTGCCCACCGGGATGGGGATTCAGGCGTTGCCTGATTTCACCTGCCAATTTACGTATCTGGAACTTATCAGCATCATTGCGAATCAGGTCGGCCATTTTATTGTAGTCTTGTTCTTCCAGCATCCCAGGTTGCGGAAAGGTCAATTGAAAAATCGGATCATTGGGAATATTGGTCCAGTCGATTAATTCATCAATGACATACTGATTGACCCTGAACGGCAAGACGTTTGCAACAACCTTGATAGAGAACTGTTGTTCTTTGGATAAATAATGGATCTGCGGGATCTTGTCCAGGTTACTAATCCCATAGACAGTAAACGGCTGTTCCCGATTAAACAGATACTGGTACTTCTCAGGTTTTCTATAAAAACTAAGAATCTTGCTCATAATATTTTTGCTTTATTTGCTATTTTCCGGGGATCCCGGTGCGACAACTATGTTGAGACGACTTGTTCACTCCCGTGGTGGTCTATAGCCACCTTATCTTTAGTCGTCTAAATGTCAATGCTACACATAAACAGGTACTTGTTTCAACCTCTTATTAGTTGCAAAACCCTAAAATTTAATTAAATATCAATAAGATAAGTATATATTCAGGGATATGATTTGACTTGAAAATAGCGCATTTCAGCGTGATTTTACTTCGCTATTTATCATTTACAGCCTGGTTGTAGATTAATTTATATTCGTCTGATGTGGGGCCATCAAAGATGGGATCGTTGACATGTTCCAGGCTGCCACTGATCTTATTCCATGACGCCTCAGTCAACTTGTCATTAATCATGGGAAAGATCTTGCCTTCCTCTGTATTCATATGCTCTCGAAGAGAATCTGCATATTGTTGTGCCAGTTCATGGATTTTATCTTTCTCAACAATATGGCCATTGACTACGGCATCCAGTTCATCGAGCAATGCATTGGATTCCTGGTAGATTTTATTATGTTCAGCCTTCAAATGTTCAATTTCATCAATATCCACACCCTCAATGGTTTCCAGCTCTTCAAATATGATGTCTTCATAAGGGTGATGAAAAATATCGGGATTACGGGTCATGTAATTCATAATCAAATACAGTTCCCGGTACCCTTTGTCACTACCCTTTTTAAGCTCTGCCAGTAACGTATCCATAAGGGCCAATAACTTTATATAGTTTTTATGGTCTTCATGTAACCTGTCTATTATGGGCATTTTCATTTATTCACCTCGCTATCGTTGATCCTATCCTATGTGTAATAACACCCGGATTAAATGATCTGGATCATGAATTAGTCCATCTGAAAATCATTTACAACAATGCTGATAATAAACATATTTTTTTCTCGAGTTAAGTTAACTGTCACCTTAACTAGAGAAATATCAGCTGAATGCTGGTATGTTATACGAGATAATTATTCATAACGTCATTTAATAGATTTTTATGGAAAAACTCAGGCAATTTTTAATTGTTATCGGCCCCGGAATGCTCACCGCAGCAACCGGGGTCGGTGCGGGTGACCTAGCGACGGGTAGTTTTGCCGGAAGTATCCTGGGGACAGCAATATTATGGGCGGTGATTGTGGGTGCCTTTCTGAAGTATGTGGTCACCGAAGGTATTGCCCGCTGGCAGCTGGTCACCGGCTCAACCCTGCTGGAAGGCCTGACCATCCACTTTGGTAAGGTGATTGCCTGGATCTTTTTACCATACCTTTTAATGTTCACCTATTTCATTGGTGCTGCATTGATGAGTGCCAACGGTGTGACACTGCATGCCATGTTCCCGATTTTTGAAGATGCGGTTGATGGAAAAATCTTTTTTGGTATAACCACCAGTATTATTGGCTTTGGACTGGTTTATAAGGGTGGTTATGAATTATTCGAGAAAGTCACTCACGTCTGTATCGGGATCATGTTCGTTTGCGTCATCGTTACCGCAGGCCTCATGTGGCCCGGAACCGAACAGGTCATTAAAGGCATTTTTGTTCCTGCAATTCCTGATTTACAGGGCGATGGACTGACCTGGACCATTGCCTTGATTGGCGGTGTTGGCGGGACTGTGACTGTATTAAGTTATGGTTACTGGATACGGGAAGAAGGGCGAAATAAGAGTGAAGACCTCTCAACCTGCCAGGTGGACCTGGCAGTGGGTTACCTGATGACAGCCCTGTTCGGTCTGGCCATGGTCATCATTGGCAGTAATGTGACCATTCAAGGTGGTGGTGCCGGCCTGCTGGTTAATCTCTCCAATCAATTGGGACAGGAACTCGGCCCGGCAGGTAAATGGTTATTTTTGATTGGCGCCTTTGGTGCTGTCTTCAGCAGCTTACTGGGGGTCTGGCAATCCATTCCTTATATCTTCACAGACACCTGGCTGATGGCCACCACCCCAACGGAAGCCATTGCAGACCGCGACCATACCTTCAAGGTAGATACCACATCACCTATCTATAGAAGATATTTAATGATCATCACCTTTGTCCCCATGCTGGGACTGTTTGCCAGTTTCCAGGAGGCGCAAAAACTTTATGCTGTAACTGGTGCATTCTTCTTCCCCCTGCTGGCCATTGGTCTGTTATTACTAAATGGCCGGGGAAAATGGGTAGGGGAAAAGTTCAAATATGGCCCAGCCGCCATTATCAGCCTGGTTGCCGTCCTGCTGTTTTTTGCCTGGGCGGGTCTGGCAAATATCATGAAATTATTCGCCTGAGTCCATTGCTGTAACACCACCATTTGGTTCCGTTTTTTAACCGGCTAAATAGACGTAAATAGTTTTGATATAAATCAAATAATTCAATTATTACAGCAATATACTGACGGTATATGTAACGATTTTTATTTATCTCTTATCATTACTTAAGGAGTATGCTGATGAATATAAAAACAGTAATGCAGTGGTTATGTCTATTAGTTATTTTTGGTAGTCCTGCCCTTTATGCTGATGATGCCGGTCATACCTCTGAGGCCATGGTGCATGCGGGAATGGCGCAGGCCCACGGGGAAGACGGCCATGCCAATATGGCACTGGAACATGCCAAGGAAAGCCTGGAACATGCCGAGGCCCACAAACATATGACCGGGGCCATCAGCCACCTCAACCAGGCAGTTGAACATGCCGAGATGGGCCATGGGGAAGTTTCAGCCAAGCACATGGAACAAGCCATTGGGCATATGCGTCGATCCAAACACTAATTTTTTAAAACCCTGTTGATGGCGGGCAAATGCATTGTCCGCCATTATTCTCTCATTACATCGGTTATTCTCATGTAACTTGCCATGGCCTTGTTTTATTGGCATGGTAAGGATTCATAAACCATGTTATTCAGGTTAAAGGGGGGGATTCCATGGCACATTCCATGAACTTTGAAGATGCCTATAATTTAAAAAGGCGCGTCTGGTATACCGTAATCACTATTCTTGTGGCGATTCTCATTGCCGGGTTCTGGAACCGGGGCATCGCAGATGGATTTGGCAGGGACATTATTGCCGGCGAGACTATTGGAGACACCACAGGACTCGCTGACCAATATGACACCCGGGGCGGTGGCTTTGGAATTATCTTTGCCGCCATTGCGGGACTGGCTGCCACATTTACCGCTTGTAATTGTGTCATCTTCGCCATGATGCCAGGCATGGCCTGCTCCACCGGGTCCGGTGGCACCTCACTGTGGAAGACACTGGGTGCATTCACGGCACCTGTAGTATTGATTACCGGTATCTATGGGTTATACATTGGTTTTCTGGGGCCGGTGGGGATTGAACATGTGAATGCCCAACCAGTGCGATACGCCCAGTCCTTTGCTGTATTTACCGCGCTGGGATTTGCGATGTTGTTCTGGGGCCTTCTGGAAATGGGTTTTCTCGATAACATCAAGACCGGTGTTAACCAGACCACCCGGGACTTTTTTAACATGATAAACGTCAAGGCCACCCTGCTCGGTGCCATGGTGGGGATGTTCACCGTGGGCCGTCCTTATCCCCTGTTCAGGGACTTTCTGGTCTATGCTGCCAGTTCAAAAAATCCCTTATACGGTGCAGGTGTAATGATGATTCAGGGAGTAGGACAAATCGTAATCATGATCCTGCTGCTGGTCCTGGTAGTCAAACTGGCAGGCCAGAAAATCAGTGCATTGGCCATAGATAAACCATATAAGTTTCAGATGATCAGCGGCCTGGCACTAATCGCTGGCGGCACGTACTTTTTGTTCTACTGGGGACTGGGTCGGCAATTCGGCTGGGGCCGTTGGGGGTACAAGCTGGGCTGGTACACAGGTTAATAAAAAGTTATTCTTCTTTACAAGGGCAACCAACGATTCCTAATGGACGCAGTAATTAAATAATCAATCGACACTGACCCCTTTGATTGGGATGTAGGCTATGAAAGAAATAAATAATGAAAAATTATCAGAACTAAAAGAAACATTCGAAAATTTTGACAAGGATAATAATCACCAGATTGACTGGGATGAGTTTCGTGATATGTTGGATTTATTATTACCAGGCAAGACGCTGGAAGAAAAAACTCTTGCATTTAATCTGATCGATTCAAATCATGACGGCATGATTAACTTCGAAGAATTTTGCGATTGGTGGGGAAAAGAATAATCAAGAAAAGCGGATTCAAATCACAATTTATGAGTATCAATGTGTCAGATTCAGGCGTAGAACTGTATTAGTAATACAAGGGCCTGAGTAAAGACCCCAGCTTTTACTAACCCCATTCCCAACCCGGTCTGAAGCCTGGCGCTGTGCTGGAATGCCTAATAATTATAAACGTGGCCGGTTTGAAATCGAACTGCCCACACGGTTAATTCAAGTGTCGGTTACCGTAATAAAATAGACGTATAAATTTTCCGAATATTAACGTTGCACCCGCTACTGACTCAGGCAAATACTATATTTAGTTTCTCGATTGCCAGTACCGGTATAGTGGCACAGAGATCAAGGCTATAAATGCAAGACCCAATAATGTCGCCGATATAGGGCGGGAATAAAATATAGCAGGATCACCCTGGGAGATAGCAAGCGCACGGCGAAACTGTTGCTCGGCCATGGGCCCAAGGATCATACCTATTACAGCAGGTGCAACAGGTACATCCACCAGGCGCATACAGTAACCCAGTACACCAATCAAATACATCAGCCCCACATCGAATACCGAGTTGTTCAGGCTGTATGTCCCCAGGGTAGCAAACACCAGGATACCGCCGTAGAGAAAGGGTGCCGGGATCTTTAATAACCTCGCCCATAATGGCGCAAGCGGCAGGTTCAATAATAACAGCATCAGGTTGCCGATATACAAACTGGCGATGAGGCCCCATACCAGCTCTGGATTATTGACGAAGATTAACGGCCCGGGTTGCAGGTTAAATTGTTGAAAGGCCGCCAGCATGATGGCAGCGGTGGCAGATGTGGGGAGTCCCAATGTCAGTAATGGCACCAGCACGCCGGCAGCGGCGGCATTATTGGCGGCCTCGGGACCCGCCACGCCCTCTATGGCACCCTCACCGAACTCTTCAGGCTTATCACTCAGACGTTTTTCTATGGCATAGGACAAAAAAGTAGGTATCTCAGCACCACCTGTTGGCAGCCCGCCAATAGGGAATCCCAGCATGGAGCCTCTTATCCATGGTTTCCAGGATCGTGATAGATCTTCTCTGGATAACCAGGTCCAGCCTTTAACATTAATGATGTCCCCCGCCCCTTTGGTTTGTGATGCCAGGAAAAGGGTTTCTCCTACCGCAAACAGGCCCACCGCAACCACCACCACATGGATTCCATCCAGTAATGGCAACAGACCAAAGGTAAACCTGGCCTGTCCGGTTTGCAGATCGATTCCCACCACACCCAGGGCAAGCCCGAGAAACAGACTGAGTAAGCCACGAGACGGTGTCTTACCCAGCACCGATGAGATGGTAGTAAATCCCAGGATGATAAGGGCAAAATATTCAGCGGGACCAAATACCAGCGCCATGTCTGCCAGGGCCGGTGCGGCAAAGGTCAAGGCGATGGTCCCCAGTGTCCCGGCAACGAATGACCCGATGGCAGCGGTGGCCAGGGCCGCAGTCGCACGGCCGGACCTTGCCATCTTATTGCCTTCCAATGCGGTGATGATACTGCCGGATTCCCCGGGGGTGTTTAACAGGATGGACGTAGTGGACCCACCATACATACCGCCATAATAGATCCCGGCAAACATGATGAATGCTGACACCGGATTCAGGGTATAGGTTACCGGCAATAATAATGCTACGGTCAGTGCCGGACCAATTCCCGGCAGGATGCCCACTGCTGTGCCAAGCAATACCCCCACAAAGGCCCACATGAGGTTATGCCACTGCAAGGCGATACCAAAACCATCAATCAACAGACCCAGCGAATCCATTACAACACCCCTGATAATATCCCGGTGGGTAGCACCAGCCCCAGGCCGCTGGTAAAAATGAAATATATGGTAATCCCCAGGACCAGACCGACCCCGGCATCGCGTAGTGACCGCCTGCTATTAAATGCCCTGGCGATAAAAATAAACATCAGGCTCACAGAGATGATAAATCCCAGTCTCTCCAGGGTAAATACACATAGCAAAAGGCCTGAGGCAATATAGATCAATGGGATAAATTTAACGTTTAAGTCAGATGCCTGTTGCCGGCGAAACCATGATTCCAGCAGCATAGTCAATGCCGTGATCAGTAAACCGGCTGCAATTAAATAGGGGAAAAACCGTGGACCTATCCTGTCGTAACCGGAACCAAGGTTAATATCACCGCTACCGATTAACAGGTACAGTCCAAGAAGGATAACGGCAACGGCAAAACCGAGCTCAATTCGAGTATGTCGATTCAATGGACTGACTGTTTACTGACTTATTGCACCAGACCGATTGAGCGCAACACAGACTCCACCCTCACTGCCTCGGTTTGCAGGAATGCCTCATATTCCGGCCCCGTCATATAAAGATCTATCCAGTTGTTTCTCACCAGGGCATCTTTCCAGGTCTGGGTGTTATAGATTCGGTCTATGATGGTCACCAGTTCCGCCTTTTGCTGATCTGAAATTCCGGGTGGTGCAGCAACAGCTCGCCAGTTTGCCAAAGTCACGTCAATCCCCTGTTCAACAAAGGTCGGGATATCCAGCCCCTCTACCCTTTCTTCGCTGGACAGGGCCAGTGCCCTTAACCGGCCAGATTCGATAAAGGCCTGTAGTTCTGCAAAACCATTTATCCCGGCGGCCACATGGCTGCCCAGTAACGAGGCCAGGGATTCTCCACCACCGGAATGGGGAAGGTAATTGATCAGCGAAACGTCCACGTCCACGGCCTGGGCAAGCAGACCCGCCAGCATGTGATCAGAACCACCGGCAGATCCACCGGCGATGGACATGGCACCAGGGTCCTGTTTCCAGGCCTCGATAAATTCTCCCAGGGTCTGATAGGGTGAGTTAGCGGGAACTACCATAACTTCATACTCCCCTATCAACCTGGCAATGGGGGTGACCTGATCCAGGGTCACGGCAGACTGGTTAGTGAGGATGGCCCCCATCATGATCAGCCCAGTCACCATGAAATAATCATTATTACCCTGCTGGGAGTTGACCACCTGGGCAAGGCCGATAGTTCCACCGGCGCCAGGGACATTCATCACCTGAACATTACCTAACAGGTTGTTCTCCTGAATAACCGCCTGCAGGGTACGGGCGGTCTGGTCCCAGCCACCACCGGGCGCTGCCGGGGCCATGATAGTCACAGAACGATCTGACGGGTTTGATGGCATATCTGGTACTGATGCAGTATCAACCGGCTCTATTGAGACTGATCCTGCACTGGACTGTGAATCCGGTGTACCGTCGCTACAACCTGATAACACGGTTAAACAAAATATTAGCAATATTGAATAACAGGTACGCTTGTTCCCTGTAGTCATGATTTTCTCCCCTCACTTGTGAATCGCAGTAATGCACCGAAACGGTATATCCCATGGACAAATTTACCATAGGGCATGGACAGAAATAACCCCATTACCAGTCCAAGATGGACCAGCAGCAACCCCCCCATCCAGGCCGTTTCTCTGAGTAACATCAACAGCAGGCCGGTTATGCTGATGAAAAGTAATATTAACAATAACGTGGTATCTGAACTGGACTGTATTTCATCAGAGGGTTTCTTGTCCCGCTTTTTCTTCAGGTACAAAAGCCCACATGGCCCAATGATCAACCCTATTCCCCCAAGGGTACCCAGTATCACCGGCAGACTCAATAATGGATAAGGTGCCGGGTAATTTAACCAATAATGATAAACCGTTGCCACACTGGTGGCAGCAAAACACAGCATAAAACCATAAAAAGTGAAATGATGAAAATTACGTCTGAGTAAAGATTGATTTTCATCCGGATAGGTACAACCATCACCACTGCTACCCAGGTACCGCATGGTGAGTATGTCCTTCAATGCCTGTTTCATGTCCTGCCATCCAGTTATTTTAGTTCCGTCATGGCTAATGTCCCGTTTGAATTTCAGCCAGCCCATGATAAACGCCAATAGTACATATAGCCCAATCAGGCCAAATACACTGACCATTTGTGTATGCGACATAACCTGGTAAAACGAACCCTGATCGTCCGTATATACCTGCATCAAACCATCAATACCATGTTCCATTACTCCAAAAATGATAAACACCATGGGAATAATCACCATGGAGAGGAATAACATATAAACCGGATGGTTAAAGAATCTGGCAAAACCTGCCGGCCAGGTGTACTCCTCATAACTTTGACGCCTTATGCGGGTAAGGACCTTGGGGACATTAATCTTGAACTCATGTGGTGGGGCATACTGGCAGGCATAGTAACATTCCCGACAATCGTGACAGAGGTTGGCCAGGTAGCGCAGGTCCTCACTGGCAAATGAAAACCGTCTTTCCATGGCCGGGAACACGGCACAGAATCCCTCGCAATACCGGCAGGCATTACAAATATTCATCACTCGTTCGCCTTCGTCCATCAAGGCCTGAGTTTCCTTTGTCTTATCCTGCATGGCTGGCCGCCTCCCTGCCTGAAATTCGCCCAAAGGTGGTACCGATGGTCATGCCCAGCCCGGCAAGATAGCCCTTGCCCAGGATATTACCTGCCATGATCTCACCTGCGGCATAAATGTTAGGTGACAATTTATTATCATTAAACATTACCCGGGCCTGTTCATTGACCACAACGCCCATGTAAGTAAAGGTAATGCCCGGCCTGAGTGGATAGGCCATAAAGGGTGGTGAATCAATAGTCCTGGCCCAGTGGGTTTTTTCAGGTGTCAAGCCACTAGTATGGCAGTTATCTAATATAGTGTGATCAAATTCACCCATCTCAATTGCCAAGTTAAAACTGTTAATAGTTTGTTTCAGTGTAGTCGGGTCAAGAGACAATGCCTTTGCCAGTTCTTCAATGGAATTACCCATAATAGATGGTGTCAATGGAGGCAGATAGAGTCCGGATGACTTTGCATCAATAATGGCATAGGCGATCTGATCTGGTTGCGCCGCAATCAACCTGCCCCAAATGGCGTAACGCTTGGGCCAGAAGTCCTCGCCTTCATCATAGAATCGCTTCGCCTCCTGGTTGACCACGATACCCAGGGACACACAATCTACCCGGCTGACGATACCGGCATCAAACTTTGGCGCCCGGGCATCCACAGCAATGGCATGACATTGGTCTGGATCACCGGTAATGGTTGCACCGGCATCCATCAATAATCGTAATACCTTCCCATCATCAAAGGGGCTGCCCCTGATGATGAAATTATCTGCGGCCGGTCCCCAGGCCTCGCGTAACCAGTCAATATTTGCCTGAAATCCTCCGGAAGCAATCACCAGCGCCCTGGTCTGAAAAGTTTTGACCTGGCCATCTTTCGTCACGTCCACAGATTGGACCTTTCCATCTTCAATCGTAATGCCTGTTACAGGAGATTCATATATAACGTCAATTCCGATAGCCGCTGCTTTTCGGTAATAACTGTTTAACAGCGCCTTGCCACCGCCCAGGAAGAAGGCATTGGTACGGGAGAGTTGCAGGGTCCCCCCCAGAGCAGGTTGAAAGCGGACCCCTTGTTGCATCATCCATCTGAAACAGGCCTCTGATTCCCTGATTGTCAATCTGGCAAGGTCCTCATTGGTCCTGCCGCCGGTGACCTGTAGCAGGTCTTCCCAGTACTCGGACTCCAGGTAGCTGTCCTGAAACACACCAAGGGCCTGATCATGCATACATCTCAGATTTCTCACATGCCGACTGTTCCCGCCCCGTGAATGCTCTGGCGCAGCCTCAATCACCAGCACCCTGCTGGCGCCACATTCTCTAGCAGTCAATGCCGCACTCATCCCGGCATTTCCACCACCAATTACAATTACGTCATAATCAGGATTACTAGTCATTGATATGGTTTTATATTAAGGATTAAAACCAAGAATCATAGCATTATTTAGATTGAATTAATTACTTATTCATCGTTTCATTAAGGATTTACTGCAGTAAATATTATAAAATCAACTAATCAATAAAAAGATAATCAGGATGAGAGACGAGATCTCAACTCATTTATTCGATCAAGCGGCTTACCAGCAATTTCAAAAACGCCTGGAAAGTGAAACCTCATTATTGAATGAATGGCTAGATTCAAACAAGTTGAATGATAATAAACCTGTGGCAGGCTTTGAGCAGGAGGCCTGGCTGATAGATAAGCATTTCAACCCCGCCCCGTTGAATCAAAAATTCATGGGGCTTGCTAAGCGCGACTATATTTGCGCAGAGCTCGCCGAGTTTAATTGACCTGCCCCCAGTAACGGTACCACTTTCAAAGTTAGGATTTGGGTTTAATTGACTACTGT
>JAURPG010000079.1 GCA_030835405.1 Gammaproteobacteria bacterium | reverse complement strand
GTCAACTACGCGCAACGATTGCAGATTATGCTCAAAGCCACCATAGGCCTTCATGCATTCATTTAATGCATCCTGCCCTGCATGTCCAAAAGGTGTATGACCAAGGTCATGGGCAAGGCAAATTGCCTCAGTGAGATCTTCATTTAATCGAAGACGGCGCGCTACTGTCCTGCCTATCTGGGAAACCTCTAGAGAATGAGTAAGACGTGTTCGAAACATATCGCCTTCATGATTGACGAACACCTGGGTTTTATATTCAAGTCTTCGAAATGCGGAACTGTGAATAATTCTATCCCTGTCACGCTGATATTCACTCCTCAGGCCCGCCCCGGATTCTGAATGACTCCTGCCTTTGGAGTTTTCTTCTCTGGCTGCATATTCGGCCAGTTCATGCATAACAAACCATTCCTATCTGTATGTATTAATTGTCCGGGCGATTACATCTTCATCAAACGTATCTGTGACGACTGCCTCTCCGATAGATTTTAATAAGACTAATTTTAATCTGCCATGACTGACTTTTTTATCAACGGACATTAACTCCCTGAGATCGACATCCTGTAGTTGCGTTGGGAGTTTATCCGGCAGGCCGGCACGTTGAATCAGTTTAACTATTCTGCCGTGGTCCTCCTCAGACAGCCAACCCATCAAGTGAGACATATATGAAGCCATCGTCATGCCCAGACCAACCGCCTCACCATGTAACCAGGAAGAATATTCAAGTCCTGTCTCAATTGCATGACCAAAGGTATGGCCAAGATTCAGTATTGCCCGTACACCCTTCTCGGTCTCATCTTCTGCCACCACTTGCGCCTTGTTGATACACGAGCGTTCAATTGCATATTCAAGTGCCTGTGGTTGCAGTTCCAATAAGGCATCAATATTGTCTTCCAACCAGACAAAAAATTCCGGGTCCCGGATGAGACCATACTTGATGACCTCAGCAATCCCCGCCTTATATTCCCTGTCTGGCAAACTTTTCAGAACCCCTACATCTGCAAGAACGCCACATGGCTGATGAAAGGCGCCGATCATGTTCTTTCCCATAGGGTGATTAACGGCGGTCTTTCCCCCCACCGATGAATCTACCTGGGCAAGTAACGTGGTTGGCACCTGTAGAAACTGTATTCCACGTTGATAACATGCTGCGACAAAACCGGTTAAATCCCCTACTACACCACCTCCCAGGGCAACCAGACAACCCGTCCTTGAGAACCTGCGGGTTAACAGTTCAGTAATGATATTATTCAAGTTTGTCAGGTTCTTCTGATCTTCTCCTGGCGGTAATATGTATGAATCAGCATCAAAACTGTTTAAGGCTTTCAATACCCCGGTAAGATACATAGGCTCGATATTGGAGTCGGTAACCACCAGCACCTGGTCTGTCTTGATTAAATTCTCATAAGCCTGTGTATTCGCTATGAGATCAGATCCGATGTAAATAGGATAGCTCCGATTACCCAAATTGACTTTTACTTCTTTCATTTTTCCTCTAACAATTCAGAAATCTCGTTGATGATTCGACTCGTAGACTTCTTGTCTACATTTATCTTGTAGTCCGCTGTTTTATCATAAATAGGTTCTCTGACATTTAATAATTCAGTGATTGTCTTTAATTTATTCTTTGTGGCCAAAAGCGGGCGGTTATTATCATACTCAGTCCGTTTCACAATGAGCTCCGGTGCCACCTCAAGATAAATCACGATACCATTTTTTTTCAATAGCTCACGATTGGCCTCTGATAATACCGCGCCTCCTCCCGTTGCCAAAACGACATTGTCTTCTGCAATCAATATTTCCAGGGTTTTAGATTCCCACTCCCTGAAACCAGCTTCGCCTTCAACATCAAAAATCAGGTTGATCGTAGCACCTGTAGTTTTTTCAATCTCCCGGTCTGAGTCAAAAAAGCGTTTACCTAACTTTTTGGCTAATTTTTTACCAATGGTTGTTTTGCCTGCCCCCATAGGGCCGATGAGATAGATATTGTCTCTTTTAGACTTCATCATGGTTTTTTATGTTTGATCGCATAATAGAATCAACCTAGTCGTGCATAAGAATATCACTAAATCTGTAAGCAAAAAAAAATGTGACTGGATTAAACCCAGTCACATTTTAAGGTCTATTTACAACTTAATTATTATTATAGGGTTAAATCTTCTTTAATAATTCTGGGTGTCACGAATATCAGTAACTCCGTTCGCGATCTCTCAACCCTGTTTTTCTTAAACAAGAATCCAAGATAAGGAAGATCACCAAAGAAAGGAACTCGATCTGATGAATTTCTATCAACCTGGTTATAGATACCACCCAGAACGATTGTCTCACCATTATCCACCAGGACATTGGTGGCCACATTCCGTGTATTGATCGGTGGCGTACCCAATACATCCGGTGAACCTCTGGAATTCTGAGTAACATTCAAGTCCAGCAGAATCCTGTCATCAGGGGTGATCTGCGGGGTTACCGTCAATGACAATGTGGCGTCAATAAACGCGACTGAGGTTGCACCGCTGGATGTTGCAGCCTGGTAAGGAATCTGCACACCAGATTCAATCACAGCCTCAGACTGATTGGCGGTAATCACCTTGGGACTGGCGATATCTTCAGCACGCCCTTCTGCCAGCAGGGCAGATAATTCAAGTTGCAGTAGGTAAGATCCAATCTTACCCACAGCCAGATCAAAGGTAGAAGTTGCACCGGCTACAGGCAAATTAACCATTAAATTATCTATACCGCCTGTGTTAAAAGATGTGGAACCTGGTTCAAATGTTGTCCGGCCGGGCAAACCGCCCCCTATAGCACCAAATAATTCACCATTGATCTGGTCTTCCTGACTGGTATGTTTTCCATAACCAAACTGCACACCGAGATCTCGAGTGAAATTTTCATCAGCATTGACAATACGCGATTCAATCATGACCTGTCTCACCGGGATATCCAGTATGGATATCATGTCGCGGATGGCTTCAAGGCTGGCGGCAACATCCTGAATAATCAGGGTATTGGTCCGTTCATCTATAGAAACACTCCCCCGATCTGATAACAGGCTTGTTTCGCCGGTCTGTATAAGGCCTGCAAAATCAGCGGCATTGGCATAATTTATTTGGACAAATTCAGTTCTCAAAGGCGACAGTTCTTCCATCTGCCGCTGTGACTCAAGCTCTAGTCTCTCCCTGGCCGCAATTTCTTCCTGCGGCCCGACCATCATGACATTTCCGGCCTGACGCATGGCCAGCCCCCTTGATTTGAGAATAATATCCAAGGCCTGATCCCATGGCACGTTGCGTAATCTTAGTGTCACACTGCCGGACACGGTATCACTGGCAACGAGATTTAAACCGGTAAAATCTGCGATTAACTGCAGTACTGCACGAACTTCTATATTCTGAAAGTTCAAGGATAATCTTTCACCAGTAAAACCAAACTGTTGACGTTGTAATTCTTCCTGCTCCGCGTCTGTCAGCGGTGTGACTTCAATGGTGAATACGTTTCCGGATTGATAAGCAAGATGATCATACTGATCATTCACCGTAGTAATTTCCATACGTGCACCCTGAGAATTAGATGTCGTATCAATCTCTCTTACCGGGGTCGCGAAATCTATTACATCCAGTCTCCTGTCGAGGTTCGATGGCAAGGAAACAGAAATAAAATTTACAAAGATACTGTCCCCTTCCTCGCCGAGGTTAACGGATGCATTTGGACTGGACAACGTCACGATGATCCTGCCTTCACCATCGTCACCGCGACGGAAATCAATATTTTCAATACTGGGTCCTGAGGTAATACTGGATTGGGTAGAAAATGCAGATGATCCAGAAGAGGCTGTCGATGCGGTACTCATCTCTCCGGATACTCCCACAGTTAAAATCAGTGAACTGCCTTGCAAGTTCATCTCATAACCTACGGAACTTACCAGGTTTACCACAACGCGGGTTCGTCCGGCAGCTTCAACTGCAACAATCCCCAACACATCCCCAATACCAATTGTCTGGTTATTTTCGTTCAGGTTTAAGTCAACATCAGGTAGATCGATGGCGATTCTGGCAGGATTATCTATCGTGAAATTAACAGGTTCTTCTGCGAGTGACTCTGAAAATGTCAAATTAATCTGAACCCTTCCACCTGGTAGAGAAGAATACTCAACATTGTCCAGGGAAACAGCAAAGACATTGCCCTGTATTATCAAACCTAAAACCACTGCACTTAGTTTGAGCAAGTTATTAATTGACATTTTCGATGACCCCGTTTTTGTCAATGGTTTAGTTAAACTCATAATTAATACCCCGATGACTATTATTCAATTAAGGCGAGAGCTGCCTGGCGTTCTTCCCAGCGTCCCTGGTTATTTCTAACGATTTCTCTAAGCTCTATACGATCTTCAAAAATATTTACAATTTTACCGATGTTCCGCCCCATATAATTTCCAACACTGACCCTATGTACTATGCCATCTGGATCAACAACGATACCCCAATATTCAGCTTGATCTTCCATGGTGCCAACCATTTTCAAGCTGTCCAGTTCATACTCTTCCAGTTCTTCCCTGTTCCTGTTTTTTATTTCCATTTCCATTTCGCGTGTCAAGCCGGTATCTACCACTTCTTCCTGTTGCGCTGGCCGTTGCTCATAAAATAATTGAAATGGATCAACACAATCCATTTCAGCACATTGATAGGAGTAAGCTTCATATGGATGTATTTCCGGTATAGGCTCAATCCTTCCGCCGGGCCTTGACAACATTTCCTGGGTATACTGTTCAAGATCGCTGATGTCAGGAGAGACACAACCACTGATAACCACCATGCCAGCAATCAAAATGACCAAACGAGAAATTCTATAGCTGTTCACTATTCGTTCTCCCCTATTGCCCTGTAAGTAATTGCTACCGCCGACATTGAAAGTTTGCCGTCATCTAATGTATTTATGTTGATATTATGGGTGGTTACAATTCGAGGTAATTGGGCGATTCCGCTGATAAACTCACCGAACTGGTGATAAGTTCCATTAACGCTAATATCAATTGGCAGCTTTGAGTAAAATTCAGCTGCCACTTCAGGACGAGGCTTAAATAAATCAAATTCAAGTCCTGCAGACAAACCTGTTTGAGATACATCAACAATTAAACCAGCTATTTCAGTTTGATTAGGTAGTTGTCTGAGCATGTCACCAAAAGACTGCTCCATCTCAATCATTTGTTCTTTCAAGGCATCAAGATTTGCAGCACGTCGCTGTTTAACATCAAACGTTTCTTTATGCTCAGATTCTTTTACTATCTCAGCATTAAGTGTTTCGCGTTGTACACTTAAATTAAAATGCCAACCGGCATAAATAAGTATTAACATCACAATGACACCCAAACCAAGCTGAAAATGTATTGGCCACATCCCAGGGTTGTTTGGATCAAGGCTCTGAATGTCTTCAAGTATATTATTCATTCTTCTTCACCCTCAGGCATGGGGATTACCTGATTAAATCGTAATGTAAACTGACTGACTCGATTACCAACTTCATTTGTTGCCTGAATGATGTCCAGGGCAGGATTTGCCAACCATTCAGATGCTTCTAAATTTCTCATTAAAGAAGACACCCTGGCGTTGGACTGTGCAACACCAACGATCGTGATTCCAGGACCGTATTGAGCAATGCTGCTTATACTTACCCCTTCCGGCAAACTATTCACCAGCTCGTCAAAAAATCTGACAATCAATGGTCTATTTGTCTGTAACTGTTCTATAGCCCGCATCCTGTCAAGCAGGCGACGCTTTTCTGCTTCAAGGTTTTGGATTTCCTGGATCTTCGTATCAAGAAACTCAATTTGTGACACCATATACTGATTGCGGGCGATCTGTGCATCTATTAACTGTGAATTATATATATGCATAATTCCAACAATGATGCCGGCCACTACCGCAAAGAAACCAAGCAGGATTCCAAACTCCTGGGTTTTCTGTTTACGAGCTTCTTCGCGCCATGGTAATAGATTTATTCTTGCCATTAGCCAAAACTCCTCAATGCCAGCCCACAGGACACCATTAATGCCGGGGCGTCATTTGCCAGCGCCTGTGCAGATACTTTTGATGACAAGGACATATTTGAAAACGGATTGGCAATCACGATAGGCACACTCGTTCTTTCCTGAATCACATCAGCTATGCCTTCTATTGAAGCACAACCCCCTGCCAGAATAAGGTGGTCAATTTGGGTAATCTGACTGGATGAAAAAAAGAACTGTTCAGCACGGCTAATCTGCTGCGACATATTTTCCTTAAATGGATCGAGTACTTCCGGCACATAGTTTTCCGGCAGCCCACCCTGTTTTTTTGCCAAACCTGCTTCCTCATAGGAAAGGCCGTAGCGACGTTGTATTTCTTCAGTCAACTGGGCACCACCAAACTGTTGTTCTCTTGAATAAACAATCTTGAGATTTTCAAAGACACTGAAAGTTGTTACTGAAGAACCAATATCTGCAACCGCTATAATCTTGTCTTCACCGCCACCCAGTTGTGTTTCAACTATCAACTTTACAGCGTTCTCTAATGCAAAGACCTCGATATCCACAACCTTGGTGGTCAAACCACCAATTTCTATGGCTCCCACCCTGGCATCCACATTGTCACCCTTGGATGCGGTCAGCATGACATCGACTCGATCGGGGTTGTTTTCATTGGGACCAATAATTTCAAAATCCATTGCCACTTCTTCCAGGGGGAATGGTATGTATTGGTCGGCTTCTATCTGGATTTGTGATTCCATGTCTGAATCGGAGAGATCGCCTGGCATCTCAATTATCTTAGTAATCACGGAAGAACCGGCAACGGCAACCGCGGCAGTTTTGAGTTTCGTGCCAGATTTTTTAACGGCCCTCGCAACAACCTCGCCTACTAGCTCGATTTCAGCTATATTCTTTTCTACAACAGAATTTGCCGGGAGTGCCTCAGCAGCATAACTTTCTACACAATAAATGTTGCCAGTACGGGTCAGTTCGAGCAGTTTAACTGCAGTTGCACTTATATCAACACCAAGCAAGGGTATCGATTTTTTCTTAAATGGAAACACAAATTTTTCCTTTTAATGTCATAAGTTATATCGCTTTTGTATAATGTAACTTTAACTTCCTTGAGCAACTATAGTCAACATAAATATAAAAAACAAACCCTTTTTTATGAATATTAAAATTAGTTATCAAAAAAATATATTCTCTTACAAAAACGGAACATATGGTTATTTTTGATTTACACTACACAATATGTTGAGGTATCTACTAAAATCACTCTTTATCATGTCCGTTTTAGGCGTCATCGCCCTGTGCGTGGTATCGGCCATTATTATCCCCGGTTTACCCGATGTTGAAGAGTTAAAAGATGTCCAGATGCAGATCCCATTACGGGTCTACTCCAATGATGGTTCATTGATTGCGGAGTTTGGTGAAAAACGACGCGTCCCTGTTGTATTTGATGAAACCCCCGAGCTTCTGGTGAATGCATTCATCGCCTCTGAAGATGATCGTTTCTATCAACACCCGGGCGTTGACTGGCAGGGCATTACACGCGCAGTAATAAATTTAATCCGTACCGGAGAAAAAACCGTCGGTGGTAGTACCATCACCATGCAGGTTGCAAGAAATTTCTTTTTAAGTCGGGAACGTACCTACCTTAGAAAATTAAACGAAGTATACCTTGCATTAAAAATAGAACAGGAGCTGTCCAAGCAAGAGATCATGGAGCTCTATGTGAATGTGATCTATCTTGGTCAACGCGCCTATGGTGTTGGTGCAGCGGCTCAAGTCTACTATGGTACCACTCTGGATAATCTTAACCTCGCTCAGCTTGCAATGATTGCAGGCCTGCCCAAGGCCCCTTCAACCACCAATCCGGTAACCAACAAACAACGTGCCCTGACCAGACGAACCTATGTGTTAAGGCGAATGTTTGAGGAGGGCTATATTACTCAACAACAATATCAGGAAGCTGATAACACCCCGGCCACAGCAAGCCTGCATACTCCAACCATTGGCCTTGAGGCACCTTATGTTGCGGAAATGGTAAGAAGAGAAATGGTTGACCGTTATGGTGATGATGCCACCACAATGGGCTACAGGGTACATACTACTATCAAGAACAAAAACCAGATTGCTGCCAACCATGCGTTAAGGTCTGCAGTATTGGCATATGATTTACGACACGGTTACCGAGGTCCAGAAAGTCATATTGAACTTGAAGGCAATGAGCCGCAACAACAACACCTGGAACTTCTTGATTCATATCCTGTGATTGCAAACCTTTATCCTGCGCTGGTAACAGATGTTCGCGATCAATCCATTATCGTTTACTTGTCAGGCATTGGTGCAATTGATATTGATTGGGACAATTTGAGTTGGGCAAGAAAATACATCAATGAAAATATACGCGGCAAACAGCCGGAGTTTGCCAATGAAATCGTCGCAGTTGGAGATGTCGTCAGGATAAAAGAGGACGACCTGGGCCAGTGGGTATTGTCACAACTCCCCAAGGTTGAGGGCGCTATCGTATCCATGGACCCGGCAAATGGTGCAACACTGGCACTCACTGGTGGATTTGATTTTTATCGCAGTAATTTTAACCGCGTTATACAGGCAAAGCGTCAGCCCGGCTCCGGTTTCAAGCCATTTATTTATTCAGCGGCTTTGAATGAAGGTTTTACCGCAGCCAGCATAATTAATGATGCGCCGCTGGTGAAAGAATTTCCGGGTATCGAAGACGCCTGGCGACCGGAGAACTATAGCGGCAAGTATTTCGGTCCCACCCGCCTACGTGAAGCCCTCATAGCCTCCAGAAATATAATCTCCATTCGACTACTGGATGCCATCGGCATAGACAAGGCCATGAAGCATTTTGAGAAATTCGGATTCAACACAGATAACCTGCCACACAGTCTGTCCTTAGCATTAGGAAGTGGTGACCTGTCACCCTGGGAAATGGCATCAGCATATAACGTGTTCGCAAATGGTGGATTTAAGGTTGAGCCATATTACATCCAGAAGATAACCAACGACAGAGAGGAGTTAATTTTTGAAGCTGAGCCTCTGGTGGTCTGTGAAGAATGTCTCAAGATGGAGGAACATGCAACCAATACTACAGTTGACAACACTCCTGATACGCCAGGAACAGAAGTCCACAACAGACCAGAGGGCACGGGTGACATGAATAATGTAGAACAGAATATGCTAAAACATTCCCGTTATGCGCCGCGAACAGTAGATGCTGACAATATCTGGATTATGAATTCCATTACCCGCGATGTTATTCGTCGGGGAACTGGCACCCGTGCATTAATATTGAATAGAATGGACATTGGCGGTAAGACCGGGACCACCAATGATCAGAAAGACGCCTGGTTTTTT
>JAURPG010000078.1 GCA_030835405.1 Gammaproteobacteria bacterium | reverse complement strand
TTAAACTGCTCTAGTGGATCATGACATAAATCTGATTCATTTAATCCAGCAGAAATATATTCTCTTCTCAGTTCTTCAAGATATTCACTCATGGAACGATAGTATCTATATTCAGATCCAGGGTTTCCGTCCCGGTGACTGGGACATTTTCAATCACACCAATGAGGTCACCACTACTAACCTCTGCAGTTCCGGACTTTGAAATCCTTGCCTGAATCTTCACTTCTTCAAAATCTGATATTTTATGAGTAGGCATCATAGACAACGAATCATCCAGGGTGACTTGTAAGGGTAACGCCGCTGCCTCGGTTCGATAAACAGCCAGGGGCATGGGGCTGCCTCCAATTGCCTGTGCATAGATAAATAACACGTCATCTTCTGTATATTTATTTACTAGCTCGTCATCTATAGATATCGACAACTGAACCGATGCCTGCTGCCCCATTTCCTGATCAGATCCTGAATCAACCACCTCAACTCCACTCTCCTGGAGCATGGATTCCGTATTGGCAATCAACATGTTAATAGTATTAAGTAATTGTGGCTGTCCCTGAAGCACGGGGACCAGACGTTTATAGTACCCGTTTGCTTTCTGATAATTTTCTGCTTCTTCTGCTGCCAGTCCAGCAAATAACAAGGCGGAATAATTGTCCGGCGCAATCATCACAGCGCGCTCAACCAGCTCGGTAGCCCGACCGGCAAAACTTCCATTGTTGAGACGAACCAGGACATCGATATAACTTATCAACACCTGGGGACTATCCCCGGTTATCTGGTATAAGCTCTCAAGGGTATTTGCGGCATTAGCATAATCTGACAGGGCAATATAATTACTTGCCAGAAAATATAGTCCATTTACATCTTCCGGGTTTTTTGCCAGATGTTGTTCCATTAATACGATCATTTTCGCAGAAGGCTGATACTCATCAGGATTTTCTGAATAGACTTTTGTTCCTGCCAATCCAGACATCTGAATCACCTGAGGATTACCCAGATAGACATATAGGAGTGCTGCCAGACATACCATAATTGTGGTTGATATTAACAGAAGCTTTTGTGAGTTATCGATACGGTGTTCACCTACGATATCTTTAGCCTCTGGTCCTGGGGACACCTCTGCTAATAAAGATAATTCCAGCTCTGAGCGGACATTTTCCAATTGTGAGGCATCCAGATCACCGGTCTGTAGTTCAGATTCCAGTTCCTGGATATTTTCCCGGAACACTGTTACACGGAGTGCTTCGGAATCACCAGAATCGCTGGCTTTCATTCTTATAGCAGTCCGAAATATTAACCAGGCACATACCACCATTATCAATACTGCTAATGTCCAGAAAATAATCATCTTTACCGTCCTGGATCCTTAGTGGCATCACTACTTAATAATTTTGCTGCCCTGGCCTTATCTTGTTCAGTCATTTCAACATTGTCAGCACTGGACTTTCGTACATATCGATAGGCGATAAACAAGGCAACTATCAATAATACAAAAGGGCCCAACCAAAGTAATGCAGTAGAAGCCTTCAGACGTGGATTGTAGAGGACAAAATCGCCGTATCGCGCTACCAGAAAATCAATAATTGCATCATTGGACTGTCCTTCTTCCACCATATTGTAAATAATTTTACGAAGATCTTGTGCTGTTCCTGCCGGAGAATCTGCTAATGACTGGTTCTGACATACGAGGCATCTCAACTCTCCCAGCAGGGCCTGGTATTTTTCCTGCTTATCAGGTTCAACAAATCCCAGAGGTGCATCCTGAGCATATGAAATTGCAAATGATAAAAATAAAATGATTATTAAAATTGGCTTCATATCATCACTGGCTTAATTCATTTACCATTGGCAAGACAATTTCATTAACAACTTCAGTAGTCAGGGGTCCGACATGCTTGTATTTTATGATTCCGTTTTTATCGACGATAAAAGTCTCAGGCGCCCCATATACACCAAGATCAATAACAGCTAAGCCCTCTTTATCTGCCAGATTTAGCTGGTATGGATTTCCCAAATCATTCAGCCATTTTAAAGCATCAGTTTCATCATCTTTAAGATTAAGGCCTGCAAATAATATGTTTTTTTCTCTTGCCAGATTAACCAGGACTGGATGTTCTTCCCGGCATGGTGGGCACCATGTGGCCCAGATATTGAGCAAAAAAACACTACCCTTGAGTTCATCTAATGACTTTATATTGTCCGCTTGACCTAGTACTGGAAGACTAATTTCTGGTAAAGGCTTATCGATAAATGGAGATGGAACAACCCTGGGGTCGTTATTCAAACCGAAGATAAACAGGACCACCATGCCTAAAAAGATAAATAAAGGTAATAGGTATTTAAACATTGCCATTAACTCTTGGCGGGTACGCTCACCGAAGATGAGCCAAGATCAATATTTTCCGTTTGTCTCAGCTTATAGCGATAACGTTTATCGCTAGCAGCCACAATCCCGCCTACTGCCATTAACATGGCGCCTATCCAGATCCATCTGACAAAGGGCCTGAAGTAAATGCTTATACTCCAGTCATTATTATCCAGTTCCTCGCCCAGAGAGACATACAAATCCCGGAATAAATTGCCGCCAATTCCGGCCTCGGTCATTGTGGAACCGGCGACCGGATAGTAACGTTTCTGACTGGCCAGGGTAGTCACAAGATTGTCATTTCTGCTTACGTTAAACACCCCCTCTGTTGCAAAGTAATTCGGGCCTTCCACTTCCTCAATAGATATTAATTCAAACTGATAGCCTGAAAGTTCTTCTATATCTCCAACCCCCATACGTTTATGTACTTCCATACTATATTGGGATGTGATACCTACTCCAATGATGCAAAGTGCAAACCCTATGTGTGCCAGGCTCATACCCGAATAGGCTGCGGGCAGGGCCGATAATTTTCTGATACCTTTTTTGTTTGAATGTCTTGTCCTTTCAATAGCACTGATTATGGTCGAGATAATTATCCATGATGCCAGGATTATTCCCAGTATAGACATCATGTTGGCTTGTGGTGTGAGCATGACAATCAATAAGATTCCCAGCACGATACTGGCGAAGAACGCGATTTTTAATACACTCCAGATTCTCTTCATTTCATCTATCCGCCAGCGGGAAACCATACCAAGGGACAGTGCAAGCGCGACCGGTATCATAAGTGGAACAAATACCGCATTGAAATAAGGTGCCCCAACCGAAAGTTTTCCGGCTCCGAATGCTTCCACAATCAAAGGATAAATTGTCCCCAACAACACCGCCGCGGTGGTCACAGACAACAATACACTGTTAATGAGTAGAAACGTCTCACGGGACACCAGTGCAAAGGTATTACTGGTCTTGAACCTGGAAACCCGAAAGGCATAAAGCGTAAGTGACCCACCGATTACAATAGCCAGGAATATCAGGATAAAAACCCCCCGGGTGGGATCGGTAGCAAAGGCGTGTACCGAGGTAATGACGCCGGAGCGTACCAGGAAAGTTCCCAGCAGGCTCAGGGAAAAGGCACATATTGATAATAATACGGTCCAGTTTTTAAAGACATTTCGCTTTTCCGTTGCTGCCAGGGAATGGATTAACGCGGTTCCCACCAGCCAGGGCATAAATGAGGCGTTCTCCACCGGGTCCCAGAACCACCAACCACCCCAGCCCAGTTCGTAATACGCCCACCAACTACCCAGGGCTATGCCGACGGTCAAAAAGGCCCAGGCAATAATGGTCCACGGCCTTGACCATCTTGCCCAGATGACATCAAGATTACCACCCAGCAGGGCCGCAATGGCAAAGCCAAAGGCCACCGAAAATCCCACATACCCCATATACAACATGGGTGGATGGATAATCAATCCGGGGTCCTGCAACAATGGATTAAGATCGCTACCATCTTGTGGCCCCGGGAATAACCTGTCAAAGGGATTTGAAGTAAATAACATGAATAGTAAAAAACCCACACTGATCATACCCAGCACACTAATTACCCGGGCAATAAACTGCTCCGGTAGATGTTTTGAATAACTGGCCACGGCCACCGTCCACAGACAAAGTATCAGTGCCCAGAGTAATAATGAACCTTCATGCGCGCCCCAAACCGCCGATATCCGATACATAACCGGCAATAAAGAGTTGGAGTTATTTGCCACATAGGCAACGGTAAAATCATTATCGATAAAGGCAAATACCAGACAGCAAAATGCAATGAACACCAGGCAGGCCTGTGTCCAGGCAGCGGGTCGGGCCACGGACATTAATACAAGATTACGTTTTGCTGCTCCGTAGATAGGTACTGTTGACTGCAGGACTGCTACACATAATGCAAGAATGAGACAGAAGTGGCCAAGTTCAGGGATCATGGCAATGCCTGATTATTTTTGTAGTTATGTTCTACTCCGGCACGCTCCAGGGCATCTGCAACCTCTGCCGGCATGTAGTTTTCATCATGTTTGGCCAGGACTTCATTGGCGATAAAAACACCATCACTATTAATGGCACCATTGGCCACGATACCCTGACCTTCTCTGAAAAGATCCGGCAAGATCCCATCGTAAGAAACATCGACATTATTCATGGTGTCCGTCAGGGTAAAGGATACCTGGAGATTTTCGGGATTTCTCACGACGCTGCCATTCACTACCAGCCCCCCGATGCGAAAATTTCTATTGCCTGGGGCTTCGCCATCTTTAATCTGGGTAGGGCTATAGAAATACAACAAATTCTCCTGGAAGGCCATTAATGCCAACCCGGTGGCGATACCCACACCTGCAACAATAAAGATGACGGTAAATAATAATTTTTTGCGCTTAGGATTCATTTTCTCCCTGGCCTTTCATTTTTGAAATCTGGTTCAACCTGTCAACAAGCTTTTTTTCCCTGGTCCTGGGCATAACATAGTTCAGTAACAGTACAATTAACGTAATACCATAGGATAACCAGACATAAAAACCATAGCCCCCCATATGAAAAAAATTTTCTAATTGTTCCATTATACTGACACCTTATCGACAATAAGTTCCTGAACCCACTTACTATTTTTTTCCTGCTCAACGATTTCCATTCGGGCACGGATTAATACCATGGCCGCAAAATACAAATTAAAGGCAAGAGCCATCACCAATAAGGGAATAAGCATGTCTATATGAATGGAGGGAGAATCCAGCTTTGATATGGTGGGGCCCTGGTGCAGGGTATTCCACCATATAACTGAATAATGAATGATGGGAATATTCACAACCCCCACCAATGCCAATATAGCGCCTGCGCGGGCAGCGGTACGCCGGTCATCAATGGCCGACTGCAGCGCAATATATCCGAGATAAAGGAATAACAGGATTAATTCAGATGTGAGGCGAGCATCCCATACCCACCAGGTTCCCCACATGGGTTTACCCCATAACGAACCTGTAGCCAATGCAAGAAAGGTAAATGAAGCACCCAGGGGTGCGCAGCTACGAGCAACTGCATCGGATACCTTGGTCTTCCAGATCAATCCCGCAGCACCGGCCCCCGCCATGACCATATAAACGAACATGGACATCCAGGCGCTGGGGACATGTATATATATAATTCGAAAACTTTCTCCCTGCTGATAGTCAGCCGGGGCATAAAAAAATGCGCCATATAATCCAACTGCAAATAAGACTGCGGCGGACCAGCCAAACCATGGCGTTAACCTGTTTGCCAACAGGTAAAAATGCATGGGTGAGGCATACTTTGTTATCCACTTCCACATATCTATTCACTCAATCTGATTTTTAATGCCGAAAATACCGCAATGGGTGCCAATGTCAGCGCCAATACCAATATTGCAGCAAGAAAATATAATTCTCCGGTTACCGGCAGACCTTTCATTGCATTATTTACTGCTGAAACAGAAAATATCAACAATGGCATGATCAGTGGCAGAATTAACAGGGCCTGTAACATTCCGCTGCTCCTGACCCCCATCGTCAAGCCTCCTGCGATGGCGCCTATCAAAGATAGTACAGGCGTTCCTAATAATAATGTATAGAACAACGTCTGCAATGCATAATCGGGTAAATACAGGAATGGTCCCGCCATTAACACCATTATAATTAATGGGACACCGGCGAGCAGCCAATGTGCCAATATTTTAGCCATCACCAGGGTAAAGCCAGAATGCGGTGATAATATCATTTGTTCAAGGGAGCCGTCCTCATAATCAGAGCGAAAAATCCCGTCAATGGTAAGATTTGATGCCAATACAGCTGCAACCCATACAATTGCCGGCGAGATCTGCATCAGGGCACTCTGTTCGGGCCCTATGGACAGCGGAAACATGGTAATGACCATTATAAAAAATATTAGCGGATTCACCAGCTCACTCTGGTTTCGTACACCCAGCAACAGGTCGCGGAATAATATTGTAGAAAACAGATTTAAAATCCTGACCCTGGTCATAGCTGAATCCTGGTAACATCAATATCCTGCCATTGAATATTATCATGTGAAGTCAGAAGAATGATGCCGTTTGCCTTAAGGTGGTCTTGAAAAACCCGTTTCATGTCATTTTTTCCCTTCTCATCCAGAGAAGTAAATGGTTCATCGAGAATCCATAGACGGGTCTGGTTAACGGCAAGCCTGGCCAGAGACAAACGGCGTTTTTGTCCTGCAGACAGGGTATAGGCATAGATATTATCATAGCCACCCAGGCCATATCTTCTGAGCACCGCGGAGTAGGCATTTGTTGTAATCTGATTTCCCAATGCAGACAGTACCTTGAGGTTTTCCAGACAGGTCAGCCCGGCTTTAATTCCGTTTTTATGGCCAAGGTAGTGTAATTCGCCTCGATATTCATCTATTACAGAATAAATACTCTTTCCACACCAGAGTATTTCACCTTCATCAGTTTCTATCAGACCACATAGAACTTTTAATAATGTGGTTTTTCCGCTGCCATTCTCTCCCTCTATCTGTAACAGCTTTCCTGCTCCCGCAGTAAAACTCAGACCACGAAAAAAGGCCTTATCATAACGATAGCAATTAAGCCCGTTAACCGTTAATGAAGGTTCTGGAATATTAGACATATTGGTAATTACTTATGACCTGAATTAAACATGCAAATAATAATGATATTTACCCTTTTACCTGACATTGATCCTACCATACCAATATAAATGGATATATTTATCTGACCAGTATTCATGCTATATTCACACTGAATGTTAATTAAACTCCATAGCACATATAAATATTAAGAATGAGCAAAGAAAACCTGCGAAATGACCTCGAGCGACTTCGCTCTGAAGTCAACCAACTATCCAGCTCACAACCGGAAACCCGGCAACGGCTGGATACCCTGATTACCGATCTAGAAAACCGAATTGATACTGAAATTGATAATGACGATGGGAACCTGATGGAAGATATCAGGGATTACATCTCAAAATTTGAAACCGAACATCCCAGGGCAACCGCCATACTTAACGACATTATGGTGACCCTGAGTAATATGGGTATTTGAGGTATAATTATTCGCTGGAGTCTGACGAAGAAGAAGATCCTAGTAGTAAACCAATTCCCAGTCCTGCACCAATCCATACCCCCATGGGAGCAATAGCAGACATATCTGAAATTGTTCCCCTGATTTCATCCATCACACTGACCTGATCTTCATAGTCATAGTCTTCTTCATCTTCATTCTGTTTATACACTTTGTATAACTGGTAATAGTTAACCCCGGAGAGATATATTCCTTCAATCTCATTGGGAGTAAGTTTAAAGTCAAATACAGCCCCCCTGTCAAGCTGCTGAACATAGGACACCTTGTCATATCTTGAATAAGCATTACTATCGAACCGAAGACCATAGGTTGTCTTGTCTTCTGTAAAACCTGGTTTATCAAACGGTATGGAAATATATAGCATAGCCTGTGGGTTCATGGCGAGATCATCTGCCATCGCATTCGCAGAGACCATGGTTAGTATCAGAGTAAAAACCAGGTTAACTATTCGCATGTCCTTCCCCTTTTGGCATTTGGCTCGGCTTATATAGATCAAACATAGATTATAATTTGACTTTACGTAATCTTAAAGCATTGGTGATGACAGTAACAGAACTGAAACTCATCGCTGCTGCGGCAATCATGGGTGATAACAATAAACCAAATACCGGATAGAATACCCCTGCTGCTACCGGCACACCCAGAGAATTGTATATAAATGCAAAGAAAAGGTTTTGACGGATATTTCTCATGGTAGCCTTACTCAGGCGAAAAGCACGAGTAATGCCACGTAAATCTCCCTTCACCAGGGTTACTCCGGCACTCTCTATGGCGATATCAGTCCCGGTTCCCATGGCAATTCCAACATTGGCCTGGGCCAACGCCGGGGCATCATTAATACCATCTCCTGCCATTGTCACAATACGTCCCTTGGCCTGCAATTGGCTGATGATATCAGCCTTTTGATCCGGCAGGATCTCTGAATAAACCTCATCAATACCAAGACTTGAAGCGATCCTTTCAGCCACACTTCTTTGATCGCCTGTCAGCATGACAATATTTAGGGACTGCGCATGCAATGCCTTAATTGCCTCTCTGGTGGTCTCCTTAATGGGATCCACGACCCCCAGTAATCCACAAAGCATACTATCAACGGCAATGAACATGACGGCCTGCCCTTCACTAATTAGTTGGTCAACCTCGCCGGATATAGACTCAGTATCCAATGATAAATCTGCCATTAATGCCATATTCCCTATGGCAATATCATGGCCTTCCACAATACCTCTAATCCCCTTCCCAGGTTCATACTGAAATTCAGTCGCTTTTGGCAAATCCAATCCTCTGTCTTTTGCACCATTAACAACAGCATTGCTCAAGGCATGTTCACTATGGATTTCCAGGCCACCGGCAAATCGCAATAAGGTAGATTCATTTAAATTACCAAGTGAAATTACCTTCTGCAGAACCGGTTTCCCTGCGGTCAGAGTTCCAGTCTTGTCGACGACTATGGTATCAACGTTTTCCATCATTTGAAGGGATTCCGCATTTTTAATCAGCACCCCTTTGGTAGCCCCTCTGCCGGTCCCCACCATAATGGAAATAGGAGTGGCCAGTCCCAGGGCGCAAGGACAGGCTATTATTAATACTGCGACAGAATTGACCAGGGCATAGGCCAGTTTCGGTTCCGGCCCCCAGAGCATCCATCCCGCCATGGTTAAAATGGCAATAGAGATAACAATGGGAACAAACCATGCAGCGATGACATCTGCCAACTGCTGTATCGGTGCTCGGCTACGCTGTGCTTCAGAGACCATCATGACAATCCTTGATAGCAAGGTATCGCTTCCCACCTTCTTGGCCTCGAAGACAAAACTGCCCTTACCGTTTATCGTACCACCAATCACCATGTCTCCAGGCTGTTTATGCACGGGAACAGTTTCGCCCGACATCATGGACTCATCTATATTACTGGATCCGCTGATGACCTCACCATCAACAGGTATTTTCTCACCCGGCCTTACCCTGAGATGGTCACCAACCTGGATTGTCGCAATGGAAACGTCATTTTCATCCCCGTCTGATGAAATCAACCTTGCCGTATCGGGGGCAAGATTCAAGAGCAGCTTAATCGCTTCATTAGTCCGACTACGGGCCTTCAGCTCCAGAACCTGTCCCAGTAAAACGAGCACGGTGATAACTGCGGCAGATTCAAAATATACATGTACTGTTCCCACATCGGTGCGTATTGCGGAAGGAAATATACCGGGGAGGAAAAGAGCTATGACACTGTATAACCATGAAATTGCCACGCCCAGTGAAATCAAACTGAACATATTAAGTCGTAAGGTTAAAAAGGATTTCCAGCCACGTATAAAAAACGGCCATGCCCCCCACAGGACTACCGGGGTAGATAGCAGGAATTGAATAAAAAAAATATTAAATTGGGATATCACGCCGTCAAAAATATTCGTCATATCATTTGCCATGGCGATGACTAATACCGGTAGTGCGAGGACTGTACAAATCCAGAACCGTTTAGACATATCCATGAGTTCAGAATTGTCCTGTTGTGCAGAAACGGTCATGGGCTCCAGGGCCATGCCACATTCAGGACAATCACCCGGGGCATCTTGTATAACATCGGGATGCATGGGACAGGTATACTGTGTCTTGGCGAGCAAGGGGATGACCGGTTCCAATGCCATACCACATACAGGACAATCATCCGGTCCTTCACTATGCACCTCCGGACACATCGGGCAGATATACCCGGATTTATGTGTGGTTGTCTTCTGTGCAGAGGAGACATGACATGGTGCTTTTGTCGCAGAAAGATATTTCTCCGGATCAATAGAAAATTTATTCATACATCCTGCGCAACAAAAATAATAGATCTCTTCTTTATAGTTATGTATGTGTTTGGTGTCACGCTTGACCTTCATCCCACAAACAGGATCGGTATGGGGCTTGTCATCTGTTTGATGACAATGATGATGTTCTGTCTTGTTCTTGTCTTCCATACTCAACTTACTCCAGCACATACAAATAAAAAGCAGAAACCCGGGATAAACTTGATCTTAACCGGACGCTAATTATAGGCATATGTGAATTAATCGGGCAGGATTTAGTGAGAACGAGTACCAGATACAATTGGTTTCTAGGGGGTGGTTTTGGACAGGTGTAACCGGTACCCGCTCTCTGACTATAACCTTACAAATAGCGTGCCAGATTTATTTCTTTTTATAATCAATATGTTATAATTTTCAACTATAATAATTATGAACTAATAAAGGGCATAGACGAAGATTTTGCACTGAAATAAAACACATTTACTTGTTAAAACGCAAAATTACAGGCTTATGAATCTCCAGTATGGATACAATATTTTCCAAAATTATTAATCGAGAAATTCCGGCAGACATCGTTTATGAAGATGACTTGTGCCTGGCATTTCGGGATGTTAATCCTCAGGCACCAACCCATATCCTGGTGATTCCCAAAAAACCTATTTCCAAACTGGCTGAATCATTGCCTGGAGATGAACCGTTGCTTGGACACCTGCTACTCACAGCAAACAGGATTGCTGAAAGTGAAGGGATAGATGATGCATTCAGACTTGTCATCAACAATGGTGAAGGTGCCGGTCAAACCGTATTTCATTTACACATCCACATACTTGCGGGCAGGCCCTTTACCTGGCCGCCAGGTTAACTCACATACTGAAAAAGAAAAACCATGTTACATAATACTGATGATCTTCGTATCGAAGAAATAAAAGCCGTTGCCACGCCAATTGAAATCTGTGAAGAGATTGCCATTACAGAGCAAGCGGCCAATACCACCCTCAACACACGTAAGGGAATTCAGGATATTCTGGCCGGGACCGATGACCGGTTACTGGTAATCACCGGCCCCTGTTCAATCCATGACACAATTGCCGCGAAGGAATACGGAAAAAAATTAAAGACCTTGATTGATAAATATCAGGACACCCTGCTGCTGGTCATGCGGGTCTATTTTGAAAAACCCAGGACCACCGTCGGCTGGAAGGGACTAATCAATGACCCTGATCTGGACGAGAGCTTCAAGATCAATAAAGGGCTCAGGCTGGCCAGACAATTATTACTAGACCTCAATAATGAAGGGATACCGGCTGGTGTTGAATATCTTGATGTTATCACCCCGCAATACGTTGCGGATCTGGTTAGTTGGGGCGCAATCGGTGCCAGAACCACAGAAAGCCAGGTCCACAGGGAACTTGCTTCCGGTCTTTCCTGTCCGGTAGGTTTCAAAAACGGTACTGACGGGACGATTCAGATCGCAGTAGATGCCATCCGGGCCGCTGCGGCAAGACATCATTTCCTGTCACTCAGAAAAGAAGGAAGTTCAGCGATTTTTACCACCCGTGGAAACAGTGACTGTCATGTCATATTAAGAGGCGGAAAAGAACCCAATTATGATGCTGAAAGTATCAACCTTGCCGGTCAACAACTCGAAAAAGCCGGCCTGCCACAGCGAATCATGGTGGACTTCAGCCATGCAAATAGTAGTAAACAGCATAAAAACCAGTTAAAAGTTTCAGACGATATCTCAACACAATTGAGCGCGGGTGAATCCAGAATATTCGGCGTGATGATTGAAAGCCATCTGAATGAGGGCCGCCAGGATAAAATAGCTGATCAGGAATTACAATATGGTGTCAGTATCACTGACGCCTGCATTGGCTGGGATGATACTGAAAAAGTCATTGAACAACTTTCTCAAGTGGTACAAAACAGGCGCCACCAGGCTAGCTGAGTAAACCGGGCAGCCTGCTAAGCTTGCGCTTTAACAGGAGACAAAAAATGTCCGTAGCTGCAATCTACTTTATAGTCACCAGGCTAAAACAAACTGTACTTTTCATATTGTTATTCCAGTTAGCTTTTTTTAGTTTTACCCGGTTAGCCTTCTCTCAGGAAATCAATGAGACTGCCTCTGAACAGGAGAAACTCTCCCAGCTGTCACCCCGGCCACTCAGCTACGCTATCGATACCAGTAACGTATCGGCTGAATTAGACCGTAACGGCGAGACACAACCGGTAGTGACAGGCATTAATATCCAGCAATATGACACACCTTTTAAAACCCAGACGATTGAGACCACGATAGAAGCCCGGCAACAAATCGAGTATATGATCAATATGGATCAGGGCAATGTCTTGCTTTTCACATGGGAGATAGATGGCAGAATATATTATGATCTGCATGGTCATCAGGAAGATGTCGCCACGGAGATATGGATTCAATATACCGAAGGCAGAAATAGTACCAGCCACGGAAGTTTTACCGCAGCATATACAGGTGAGCATGGTTGGTACTGGGTAAACCTTGAATCCCGACCGGTTACATTGACCCTGACTATCAGTGGGTTTTATAAAAATATCTTCCGAATTGATCTTTAATCAGTTCAATCTTCTGTTTCGCTGTGAATACACCAGTAATGACAAGGAATAGACCACACCCGCCACCAGGATAATCATAGCGCCGGAAGGCAGGTCTGGCTGAAAGGATACAGCCAATCCAGATATCGTAATCACCGCGCACAACATAACTGAATAACACATGATTCTGGGCAAAGAATCCACAAACAGAGAGACTGATGCGGTGGGTAACACCAATAATGCGATCACCATGATTAAACCGACTATTTGTATTAACAAGACGACGGTCAAAGCCACCATGGACAACATTAATATATAATAGGCCTCAACATTAACACCTCTTACCCGTGCATACTCTTCGTCAAAGGCGGCGGCAAGAAACTGTCGATAAAACAACCTGACAATGATTAACATAGTAATGTCGAGAATTAACATATGTAACAGGTCTCTGCCAGTCACCATTAGGATATTACCAAACAGGTAACTCATTAGATTGATATTATAACCGGGTGTTCGAGATATAAATAAAATTCCGATGGCCATACCTACAGACCAGAATGCAGCCACAAGAATATCTTCATTTTGCTTTAACCTAAGGTTGACCATGCCGATAAAAACTGCGGAGACCAACGACATAATTGTGGCCCCTAACAATGGTGATTGACCAAAAAAATAAGCAATACCCATACCTGCCAGCACTGCATGGGCGATACCGCCGGCCAGTGATCCCAGTTTTTTTATCACCACGTAACTGCCAACAACACCACAACCGACACTGGCCAGAAGGCAAGCCAATACCGCATACTGTAAAAACTGATATTCCAGTACTGCATAAAAAAACTCAGTCATTAATTTTTAATCCTCACAGAGACAATGTCTTTCCAGCTTCTAATTTTCACTTTTCTATGGCTAGTGGTGGTGATCTATCATTTTCATAGAAGCGCCATACAGGTCTTCAATCGTTTTACCACTGATCTCTTCGGTCCGATGACAAACCAGGATTTGATGTAAACAGGCAACACGATCCACATAGCCAGAAATAAAAGCAATATCATGTGAAACTACAATAATCGTCATATGTTCATTATATTTTTTTAACAATCCGAAAATGTTTTCTTCGGTAGGGATATCAATATTTGCTGTGGGCTCATCCAGTATCAAAATCTCGGGCGCACAGGCCAACGCTCTGCCTATCAAGACTCGCTGCAACTGCCCTCCCGACAAAGTGGATATCCTGTGCTCAGCAATATCATCCAGATTGACTGCAGTCATGGCTGTCTCAAAATGCTGTTTGGCCTGCGCTGAAGACATACTTGTCCCCAATTGCCCCAGTGAAACCACTTCTTTTACAGTAATGGGAAAGTCCCTGTTAAAACCGGGATGTTGGGGGACATATCCAATCCTTCCTCTTTCCTTTTCAGGGGCATTACCAAAGACCTTTACCGCGCCAGATACTGGTTTATATAAAGCCAGGACCAGTTTCAATAATGTACTTTTACCACCTGCATTGGGGCCAATGATGCCGAAGAATTCCTCTTCTTCTACCGAAAATGATATGTTCTCCAGAACAGTAGTCTGATTATAGGAAAAGCTCACGTCCTGAAATTCGATAACAGGGGTCATTCGTTTTTTCCCAGGGCAACTAAAAGCTGTTCTGTCATTTCATACATATTAGTAAAATAATCCTGCGCTAATGGGTCCAGTGATACAATATTTGCCCCTAACTGGTTGGCAAGATTGATAACTGTCCGGGTATGATGTTGCTCGAGGTCAAAGATAGTTTTAATTCCCTTGGCTTTTGCTGATGTCATAATCGATATCAAGTTTTTGGGGCCTGATTCCCTGCCACTTTGTTCAATGGATAGCTGGACCAAGCCGTACCTCTGGGCAAAGGCATCCAGCGCTGCATGGGAAATAATAAAATGATCCATCTTCAGGTTTTTTAACTGGCCGATGATATAGTTATCAAGCTGGCGAAGTGACTCTTGATAAGCCTGTAAATTAGACTGGAATAGGTCCTGGTTTTCAGGTTGAAGCTCAATCAGGACATTTAAAATTGTCTCCAGGTACTGTATAACAAATACCGGATCTGTCCAATAATGCACATCTCCCTGATGAAGGCGTTTTGTTACTTCATCAAATTGATTACAACAATGAATAATCTTCATATCAGGATTCATTGCTTGCAGAGATTTCGTCCAGTGACGTTCGAATGGGACCCCTATGTGGATATAGACCCTGGCCTTTGCCAGCCTGGTAAGCTGTCTTGGTGAAGGGGAAAATGTCTCAGGTGATTCACCTGGAGTCAACATGACCTCTGCCTGTACCTGATCACCAGCTATTTGCTCAATGAAATGTTTTTGCGGCGGGATACTGACGATCACCTGGGACTGCGCCCATTTTGGTATGGACAATGATATTACAATCAGAATCATGGGAAAGCTAAATCTACTCATAAAAAATCCCGGTCTCAGGCCGCCTGGCATGAACCACATACGCCCTTAATTTCTATGGTTAACTGGCTGACCTTAAAACCCAGTGAATCTGCCTTGCTGCCGATAAGCTCACCTATGTCATAATCATCTAATTCAGCAACCACGCCACATATATGGCAGATTAAAAACTGCGAAGTATGGTGTTGTCCCGGTGCACCACAACCCACATAGGCATTCATTGATTCCAGTTTATGTACAAAGCCCTGTTGTTGAAGAAAATCCAGTGCCCGATAGACGGTGGGCGGGGCTGCGCCTTTCTTTTCCGCCTGCAATGTCTGCAGGATGTCATAGGCCTTCACAGGTTCATGAGTTTTCCACACCAGCTCTAACACCCGACGCCGTAATGGGGTTAATTTCAGCCCCCGCTGCTGACAATAATGTTCGGCAGTGACCAAAACACTATTAAGGCATGTGGAATGTTGATGGTCAACGGACCTAAAGGGTGTAACTACTTGTTTTTCTTTCATAAAATTAAGAGGGCATCTATGTTATGTTATAATATAACATTATCTGGCCGTGACTCCAACCGAGCAATTTTCTTCATGAAATAATTTGTGTCTAGAACGTCCCGCTGACAGAGAGGACGAGCCGGCGTCCATTATGTCGACTGTTTACCAAATCAGTATCTACCGGTGTCAGGCTTCTCCTGCCAGCATAGATGGACCGCTCACGCACCGATGCATCGTCTGAGATATTCTGGGCGTCGAACCTGATCTTCAAGCCAAACCATCGAGTGGTCTCAATAAATGCATCTACTGCAATGTCTTCGGTTAAGCTCTCAAATTCATTGACCTTGTAGAGTGGCCGCTCTGCCCTTTCAGCAACCGCCCACCCCCAGGCCACCCTTGCCTGTTCAAAGTCCTGCCGATAATTCAATCCAATAAAATATTTATTATTCTTGTTCCTGTTCGTCAAGGTACGGTAGGCATTCTGTCCGCCCTGGCCAGACAGGATCCTGGTATTTCCTGTTACCGGATCGGTAACGGATGAATCCTGCCAACGCAATGTCAATTCCAGCTTGGAACCACTCAGACCCGCCCATTCCAGCGGCAGGGTACCCTGAAATTCGAGTCCCCAGCGTTTACCCTTACCAATATTACCAGGTGCCTCAAAGTCATCCGACAACGGTAATAGATCCAGAACATCTGATATCCAATGATGAAATGCAGTGAGCTTGACTACGCTGATTTCGTCAAACCGCCGTTCATGACTGATCTCTGTAATCCAGATTGTTTCCGGTTTAATATCAGGATTACCCAGTGCCAGGTCATCATCTTCAAATATCGTCGCGCTGACAAAATCATCAAGATTTAATTGCGTTACCTCCCTGATGATATGTAAGCGCGTCTGCTGCTCATTGGTAGGGGAATATGTCAGGGTGGCCAGTGGTTTGATAAAGGTAAAATTTCGAGTTTGCTCCTCATCGCCTGTCTGTGATACCGAAGATACTTCCACACCCACCCCATAATCCAGTTCATAATCACCCAGTCCCCAGGTATCGATAATCTGAAAATCACCGCGGTTTTCCTCAACCCTTGAATTACCGCCAGGGACATCAATAGTTACCGGACCTGTGCCCCTGTCATCAGTCTGTACCAGACTCCTATCAATAACGTTAAAGGCCCCTTCAAAATTTGCCTGTACCAGGTGATTGCTCCATGGCTGCCAGTCGAGTTCCAGGCGGTAAATATTTTCTTTGGAATCTGTCACAGTGTCTGCAACCCTCAACAGGGTTTGACCATTAACATTATTACTGTTGGTCCTGGATGAACTGGAATCCACCGTTCTGTCTATCATCAGGAAGATGAATTTTCCAGTTAATGAGTCAAAGAGTTCTCGCTCGGCATCCAGTCCCAGTTCATATTGCGTGGTTAATCTATCATCTATAATGAATTCGTCGAACAATGTCCCGGTCGCCAGTTCTGTCTGTGAAGATGGGCGCTCATAGTGGGAATCTGCAGTATTAAACTTGGCGTTTAAATGGGTTGTGGTATCACCAATCATGGTGGATGCATTCAAGAAGACCCCGTTTAACTGAATGCCGTCTTCAGTACTGGATTCAGGCCCCTCAAGTAATAATTCACCATTACCGTCAAACACCTGTTCCGTTCCATAATAACCGCTGGTGTTTCTTTCCATATCCACACCGGTAATAAATTCAATCTCATTCCACGTACTAGACAGGGATATACTGCCCGCGGGTTTTAAATCAGACGTATTATTCTGTTCAATATAGGCCTCCCAACGGACACTGGTAGCAGATTCCCGCTTTAAAAATACGTTTGCAACAACGGACTGTCCCTGAAGATCAATACCGTTAGCCTGGCCACGGACCAGTTCAATACGTTCTACCTGGTTTGCAGGAATGCGGGAAAGGGTTGCAGATGGGACATCCTGCTTGACACTCAGGCGACGGCTATTGATGAGGACATTACCCACAGCTGAGGCAAACCCCCGGTTGTCGGTCCCATCATCGAGTTGAAATCCAGGTAATTGATTGACCATGTCCAATGCAGTATTGGGACGATAGCGATCAAAAAATTCCGCAGGATAGGAGACCACCTGGGCATCCTCTGCCTCTCGCTCAATAGCATGGTGCTCTGTAGCGATAACAACCTTAGATACCAAAAGCAGGCATAGTGAAAATGTACAATACCTGGAAAAAAAATTTTTCAGGTACCTCATATTCAAACCTGGGTAAATTAGAAACTGCCTGTTACAGTGAATTCGAATTGTCTACCGCGGGTCACATCAGTGATCTCGGTGCGCCTTAATGCAGATAATTCCCTGCGACCGGTATAGATGGTACGGGTCCTTAGCTTCTGTTCATCAAGAATATCTTTGATTCCTAACGTCATCTTCAAACCAAACCAGCGGGTAGATTCTACGAACGCACCAAGGATAACGCCTTCCTCAAATACATCCAGCTCATCTACTTTAAACAAGGGTCGCTCATCCCTTGCTACCAGGTCCCAGCCCCAGGCAAACCGCTGGACCTCGAAATCATGTCTAAAGGCAACTGAGGTAATATATTTAACATCGATATCATTATAAGGGATTCGAGATGATAATCTGCCTTCAGAAGAGAGGGCTCTTTTTTCACCTGTCACTGGATCGGTAACAGAAGAATCCTGCCAACGGGCCTTTAGATCCAGACGGGCCGATGCCAGTGACAACCAGTCCAGGGGGATA
>JAURPG010000077.1 GCA_030835405.1 Gammaproteobacteria bacterium | reverse complement strand
TTTGAATTAATCAGGCATGACGTTACGTTCCCTTTGTTTATTGAAGTGGATGAAATTTATAACCTTGCCTGTCCGGCCTCCCCGGTTCACTATCAGTATGATCCCGTGCAGACCACCAAGACCAGTGTCCATGGGGCCATTAACATGCTTGGCCTGGCAAAGCGCATAAAGGCCAAGATCTTTCAGGCATCCACCAGTGAAGTATACGGTGACCCGACGGTGCATCCACAACCGGAAGACTACTGGGGTAATGTCAATCCCATTGGGTCCCGATCCTGTTACGATGAAGGCAAGCGATGTGCTGAAACCCTGTTTTTTGATTATTACCGTCAGCATAATCTCAAAATAAAAGTTGCGAGAATCTTCAATACCTATGGTCCAAATATGCAACCTAACGATGGCCGTGTTGTTTCCAACTTCATCCTTCAGGCCTTAACCGACCAACCTATAACCATTTATGGGGATGGCTCGCAAACACGATCTTTTTGCTATGTGGATGATTTAATTGACGGCTTTATAGGGTTGATGTATTCAGCAGACGAGGTGACGGGGCCGATGAACCTGGGCAATCCCGGTGAGTTTACGGTTAAAGAACTGGCTGAAAATATTATTGAGATGACCGGTTCAAAATCAAAACTGGAATATTTACCACTACCTGAAGATGACCCAAAACAACGCCAACCAGATATTTCACTGGCAAAATCAACTTTGAACTGGGAGCCCAAGGTAAAGTTAAGAGATGGATTGAAACAAACGATTCAATATTTTGATGAATTATTAAAAAGAGACTAAGAGGTGAGGTGCTAGCGGTGGTGGTTTACAGTGAAGGGACCTCACTGGCGTATTTGGTTATCCATTCATCGGCAACCCGGTCCGGGTTCAGGTTGTACGGGCCTTCCCGGTATTTCTTTTCGCGCATATAAAGTTCGATATGACAGAGTTGTTCAACGATACGTGCACGGCTGGCATCTTCCTGACAGAGCAGCCATAATCCAATTTCGTACTCATCACCAATATTTTTTACCAGGATGACTTTGCCGGTAAAGGACTCCAGTTTATTTTGTAACAGGATGGTGATATCGATGATTTCGCCAGGTTTGATGTAATCGGTAGATTCAAAAATAATACCTATTTTAGGATTTTCTCCCTCTGCTATAGCATGGCGTTCCCAGAATCTACGGCGTTTTATTTCCAGGGGAAATCCACTGGGATGGCGAATGAAGCCCGTCTTATTATCACAAATTGGTTTATTGTTAATGATTTGAGTGCGTCGCAGTATCACGGCTGAAGTTTGACTCGATTGTGAACTAGATCGGCTAAGCCTTTGAGAATGCATGTTTTTCCCCAGATATTTCTCAGAATTATACGTAGTTTTAGACGATTTAAATTATAAATGCAAGATAAAAAAGCCATATATTTCCGAGCATTAGGCTAATTTATTAAAAATGACATTAAAAAACAGGGATAACCAATCTATAACTTATTGATAAATAAGATATAGATTGATTTTTTCAGGTATTTTTTGACTACAGGGAGTTCCCGCGCACGGACTCGTTTTTCAAGGAAGCGGCGGTGGTCTGTGCCGGGGATAGCAAGTCCTGAAGGATGCGGGCAGTTTCTTTTAAGATGACATCGACGGGTTCGGTGTCCTCAAACTCTTCATCATCGGAATCCTCTGCCAGGGGTTCAAGCCCCTGGGCAATTCGAAATTCGTTTTGCAGCGTTTTCCTGGCACTACTTAATTGTTCGCGTTCTGCTTTCCGTTTGCTTTCTTGCAAACTGGTAATCTTTTTATCATTGATTTCATACACCAGGCGCTGTTCTTCCAATAACAATTGAAATAATTTGTCGGTCTGAACCCTGTTTTGATGTTCTTGTTTTACAGTTTCAAAACGGTCAATAGGTGCCTGCGCCGGGACAAACCGGGCGGGTTTGATCTCATCCCACGGCAGGGCGTTTTCCAGAGACCGCTCACCGTGTTCAGCACTAAAATCAGCTGTTGGATAGACAATGTCGGGTATTACACCTTTATGTTGATTACTGCCACCATTGATGCGGAAAAACTGTGCAATGGTGGTTTTTAACCTGCCATAATCATTCCTGCTCCTGGAAAAACGATTTAAATCAACGATGTTTTGGACAGTCCCTTTTCCAAAAGTAGGCTCACCTAATATGATACCTCTCTTATAATCCTGGATCGCACCGGCAAAAATCTCTGAAGCTGACGCGCTATTTCGGTTGACCAGAACCGCCAGTGGGCCGCCATAAATTATGGCTGGGTCTCTGTCTCTGTTTATATCAATGTTTCCAGTGGAGTCCTTGGTTTGTACTACAGGTCCGGATTCAATAAACAGACCTGTGAACTCAATTGCTTCAGACAGAGAGCCGCCGCCATTGTCTCTGAGGTCAATGATCAATCCATCGATATTTTCTGCTTCCAGTTCTGCGAGAAGTTTTCTGACATCCCGGGTAGTACTTTTATAATCAGGCTCGCCACGGGCCTGGGCGGCAAAATCACTATAGAAAGTCGGAACAGTAATAATGCCCATGCGGCCACCATTATCTGTTTCAATGATCTCGGATTTGGCCGCTTGTTCTTCCAGCTTTATCTGATCACGTGTAATCTGGATAGTCTCACTCGGACCCTCAAGACCCGCATCTTCAGGCAGGATTTCCATGCGGACAATTGAGCCTTTTGGCCCTCTAATTAAATCAACCACGTCATCCAGTCGCCAACCGATGACATCGACGATCTCACCATCTTCGTCCTGTCCGACACCAATTATTCTGTCGCCATCATGCAGCAGATCACTAAGGTCAGCCGGTCCACCAGGGACGATACTCTGTACTTCAGTATAATCTGAATCACCCCTTAGCACGGCACCGATACCTTCCAACGAAAGGCTCATGCTTATATCAAAATTTTCTGAAGTTCTGGGGGAGAAATAAGAAGTATGAGGTTCGATGCTGCCAGTATAGGCGTTAACAAATAATTGAAAAATATCACTTGAGTTAAACTGTAACGTACTCGTAGTAAGACGGGTATAACGTTTGCTCAGGGTTTCTCTGATTTCATCCTCTGCCTTGTCAGCCAATTTCAAATTTAGAAAATCATTTTTTACGCGTTTACGCCAGATCTCATTCAACTCGTCTTCATTGGGCCAGGGTAACTCTGAACGGTCGAACTGGTAATCTTCGTCAATGCCAAAATCAAATTCACCGTCCAGTATATTCAGTGCGTAATCAACCCGTTCTTGTACTCTTGAACGGTAACGTTTAAATATCTCAAATGCAGGGTCCAGGTCAGAATCATCAAGTAAATCGTCCAGTGTAAAACGATATTTTTCAAATTCTTCAATATCGTTACGACTGAAGAAGCTTTTATTTGGGTCCATACTGTCCAGATAGGTATCAAAAATTTCGCTGGACAGTGTGTCATCCAGAGGTCTGGAGCGGTAATGATAGTTTTCTATGATATGTAATATAATTTCAGTTGCTCGTTCCTGGTCTTGATCCGAATGTAATTCCGACTCATCAACAGTAGGTGTAACGGCAATAGCGGATTGGAGAAAGGCAAGTAGCAGGACAATCTTAATTAATTTAATACTCATGAACTGTTTTTCCATCTTTATCTGCGCAAAATATTGTTTACCGGGATTTTACCCAGTTTAGTCGTTAGACCACATAAAATACCAGTTATTCCATAAATTTACCTTATTGAATTTCATGACAGTTATCAGCGATACGACTGAATCCGGGGTTAAACTGTTATATAAGTCACAAAGCCTGTAATTTTAGTTATGAAACTGAGGGAAAATGGTTAATATTCAGGGGAAATTAACAATTCTTGTCATCAAGACTGATTCTCCAGCTTGGGACATTAATTCAAGATATTTTAAAGACTTCAGGAAAATACGAACAAGTTTCAATATTATAATATAACTATTTGAATTATAGCGATTTTTAACTTACTCTATGGCTGTAAAATAATGCTAATAAATCGGAATCTATAAACTTGAAAGAGCTGCAAAAGCCAATAGCCATAGTGGGGACGGCGTGCCGATTTCCGGGAAATTGTAACAGCCCGGAGAAATTCTGGGAGATCCTGAGATCCGGAACAGACGTCATTACCGAAATTAATGATGACAGATGGTCCAGTGACTATTATTTTCACCCTGATTCCAAGACATCTGGAAAAACCTATACTACCTCAGCCGGCCAACTATCAGATATTTATGATTTCGATCCTGAGTTCTTTGGGATCTCTCCTCGTGAAGCTGCACAAATGGACCCCCAGCAACGGTTATTGTTGCAAATGAGTTGGGAGGCACTTGAAGATGGTGGACAAGTGCCCAGCAAACTGGCTGGATCAAATTGTTCGGTATATGTGGGTATTTCAAGTCTGGATTATGCAAATAATCGAATGGATGACCCGAATGTGGCCGATGCCTATTTCATGACGGGTAACACCTTAAGTATTGCTGCAAATCGAATTTCCTATATCTACGATCTTCATGGGCCAAGCATGGCCATTGATACAGCATGCTCTTCCTCGTTGGTGGCATTGCATCAGGCCTGTTCCAGTATCTGGTCTGGAGAGTCTAACAGCAGTATTGTTGGCGCGGTACATCTGGTCCTCAGCCCGTTTCCATTTATCGGGTTTTCCAAGGCGAATATGTTGTCAAATACAGGTCGATGCCAGGTATTTGATAGTCGTGCGGATGGTTACGTGCGATCTGAAGGTGGCGTGGTCCTGTACCTGAAACCTTACGATCAGGCGATAAAAGATGGCGACCCGATCCAGGCCATAATTCGGGGCACCGGTGTTAATTCCGATGGGACAAAATCCGCGTTGACAGTTCCCAATGGTAGCGCCCAGGAAAAGTTACTCAATGATGTCTATGCCAAGGCGGGCATCAATTATGATGAAATTGATTACATAGAGGCCCATGGTACGGGTACCCCGGTAGGTGACCCAATAGAAGTTGAGGCCATTGGCAGGGCGATTGGTCAATCGCGGGCAAAAGATAATCCATTATTGATTGGGTCTGTTAAATCCAATGTTGGACATCTTGAACCCGCCTCCGGTTTTGCCGGCCTGTTAAAAGTTATCCTGAGTTTAAAACATAAGCAGATTCCGCCAACCATACATCAAAAGCAGGCCAACCCTAATATCGACTTTGATGGGATCAATGTCAATGTCGTAAAACAGATGACAACGTTGGAACAACAAAACCGTCCATTAATAATGGGGGTAAACTCGTTTGGTTTTGGAGGGACGAATGCCCATACCATTCTCGAAGAAAGCATTGCTGATGAACAGGCTGATGTTGAGTATGAGATAGATGGTATTCCACCATTATTTTTAAGCGCACAAAGCGAAGCATCACTAAAAAAACGTGCCGCACAGTTTATAGAACTATTAAACCAGGAACTCTCTGCGCGGCAGATATATGACATTTTTTATTCGGCTGCAGTTCGACGTGAAAAATTCAAGTACTCACTGGTGGCATTTGGGGATAGTTTAAATGTTATCACTGAGAGTCTGCAAAGTTATCTTGACGGTAAACGCAACCCAAACCTGGTGAGAACGGAAACTGTTGATGGTTCTGGTGATATGGCATTTGTTTTTTCAGGAAACGGCTGCCAATGGATTGGTATGGGAAAAGGATTATTATCTAATGCCAGGTTTGAAACTATCGTCCGTGAAATAGATGCTATTTTTGAACCCTTGTCTGGCTGGTCAATACTGGACACCATCAGTAATTACTCAGACAGTGGCCTTGAATACACTGAAGTGGCTCAACCTTTATTATTTGCTATTCAGGTTGGTATTGTTGATTTAATCAAGAACATGGGGATATCTCCAGATTTTGTCATTGGTCACAGCGTGGGAGAAATTGCAGCTGCCTATGTATCTGGTGCACTGACTATGGAAGATGCTGTCAAAGTCATCTATTTTCGTAGCAGTGCACAGGGTAAGACGAAGGGGCAGGGCAGAATGGCTGCTGTCAGACTACCCGCCGAAGAAATCACCCCCATCCTCGAAGAGTTTGGTGAATCATTATCGATAGCGGCAATCAATGCGCATAATTCTGTGACAATTTCTGGCGAGGCTGAATCTGTTAAGCCCCTGGTGGAAAAATTACAGGAGCAGTCCGTAACCTGTCGCGAACTGGATATTGATTATGCATTCCATAGCCAGGTAATGGACCCCATACAAGACTATATATACGAACAACTTGGTGATCTCACTCCGGGTGATGGCCAAATTGAATTTGTATCGACAGTATATGGTAAACCGATAGATGGTTCTACTCTGGACAAAACATACTGGTGGGAGAATATTCGACACCCCGTTGAGTTTGAATCTGCAATTTCATGTGTGATAGAAAAAGGAGTAAAGCATTTCGTTGAAATCGGACCTCACCCCGTCCTTCAATCTTATGTGCGAGACAATCTTCGAAACCATGACCTGCGTGGATCAATTTATAAAACTATCAGTAAAAATGACCAAAACGAATTTCTCTCCGTGCTGGGTGCGGGCTATAAATTGTTGTTTGGACAGGACAGGTATGGATTAAAGAATATTTTTTCGGTAGTAGGCAAGCATGTCAACCTTCCCCTGTATCCATGGAATAATGAACGATTTATTTTTGCCGGCTCAATTGAGGCGATTAATAAACGCAGGGAACATCCTTTACTCGGATTTAAGCTAAATGATGTTGATGGAGTATGGTCAAACCATATTGATGTATTGTCACATCCTTATCTGGCTGATCATAAGGTCGATGGCATGGTCATTTTCCCGGCAGCAGGTTATGCAGAGATGGCGCTCGCTGCCGCTGCTTCGGTATTTGATGGTAGTAATCCATTTGGCATCAGCAATTTCGAAATTCGTAAACCTTTGATACTGGAGTCTGGAAAAACCAAGGTAATCCAGTTCGTATTAACCGGCACGGACAACCAATTCAGTATCAAGAGCCGTGACCGGTTAAGTTCTGATGCCTGGATAGAACATGCTACTGGAAAACTTATTACCATCTCGAATAAATACGTATCTCAGGGCATTCAACCCCGAGAATTATTCGAAGAAGATTCAATATACATTGAGGCTGAAAACATTTACCAGAATGCACGAAACGCTGGCCTGGATTATGGAAGTAATTTTCAAAAGGTTCAGCAGGTAATTATCACTGCTGATGAAAAAGTATTTACGGAATTTAACTCAATAGAAATAGATGACGATTATTGTATTCATCCTGCTATTCTGGATGCATCATTTCATTCCTTATTCACATTAATGCAACCAGCAAGCGATAGTGTTTTTCTCTTCACCTATTTGCCCACAGAAATTAATTCACTGGCTTTATATGGAATTACCGATGTCATCAAATATAGTGAATGTGAAATACAATCAACATCAGAAAATATAATTCATGCGACTTTCAGATTATATGACGAGCAAGGCGACCTGGTGGCAGAATTATCCAACTGTGTTTTTAGAAAACTTCCAAGGTCAGAAGGGAAGTCCAGTGTGGCAGATTTCTATAATTACAGACTCATTCCCAAGAACCTGATTAACCTGGCAGATTATTCTCCGGTCCCCGCAAACAGTGAGTTTACCAGGGCAGTAAAAGAAATCTCAAAACAAGAAGAAATAATCAGTTCAGATATAAGATTAAATGAACAGATTATGCCGCTATTTGATGCCATGGCCTCTGCAATTGCAGAGAAGACATTCAGAGAATTTGGTGCACACCTGGGCCAATTTACCATCGATTCATTAACTGAATCATCAATGGTTGTTAAAGAATATCAACCTTACCTGAACTACCTTTTGAGTATTCTTGAGCAGGATGGAAAAGCCTACAAGCAGGATGAAGCATGGAGAATGGTGGATTCAGATGATATCGATGACCCGGTGGAAATCTGGCGTTCCCTGCTTGCCGATTATCCGGAATATATTGGCGAATTAAGAGAATCGGCCAATCTTGGTTTACGTGCTGAAGAGATTATTTCAGACCCCAATCTCGATGTCGAACGATTACAAAAAGAAATGCCAAAGCCCATAGTAAAACGAAGTTCTCCGCTACAAGGGCATATTCTTGAACAAATTATAAATACTATAAACAAGTCCTGGCCAAACAAAAGCAGAAGGCTGCGAATAGCTGAAATTAGAAATTCTTCTTCAAATTCCGGCATTAATATCCTTTCTCAGTTACCTGAAGGTATTTGTGATTATGAAATACTGGCCATGGATGATCATTGTTTTTCACAAGCTGAAGATCTCTATCGAAAAAATTTGAATGTAACGGTATCCCGCTTTGACCCGGAAAGTTCGGGTTTGGAACAAAAATATAAAGAGGGCGAATTTGATATCGTTTTATTGACAGATGGCATTCATGGTTGCGACGTTCTAAGAGATGTTTTTACACAGGTATCTTACATACTAGCGTCATCAGGCCTATTGATTTTGTTAGAGAGACGGCCAGACCGGATGACTGATCTGAATATGGGCTTAGTGAATTCAGATTGGTGGCATCGTTCATCAGAAGCTGGATTCCCCATATCATCCAGGTTGCATCCTGAAGAATGGGTATATTTGCTGGAAGATTCCGGATTTGTTGATACGGTTAATTTAACAGATGAAGTCAAAACAGAATTACATCATTTCGTTGTTATTTCAAAGCGTCCCATCAGGGGCGGAAATCATATCGCGCAGATAAAAGAACACACATCTACCTGTTTATTGATAACAAATGATGATGAGGAGTCTGCAGAGATTGCAAATTACCTCAAGGCTGAAATGTTTAAAGATGGGGTGAACTCAAAAATAATTATAAGCGGGGATGATGTCTCTGTTAATAATGAAACAGTGTCTCTTGATCTATTGGTTAATGAAGACCAGGTGGAATTAAAAAATATTATTGAAGGTCTTGATGGACCCGCTTTTAAATTAATTTATGTCGCAGTCAAAGAGGAAAAAATAAGCCGCACATCATCACAGAATATAGGTGAGGGAGTGTCAAGGACCAATATTCGGTTATGTAATTTTGTAAACACACTCACGTCATCAAATATCAACAAGCTACCGCCGGTTTGGATAGTCACCTCTGGTGCAGTTACCAGTTCCATCATCACAAATGAAACTGTTCTACCCAATCCATACTTATCTGGGCTATGGGCAATGGGAAGAGTTATTCGTAATGAATATCCGGATGTAGACCTGCGAATGATTGATTTAAATACTAATGGTTCTACCGGACAGGTTAGTAAACAACTCTGGCATGAAATATTATCTGGAGATGGTGAAGAAGAAGTAATCATTTCTGATAAAAAGAGGTCAGCCATTCGGTTGCAAAAATGTGATATTGCATCCGAAGTTATCAGTCGTGATAGATTGATTGATTTGAATAAAATTTATCAGCTGGAATTTACCAAGGCAGGCAGTATTGATAACCTGATATGGAATGCGAAGCAAAGACAATTGCCAGCACATGACGAGGTGGAAATAGAGGTAAAAGCAACCGGCCTTAATTTTAGAGATATTATGTATACATCGGGTTTGTTGCCGCCTGAAATGTTGGAGGGGGGATTGTCAGGCCCAACTCTGGGGCTTGAATGTTCAGGTGTTATTACCCGGAAGGGAGAAGGTATAGAGCATTTAGAAATCGGAGATGAAGTCATTGCATTGGCTCCGGCCTGTTTTTCATCGCATGTTATATCATCAAAACATGCAGTAACAAAAAAACCCTCAAACTGGAGTTTTGAAGCGGCTGCAACCATTCCGACGACATTTTTTACCGTTTACTATTCACTAAACTATCTGGCGAGGTTACGTGAAGGTGAAAGGATATTGATTCACGGTGCCGCGGGAGGCGTCGGTATTGCAGCCATTCAATACGCCCATCATTGTGGTGCAGAAATATTCGCCACAGCAGGCACACCTGAAAAACGAAAATTCCTTGAGCTCCTGGGAGTTGATCATATCCTGGATTCCAGAACCCTGGATTTTGCAGATGACATCCTGGAATTAACAGAGAAGCAAGGAGTTGATGTGGTATTGAATTCATTGGCTGGCGAAGCCATGGTTCAGAACTTTAAAGTGTTGCGTCCCTTTGGGCGTTTTATTGAATTAGGCAAGAGAGATTTTTACGAAAATTCGAAACTTGATCTAAAACCTTTTCGAAACAATATTACCTATTATGGGGTAGATGCAGATCAGTTACTGGAATTTGAACAGGAACGTTCAAGTGAGTTAATGCTTGAGGTTATGGCCTTGTTTGAGCAAGGGGTATTTCGTCCTTTACCCTACACTGTTTTTCAGGCATCGGAAGTGAATAGTGCATTTCGCTTTATGCAGCAATCACAACATATTGGTAAAGTGATTGTGTCGCAAAATTCAAATTCACTAAAAATACATGCAAAATTAAATAGACAAAATCTGGAGCTTAGTCCTAATGCTACTTACATGGTAACAGGCGGCTTAAGTGGCTTTGGTTTATCAACGGCAAATTGGTTGGTTGATAAAGGCGCAAGAAATCTGGTTTTATTGAGCAGGACAGGTTCTGTCCAGGAAGAAAATACTGCTTTACTCAATGAAATCAGGGCAAAGAACGTAGATATTAAAATTGTTGCCTGTGACATTACCGATGCAATAAAACTTCAATCGGTATTGCATGATATCCAGGAAAGCAAATTTCCATTGAAAGGGATTGTGCATGCGGCGATGGTGCTGGAAGATAACTTGATAAAAAATATGGGCTACGAGGCCATGCATAATGTGATTGCGCCTAAAGTGCAAGGCGCATGGAATCTCCATCGTTTGACCAGAGACCATGATTTAGATTTATTTGTATTATATTCGTCGGTCACTACCTGTCTGGGTAATCCTGGCCAGGTGAACTATGTGGCGGCCAATGGATTTCTTGAATCATTGGCAAAATTCCGGATTAAATCTGGTTATCCCGCAACGGTGGTGTCATGGGATGCCATTACCGATACTGGTTACCTTGCGAGAAATACCCAGTTAGCAGATAGAATTACCCGGCGTTTAGGGTTGGCGGGTATAACCAGTGAACAGGCCTTTAATGCGTTGGAAAGGCTCATTCTGTCGGATCAAGTTGAAACCATTGTATTTAATGCAAATTGGCAGGCGCTAAAACGGGCATTGCCGATCATCAATTCCCACTTATTCAAGGACATCTTGCACGGACAATCAGGCAATGAAAGCCTGGATGGGGAGGACATTTATGGCATGCTGTCACGCCTCGATGATGCCGAGCGTCAACCATTTATTGTTAACTTCCTGATTACAGAGATCGCAAGAATCCTGCAGATGCCTGAAGAAAAGATTGCTCATAATTGTACTATTCAAGATCTCGGTATCGATTCTTTAATGGCCATGGAACTTGCATCTACTATAGAAAGTAAACTTGGTATTAATCTGCCAGTAATGACCCTTGCTGATAATGTGACCCTGGACAGTCTTGCAAACAGAATCAATAACATGCTTGAGCCTGCCGAACTCACCAATAATACTGATAGTAACGTTAATGATGAAATAGTAACGTCTCTGGCAAAAATTCATGCAGAAGATTTAACCGAAGATGAGTTAAAATCCATCTCTAATGATGCAATCAATGCCAGAGATGGTTCAAAACGACTGATAAAATGACAGAATCAAGCAAAAATCTATTTGGGTTATCTTCAGAACATAAGAAACGTTTGATCGACAGGATGCGACAACGTCAAAAGTCAGGAAACACTTATGATGTTCGTGACAAAGTCAATTTAAATGCTTTTAAAAAAGAAATTCCGACCGAGTATTACAATATAGATGATATGCCAGGTTTAAAACAGCTGCATATTCAGGCAACTGCCGCAGAAAAATTCGGCATCCAAAATCCCTTTTTTCGCTGTCATACAGGTGTGGCCAATAATTCAACATCGATTGATGGCAGAAAGTTTATTAATTACTCAAGCTATAATTATCTCGGGTTGAATGGTCATCCCAGGGTATCGCAGGCAGCAAAAACAGCAATAGACCATTATGGTACTTCGGCCTCCGCAAGCAGGCCTGTCTCTGGTGAACGACCTATTCATCGTGAACTGGAGTTAGCACTTGCAAATTTACATGGGACTGAAGACTGCATCGTATATGTGAGCGGGCATGCTACTAATGTCAGTACCATAGGAAGTTTGTTTGGTAAAAAGGACTTAATCCTGCATGATTCACTTGCCCATAATAGTGTCATTCAAGGTGCAATATTATCCGGCGCCAAGCGCTTGACCTTTCCGCATAATGATTTCAACTCGTTAAACCAGATGCTTGAGAATAACCGCCGTCAATATGAACGGGTTTTAATTATTACTGAAGGGATGTATAGCATGGACGGTGATATTCCAGACATTCCTAAATTTCTGGAGATTAAAAAACGCCATAAAGTATTTTTGATGATTGATGAAGCCCATTCTATAGGTGTTATCGGTGAGAAAGGGTTTGGTATAACAGACCATTTTAAGATCCAGGCAAATGATATCGATATTTTAATGGGAACATTAAGTAAGTCGCTTGCAGCATGTGGTGGCTATATTTGCGGCAAATATTCATTAATTGAAAATCTAAAATATACTTCGCCAGGATTTGTATATAGTGTTGGCATGTCTCCCCCGGTGGCCGCCGCCGCCCTGGAAGCATTACAGATACTCAAAGATGAACCCGAACGTGTCGCAAAACTACAATCTAATGCCAGATTATTTTTCGAACTGGCAAAGGAGGCGGATTTAGATACCGGTTATTGCCAGGGATATTCTGTTATCCCCGTTATTGTTGGCAGTTCCCTGATTGCCGCCAAGCTCTCAAATCTTCTCTTTGAGTCGGGTGTCAATGTGCAGCCTATTATTTATCCGGCAGTGGAAGAGAGGGCAGCCCGGTTACGGTTTTTCATGAGTTCCACCCATACGGAAGAGGAAATCCGTTCTACTGTTAATATCGTTTCTCGTGAATTGAAGGCCTTGAAAAAGAAACCTGTATACAAATTCGTATAACAGGATTCATTCTCCTTTGATTTATCTATAAAGTTAACCTATGAAAGTCGTTGTTATCGGAGCAGGCATCGCCGGTCTGGGAGCCGCACATTATTTCAGGCAAAAAGGCCATGAGGTACGGGTGCTGGAGGCGAGTGACCGAGTCGGTGGTCGGGCAATTAGTTATCAACGGTCCGGCTGCATGGACATCGTCGATGTTGGGACGCAATATTATCACTCATCCTACAAAAGGGCCCTGAACTTCATTAAACAAGCAGGGATGGAATCTCATCTCAGGAAGGTCCGTGGGTATACCAGAATTTATGATAGTAAGTTAACAAAGGGTTCATTTTTATTTAATCGCTACCTTCCCTGGTATCACTCCACTGGTGTATTTGGAAATTTAAATATCGGTTATCAACTGGCAAAAACCTTTATTAAATATGAGATGGATCCGTTTGCCCTGGATTATTATGCATTGATGGATGATATCAGCGCAGTAGATAATAATTCAAATCCAGTCATCTTCAATAGCATCATTCAACCGTTAACACAGGTGGGCGCATTGTCTGATCCCGAAGAAATGAAGGTCAGTCAACACCATATCCACCGTTTGATTCATATTATTTTGTTTACCGAATATTTATCTCTCTCAGGGGGCACAGCCTCATTACATGAGGCCATGGCGAAACAGGTGCCTGTACAGCTTGAATCACCGGTATTAAAATTAATTGCAGAAAAGCAACGGATCGTAGCTGTCCAACTGGAAAACGAGTCCATAATAGCAGACCATGTTGTGATTGCTATTACACCACCTGCCGCAATAAATATTATTCCTGAAGAGTGGCATGAAGCGCATGAATTTCTTAAGAGCATCGAGATCCCATCATTCACCTTGCCAACTTTCTTTCTGAACAGGAGCCTGGAGCCCGGTGTGTGGTCGTTTTTATTTCATCAACTGGAAGGGACTATCAGTTACCTGACAGATGCAGGTCAAAAAAATCCCGATATGGTGCCTTCTGGAAAATCCATCATACAGCCCTGGGTTTGCTTTCCACAGTCTGAAAAGTTAGCCTCCATGACTGATGATGAGGTTACAGCACATTGTCTTGCTGAGATTGAGAATGTATTTCCTGAATTTTCCAGCTGGGTCGAACATATACATCTAACCAGGCATCCTCATGGTGTCCCATTTCATTCCACCGGGCATGTTAAATGTGCCTGTGATTTTATGCATGCCATGGACCGGAGAAAGATCTCCTTCTGTGGTGATTATTTTAGCGGTGGTTACATGGAATCGGCCCTTTGGAGTGCAGAAAGAGCAGCTAAGATGTTTGGCTAATAAGAAAGTTAAAAGTGGAATGTTAAATATTAAAATGACAATAATGGCGTCTGAGTAATTAAAATATACCCTCAACACACTTCCCTTTAGACATTACTTGCCCATAGCTATCAATAAGATTCTGTCAGCAATGCGCTCAGGAAGTAGTTTCAACAAAGATATTCCAAAGGTGTGGAGCCAGGGAAAGCTGACCAGGGCCTTGCGTTTTCCAATGCCTCTAATAATCTTATCCACGGCCTTGTCCAGGGACATCAACATTATGCGATTTACTTTCAGGGTGCGGGTCATATCCGTGTCCACATAACTTGGGCAGACTATCGTTATGAAGATATTGTCCCTGGCATATAATCCACGCACGGCTTCATAATAGGCCTTAACAGCGACTTTACTAGCCGAATAAGCCGGGAATGTGGGTATGCCATGGTAAGCGGACAGTGAGCTGATGATAGCGACACTGCCGTGTTTTCTCTGCTGCATCTTATCCAATAGTGGGTTGACAGTATTAATTACAGAATTGAAATTAACATCAAAGGTTTCATCAATTATGACTTTCTGCTCTACAGGATGCCCGGGTTTTCCTGAATACATTACCCCGGCATTGGCGATGACTAAATCAACAGGATTGGCAGCATCAAACCTTAAAATCCAGTTGATAAGGTTTTCCCGGTCGCGAATATCCATGCTCACAGTCTCCACTGTGGAACCGTTTTCGCGACATGATTTTGCCGTGATATCGAGTCTTTCCCGGTTGCGACCTATCAAGCCCAGGTGTACACCTGGGTTAGCGTAGCGTTTGGCCATGGCCATACCCAGGCCGTTGCTGGCTCCGGTAATAATAATATTCTTAAATTGACTCAATTCCATGCCCTCTGTGGGGTAAAACGTTTATAATTCATAAACCTATGGAAGATAATAACGAATTAATCCCAATCCGGCCAACCCCTTTAGCAGACTACCCAGGACCCCTCGGTTTGTTATGGCGGTTAAGAAAAGACTTATTGTCCATATGGCCTGAATCAGCCTACCAGGAAGAGTTTTTCGGAGGGCCGGTCATGAAAAATCATATGTATGTGGCTAATAGTCCAGATACCGTAGAGCATGTACTGGTCAAGAATAATGATAACTATGAAAGGAAAAGCCCATATATGCGTAAGGCCCTGGAGCCGTTACTGGGGGATGGGTTATTTGTCAGCGATGGTGAACTCTGGCGTGAGCGCAGGAGACTTGAGCAACCTGCCTTTCATCCATCTCATTTTCAGGCATATGGTCAGTCAATGTCTGATATTGTAGTCAACACATGTGAGCGCTGGGATTCTGAACATTTAGGTAAGGAGATCAGGGTCTTGCCAGAGATGGCCTGGTTAACAGCTGAAATCATCAGTCAATGTATGTTTGATTATCCACTGGGATTAAAAAAATCCAGACAGATTGTAGACGGTTTTGCAGACTTTCAGGCCAGTGTCGAACAATTTGATTTGTCGGCGTTTTTTGGTTGGCCCGAATGGTTGCCGAATATCCCGCAATGGCGAAGGGTCTCTAGTCACGCGAGGAAGATCCATGTGATTGTTGAAGATATCATTGCCATGGGCAAGGCAGGGAAGGTGAGAGATAACACGCTGTTATCCCATCTACTGGCAACTCAAAAACAGGCCAGCCCAGTGATTCACATGTCTGAAGAACAGGTCAGAAATGAGGCCGTGGTCATATTAATGGCGGGCCATGAAACCACGGCAAATTCTTTATCATGGGCAATTTACCTGATTTCGCAATATCCCCGTGTTGAAGAGAAATTATTAGCTGAATTAAAAAGAGTGTTAAACGGTAGACCGGCGACTTATGAAGATCTTTCCCGGCTTAAATATACCCGTGCAATATTCGAAGAGGCCATGCGACTCTATCCCCCTGTCCCTATACTTTCTCGCGTCGCGTTGGAAGGGGAGATCATCAAGGACAGGAATGTTCCGGCAGAATCCATTATGTTAGTTATCCCGTGGTTATTACACCGTCATGAATTACTTTGGGACAAGCCCCATCATTTTATCCCTGAACGTTTTACAGATGAGTCGACTCGTAAACATGATAAATATGCCTATGTGCCATTCAGTGCGGGGCCCCGGTTTTGTTTAGGGGCAGCGTTTGGCCTGATGGAAGCGACCATCTGCCTGGCAACGATCATGCAGCGATTTTCACTGAAGATGAGTGATAAATTCACGCCAGGATATGAATGCCGTTTGACCTTAAGGCCCAGCAACGGGTTACCGATGGTGGTAAAGAGACGTGAGATATAAAGGATAAAAAGATTAGACAGGATTTACAGGATTTCTAAGGATAAACAGGATTAAAATAAATATCCAGAATAAAGAAGATCTGTATTCATTGAAATATTTATGGGTTTTTCGTAATCATTTATAAGCAGGACTTCAAATTGGAGTAAGTAGAATTTAATAACTCCTGACTATCCTGAATAAATCCTGTTAATCCTGCCTATTATTAAATCCTAATCTTTCCCGCCACTTATCGATCAGTCCTTGATCATGCATGTGCGAAGGGTGATAGTTTTTTTTATAATAACGGAAATAGTTGGGAATCAACCGCGTCAATAATCCCGGCCAGATAAATCCCCAGGTAATTAATACCCCCCAGTCTCTGAGGTTGAACAGCCGGCCATCATGACGCTGATAGGCCATCATGGTGGAGATTAAAATCAGCCACAAACCCACAGATGCATGGATAATTTCAACGAACCGGTTTTTATAGCTGCCATTAATTGACTGATAAACATCATAGGCAACGGTCTTATGCTCGATTTCTTCCAGGCAATGCCAGCACCATAAACGTTTGTAGTCACCCTGCATAGGCTCATGAAAGGTTGGGGTTTTTAACACTTCTGTGCATAAGATAGTGGTGAAATGTTCAAGTGCACAGGTCAGGGCGAGTTTTACCTCTGGGTCCGGATTTTTCCTCACCCAGTTAAACAATTTTTCTACCCGTGCCTCCATTTCCTCAACCGGATATCCTTGCGCCTTTAATAACTGGTTGAAGCGGTCATGCTCGACTCTATGTGCTGCCTCCTGTCCAATAAAACCCTTTACCTGTTCAGCCAACACGGGGTCTGTGATTTGATCCTGATAATGTTTGACTGTTTCGATAAAAAATCTTTCCGCGTGAGGAAAGGTGGTGGACAGTGCATTCATCCAGTTGGATTTTAACGGGCAACCACCAAACCAGAAACGGTTATAATGACTAGCCCAACCCAGTTTCGGGTTACGAGGTGAGATTCTTAATATGCTTGTGATCATAGTGATGATTATAAGATATTGCTATGTGATAATGAACGGATAATATAAACCATATAATCAAAGATGAAACCTGGCTTTATTGAATATTGGATAATCCATCCTTTCTGGGGCTTGCTGGATTATTGTACTTTTTTCTTCCTCCGTCTTTTTTCCACTCATAAAGTTTCAAATATTGGCGCTTATCTGGGCAATCTGGCAAAAAGGCGCTTCAGACAGGCATGTGAAGATACCCAGTATAATCTCGAAAGATTATTACCAGAATCTAATGTTGGCGAGAGACAAAAAATGTCAGATCGCATGTGGCAGAATATCGCCAGGTCATTGACTGAAATGGCGGTATTAGACAGGTTCAACCTTGAAAAACAGGTAATAGAAAATAATCTGGAGATATTTCAACAAATTGCTAATGATAAACCAGTCATTTTTTTATTTCCTCATCTTGGCAACTGGGAGTTGTTGGCCATGTCGGTGATTAATCAGGGGTTTAAGCTCAATGTAATGTTTGAAAAGGTACCTAATCGATTTGTGAGAAAATTACTGGTCTCATCAAGAAAACGGCTAGGATACGACCTGATCACACCAGATTATCGTGGCACTAAAAAAGTCTTCAGGGTCCTCAAGGCAGGCCAGGCAATTGGACTGGCCATGGATGAATTTAAAGGTAGTCAAATCAAGGCCCCTGCTTTTTATGGTCAAATACCTCAACGATCCAATATTAGATATGCCATCAATCTGGCAAGGCATTTTAATGCACCAATTGTTATGGGGTATTGTAAAAGAATAGAAAATATTCATTTTGAAATTTCCTATTTTCCACCCTTGGATTTAAACACAAGTGAATACCAGGACCACACGGATGATGATATCGCAGCTATTATCAATGAACAGTGCAAGACATGGGTGATGGAGAACCTGGAACAATGGTATATGTTACACAGGGCCAAAGTTGAAAGATGATCTGTTCGTCATTCTGGCATTCTAAAAGGCTTAATATTCAACCAGTATCCGGTAATACAAACGACGTCATTCTGGCGGAAGCCAGAATCTAATCAAATTGAAGTGCGCCAAAGGCACTCACTAAATTGACTGGATGCCGGGTCAAGCCCGGTATGACGAGGAAATAGAATCGTCATTCCGGCGTTGTGAAGCAGAACCCGAAATCCATGCGTAATTTGCAACTACCCAGTTGCTTTGAATCAGCAAGTTATCAACCCCGTCATCCTAACTTCTACCAGTATGATGGGATTAACAACTCGTCATTCCGGCGTTGTGAAGCAGAACCCCGAATCTATGCGTAATTTGCAACGACCCAGTTGCTTCGAAACAGTAAGTTATCACCCCCGCCATACTAACTTCTACCAGTATGACTGGATCCACAACTCGTCATTCCGGGGCTGCGAAGCAGAACCCGGAATCCAGTTTATATTTGCCTGAAAGGCACCTTATATGAAGACTATCAATCACTAAAAACCTGTTCAGAAACCAGCTTAAAATGATCTTCCCAGGTAGGCGGTTTGAAGAGGTTCATCCTTGCCAGCTGGGCGCTTCTAAGCGGTGATTCAGGCTGACAATAATCCATAATAGTATTCATCCAGCCCATCCCATCAACTGGATGGATATAATCCGGGATATCCTGGCCGGATTCCTTTAACTCCGGGATATCAGAACAAATGACAGGAACCCCCAGGGTCAGTGCCTCAACCACCGGCATTCCCCAGCCTTCAGCAAATGTGGGATAGAGCAGGGCCCGGGCACCCAGTAACAGACTGGTTAATTCAGAGTCGCTCAGGTTTGAGGCCTCATGCACCAGATCCTTTATGGGCTTGCAGCGTTCCACCATGTCGATGACATTCTCATTTTCCCATCCTCTTTTCCCTACCAGATATAACTCAGGCATAGGGTTCATAGCATTATGTTGGGCCATGTCCCGCCAAATGTTCAATAATAATAAATGATTTTTTCGGGGCTCTATCGTGGCAATGACAACAAAATAGTTTTTGTCAGTTTTGAGTGGAAGAGGAGTCTGTTGTTTTATAAAACAGGGCTCAACACCGATATAAGCAGTGACTATCGCGTCACACTCTCGGTCATGTTCTTTAGTAAAGCGTTGTAGATACTTTTTGGTTTCATCGGAGTTAGAGATGATTTTTGGTTTAAGTGTGAGTAAATGTTTCATCCAGTTTATTTGAGCATGTCGATTGACCGGAAGAAAGTATTCAGAATAATAGATGATGATTAAGTCATGCATAAACACGCAATACTCAAGCGGTGCAATTGCGGCTATATCCTCAAGGGCCTGGAACGGAAATCCTCTGTTATACGCCGTGTATATATATAAATATTGCTGGTCTTTATTTCGTTGAACATGTTCAGTCAGAAAATCGTTAGTCTTGCGTCGGGTAGTGATGAAGCGGTAAGCCAGAAAAATACTTCTGGTCTTCAAAAACACGCCAACAAATTGTCCGATCCTCAGCAGGAAAGTAGCAGGATATTTAGAAAGGCTGGCCACCAGTGCATACCAGATCTTTAACACATGAGGTAACTTTCTGACCCAGCTGAACTCTACTCCGAATATTTCCGTCAACTCCTGGTTTAACAGAAAGTGAAACCGGTCATTAAATGGCATGGAAAAGAAGGTATCCAGATCAGGGTCCCACATGCCATGATACTTCATCCTGAATTCAAGGTTGGTTTCGGAATTTGCCCTTTTCTCCGTTGAATTCCCAATACCCAGTTCCCAGTTTTCTAACAGGTGTTGAATGAGTGCTTCCGCTTCATCATGTCCGATGATTAACAGGTTATTGCCCTGCTGCTTGACAAATATCGTGGACTCTTTGTGTTTTGTTATCAGGTAATGCGCATAGCGCAAGTCAACGCGTACCGTTCCTGAAGGGGTTTCAGATACCTGCTGATAAATCAGGCAGGT
>JAURPG010000076.1 GCA_030835405.1 Gammaproteobacteria bacterium | reverse complement strand
TGGTCGCCATTCCAGAGAAATCCGTGTGCCGATAAAGTTACGGTAGCCCATGGGGAACCCGGTTACTGCGTCCCGCAAATGACCATCCCGCGATTGATACGTCCCCGCCAGGCGAAAAGACAAGGTGTCTGTGAGTGGTCCACTGATTGCACCTTCCAATTCTGAGTTACCAAAGCGTTTGTACTGGGACCAGTCACCGTACATACCCATCTCGGTATTGACATAGCCTTCCCATTGATCGGTTGGTCTGGCGCTGACGATACTTAAAGCGCCACCGGTGGCGTTCAACCCGAAATGGATGGGCTGCGGGCCTTTGAGGATTTCCACCCGCTGGGTATCCATAAAGGCAATGGCGCCCATGGAACCCTGTCCCAGGTTGACATTATCCAGGAACATAGGAATGGCCGAGTCGTTGGCCCAGTTACGGCCAACCGTACCAAAACCACGAATAAAGGTATCAGAGCCCTGGTCACCACCTTCATTTACGAACACGCCAGGTGAAAATGCCGTCAGTTCCTCAAGGTTGTTAAACCCTTCTTTCTGAATGGTATCGATGGAAATCACATCGATGGCAATGGGAACGTCCTGCAGAGACTGTTCACGACGCTGCGCAGTCACCACTATCTCTTCAAGTATATTTTGCGCCCACGCAGGTGTTGACCCCAGAAACAGCGTAGAGATTAAACCATAGAATATATAGTTTAGTTTTCGCCTATGGCGACTATAAATAGAAGTCATAACTTCCCCCTTTTTATTTAGTTAAAGTTGCGGTCTTCAGGCCAGTAAAACGACCCTTCCGATACGCGGTTACATTTACAATCAAAAAATACAAAAAAATTTTTAATAAAACTTTGAACAAAATTCATTAATAGCATCCGCTATTTTTCTGTTATGAGCTATTTTGTAATACGAAACAGATATTCTACTTTTTTCATAAGGTTAAAAGTGGATCTAAGCACCGATATAGAACTGAGAAGATGTATCTATTTCTGAAGAAAAAAATTCTGTAATGATTTCTCCTCATTACATCCCCCCTTAATGCAATACACCATGTCAGCTATCAGCTTTAATAATTTCGTTGCTCTACCAAACTTTATCTTAATTTTGTTTGTTTCCCCCCAGAATGAGTAAAATCGCATTTAGCTATATATTAGTTTCTATATTGCATTCATTTCTAGGAAAATTATAGCTAAATGTATTATTTTTTTATATGTTGCAATAAACATACAACACCAGCCATTTCCAGTTTTGATTGAAATTGTAAATATGCTTAATGGCAATCATACAAAAATTAATTATCTCCCGTCGTATTCGTGGTTGTCCCCTGCAACTAGGGATTTACCTCCATTAACTGTAAAGAGTTGGCCAGTTCATTTTGCCCAATCCACCTGAAAAATCTGCCCAGATGAAATTTTATATCCTGCCAGACTGTCCTGTTACTTAGTGCGTCAATGATAAATTGCTTTTCCAGGTTTGCCATGGACTGCTGCTGTAGAGATTTATATGCGGCCATACTGTCAGTATAGGAATCCATCAGGTCAAAGATATATGCACCCTTCCCGTCCTGGTTGAGTTCACGCTTGAATGCATATTGATCTTCTTGCGAAGCAATATGCTCAACCAGTTCCAGGGCAAGCTCAACAGCGTAGCTGGCGGCCACAGAACGTCCCGCCCTGGGGTTTTCAAGCAAGGTGCTCTTGATTTGTATATGAATGCCATCTGCCTCCTGGAGATGGTTCAACATATATTCATATTCTTCTACCAGGATCATCAAGTCCCTTCTTAACTGCACCAGTACCGGGTCGGGCCATGACCTGACCTGTTTTCTGCCAAGCGCAATATCTGCGATCTGCTTTCGTACATAGGCGAGCATATCCCCTGCAGTATCATTCTTGTTATCTATCATGAAATCATTCCATGCGCCTTCGGTATGGGCAGAGACGAATACTGATGTAAGTGACAGATAGAGAACGAGGACTACACTACAAGCATATTTTCCCGGAATAATATTCAACATGGTTAAGCTAATGGGATCAATCTGGAAATATTAAAGGGCCGCCCAAAACAAATGGGCAGCCCCTGTAGATTTGAAATGATTTTAATTGACAGGAATTATTCCGCAGCCGCAATGGGGTTGCCCTCTTCCTGCCAGACCAGTTCGCCATTGATAAACGTCATGATGACTTTATTATCATGAATTTCATCATCGGGCCCGGAAAGATAATCTTTATCCAGAACAATAAAGTCTGCATATTTACCGGGCTTGAGGTTTCCTGTTAACTTGTCTGAGAACATGGAAAATGCCGACCAGATAGTCACCAGCTTCAGAGCGACAACCCGGTCAACCGCCTCGTTGGGGGCGATGACTTCTCCAGTCCGCTCATTGGTCCTGGTGACAACAGCCTGAATACCTTCAAATCCCCCAAACTCCACAGCGACATTTACTCCGGCATCTAATGGTGACTTGATGGGGGCAATAACAGAACGGTCTCCCCCCAGGTAACGATCCACAAAACCCGGCTCATCATTGAATGCACGATGAGGATCCACCACCAGGGTAAAGTTGTACTTCTTGGCAATATCAAACATACGCTCATCGTGTCCCAGCAAGGTACCATGGGCGAAGGTATGACGCATGGAACGCACCCGTTCCAGGGTCAGGTCCCGGTTTACTGCCATGGCCTTCTCTACATATTCTGCGGCGGTGGCAATCTGGCCTGGTCCGATACCGTGCATACCCACAAACCGCCAACCGGCCTGTAATGCCCCCACCAGCAGGGAATGGGTTGTGGCCGATTCAACGTCCGGACAGTTCTCCATTCGGGGGTCTGAATAGGTCATAAACCCTTTCATACAGCCGCCGTTAACCGTATCGCCATCACCTTCTGACCCAACCCCCCCCAGCCATAACCAGGGGTTACCGTCTTCCATCTTCGACCAGGAATAACCCCGGTCGGTATAAAAGGCCCTGACATGGGCATCGGTGAGGATAGGTTGGCGATGCTGCTCATAATGCCAACCGAGCCTAACGGGCAACTTACCATCCTCTCTTAACAGCAGGTACATGGCCGAGACCTCGCTGGCCTTGTCCAGGCGGGTCTCAAACTGGGTAACCCCCTGTGGCCATAGATTACGTTTCACATGTTCCTTGAATGCCTGCCCCAGCTCATAGGGTGTTGGGGCACTACCCATGGCCACGGTCTGAAAATGGCTCCAGGGCGGCGAGGTGGTCATCACCACACGTTCCCCGACATTTTCCACACCCGGGACACTGGCCTCAAGGCCGGAACGTAATGTTGGCCACACCTCCATGATATGGTCAATGGCCGTTTCATTTAACAAGCGGGCACGATGCCCTGCCATTGAAACCTGGCTGAAAGTTAACGTTAATACACTAACTATTAAGAATTTGTAGATTGTCTTGTGATTCATTTCTTTCTCCTGGCAGATTCTTTAGTCCAGTTCTTTACTATTGCTATCGCTCAATCCCTATGTTCAGAACTCAAAGGTAAACAGCTCTTCAACAATGGGATCGCCAGTATCATTCTGACGAACGTAATACCAGACACCCGGGTCCTTATCGCTGATATGAATACCGCCACCACTCATCAACACAGCGGGGTTCTCAGGCACAATTTCACTCAGCTCATTGGTGCCAATGGGTGCGTCTGCCTCGGCCGGTGCACTCATCATGAAGGATACCGACCCCAGATCCGGGAAGGTTTCACCATCCGGAAACAATTCAATTCCAATCCAGTCCGTGGGTTTAACATCTGCCCGTTCCTGTAACATCCCAACAGCCCGGGCAACCTTGGCGAGGGTTTCATCGGGTGTAGGGGCGACGACTAAATTGATGTAAAAACCCACCAGGGCACCCGGTAAATCAAACATTTCCCTGGCAATATCTTCCATTGACCCCTGGGGATGGTGGTGGTTGTTTACAAAACCCGGGAGTATCGTTTTGCCTTTCATATCCATGACTTCAGTATCAGGACCTTTCAGGGCAAGCATTTCATCATTATCACCAATGCTGAGGATCATACCATCACGCACCGCCATGGCCTGGGCAATGGTTCCCGGGTTACTATTATATTCCTCATCATCGACCGTGATGATCTTGGCGTTATGAACAATAAGATCAGGATAGTTCACCAGGACTTCCAGTATATTTCCTTGAGCAAATAATCCTGATGAGAATAAGAAACTACTGATGATGATACTTAACCATACCAATCTGGATGCGCGATAAAAACGCATATGACACCTCCCCTTAAGAAATATTATCCATAATTAATATATTTGATTTTCTGGCTATTCAACAGTTACAGAGTAGAAAGCGAACCAAATAATGAAAGTTAAGAATACTCCTGCTTCAATTAATTAGTCAACGAAAGCTCTTAGGTAATTAGCGGTATAAAAAAGCAAAAAATAAGGAAAAATTAGCCGAAAATCAGACCCTGATACAACCTGTATTGTAATAACTCGATAAACAAGAGATAAATGAATCCGGTAGCACCAGCAGACAGGAGCAAGGACTGCTTATAGGACCGGCCGGCAGACAACCTGAGGAAGGCAAAGACGTAGACTGGAATACCTGCAAGGAAACCACCCAGATACAGGGTAATAAGAATAAATCCTATCCATAAGATACCTTTTAATTCTTTGATGTCCTTCTCACCCGGTCTTGTAAAGCTAAAAGCAAATAAACTCCCCTGTCCCGAGGAGGTCAATGATTTGAGTTGTACTATGCATTCTATAAGTGTCAGACCAACAAATACCCAGCCAATAAAGCGGGGGAATATGCCACTGCCACCACGATATTCATAAGCCGTTACCAGCACGGAGATGGCGAATGCCAGGACTAACAAGGCAACGATTAATGCCGTCTTATGATTAGCCGGGTGTTCCATCGGGATGTTGCCTCTTTTTACGAAATGCCTGAATCATAGGAATGGATAATGCAACGGCAGAGAACAAAAACAAGACCAGGGCGGTCTTGTCCCTGAAGAACCCGCTCCAGTCGCCCTCAAACATGATCATTGACTGGGTATAATTACGTTCCATCAAACTGCATAACACCAGTGCGATCACCAGGGTAATCCTTGGGTAGTCAAAACGGATCATCAGGTAACCCAGTACGCCAAAGAATGCGGCGGTAAACACATCACCTATCGTATTATGGACTGCATAGGCGCCCACCAACGATACAGAAATGACAGAAGGTATCAGGATGCCAGAATCAATATAAGCAATACGAACCAGATAATAGGCAGCGATACAAATAAATGCAGTACTTAGTATGGTCGCCCCCAGCATAGTAAGAATTAGTACGAAGATGGTGTACTCCCTCTCTATCAATAACATGGGTCCCGGGTTCAAGCCATGTAATATCAACACCCCCAGGAACAGTGCCATCTCTGCGGTCCCCGGCACTCCGAATGCCAGGGTTGGGATCAGGCCACCACCGTCTTTGGCATTATTGGCCGATTCAGGGGCAATCACACCTCGAATATCTCCCTTTCCGAATTTTGAGTTGTCCTTAGTAATTTGTGAAGCGAATGAATAAGACATAAACGAAGCTACAACACCACCAATCCCAGGGACAGCACCGATTAATGAACCAATCGCCGATCCACTGGCAACAATCTTTAAATTTTTCAGGGTTTCTTTAATCCCCTGAACGGTATCTGTAAACCTTATTTTTTCCTGTGAACCTGATTCAGAAATAGAACCACCTTTTACAAACAGCATCAGCATTTCGGCGATGGCAAACAATCCGATTAGCACCGGCACAATGGATAGCCCGTCCCAGAGATAATCCACACCGCCGGTATAACGTTCTGTCCCTCCGATCTCATCATAACCGACAAAGCCAATAAACAATCCAAGGCAACCGGCGATCAGGCCCCGTAACATGTTGCCACTGGAGACAGTTAGTGAAGTCAGACCCAATAAAGCCAACATGAAAAACGCGGGGGGACCGAACCATAACACGATGGACTTGGCGACAGGTAATACTGCAGCAAGGATGAAGAGTCCGAACATGCCACCGATAGCAGAGGCCGATGCGGCCGCACCAATAGCAAGGCCGGCCTTACCCTGTTTGGTCAGTGGGTAACCATCAAAACAGGTTGCCGCATTGGGCGCCGTCCCGGGTGTATTTAACAGTATGGCGGTTACCGCGCCGCCCGCTGATACTGCCCCCATCACACCACCCATGAGTACAATGGCCTGCTCTGGCGACATGCCGAAGGTCAGGGGTAACAATAATGCAATAGCCGTGGCGCCACCTAGACCGGGGATGATGCCGAATAACACACCCACCACCACGCCCAGTGCCAGATATAAAAAATTGAGACCATCACTGAAAAGATAAGATAAGGCAGTCAGTAACGGCTCGAACATTTCAGGTATCTGTTAATAGGATTATAGTTGATTCGGGTTACTCAGGTTTGCCCTGAAGCCTTCATAATATTGAAAATTATTTTCAATTTCCTGTGCTGCCAGATCACCATTTAAGGGTGCAACGTCCATTTGTGCCTGGGCTGCTGCCTCGAGAAACTCCGGAGACTCCATAGTCTGTAGAAATGCCTCACGCAGTTTGCCAAGCACAACAGGATCCATGCCCGGTGGTCCGGCCAGTGAGCGTTGTACATTCAATGGGGTTAAACCTGAATACCCCAGTTCCTCGAATGTCGGGGTATCAGGAAAATAACTGCTTCGACTCTCTCCGGTTACGGCTATAGGCCTTAAATTTTCTGACCTGACATACTGGTAGGCAGTCGAGATCGGGCTAATGGTTGCATTGCCATCCCCTCTTACCAGGGCAACCAGTTGGTCAGATGTCCCCGAATAACCAGTCAGGAATTTTGGATTTTTACTCATCAAACCTAACTGCTCAGCAGCGATTTGAATTGCCGCAAGCACAGTTGTTCCATAACCAATAGAAACAAAGGTGAACTCATCCTGGGCAATAAAATCATCCAGGGTTTGAATGTCCGATTCCGCCTGTACCAGCAAGACATAATTTTGTGATTCTATTCGGCCTATCCAGCTCATCTCCCGTAGCTGAAAATCCACCTGCTCGCCAAGTATGGACGGCAATACCAGGCCGGGCAAATTGAGAATACCAATGGTATAGCCATCCGGGTCTTCCCTGTATACCGTGGTTGTGCCTCGCCTACCACCCGTTCCGGGGATGTTCTCAGGCAGAATGGTGACGTCATCTCCAAGCTTTTCAGCAAAATGCGGTGCGAATACCCGAACAGTCGTATCAAACCCGCCACCTGGGCCATAAGGGATTACAATAGAGATATTCTCCTGTGGATACTCTCCATTGTTACTATTCCCCCCGCCACCAGAGCAGGCACTTAAAACAAATAATGCACAAATAAAACTAATAAATCGCATGTTTTCATCCTGTTTCTAAGGTTTATCAGGTTACGATAATTTCAAGTTAAATTGCAAACTTATTCAAGGCAAATCAAATAAATAACAGCGCTGGATCACTATATATTTATATACCCATTAGCCTCAAATTAGTGTAATCCCTCCACCGCGTGCACCCGCCTGATGGTCCGATATTTCTGTTCAGGAATTGCATCGGCATCAAAGTGAGGGACGGCATCACCTTCAATGGCCACACGTTCCATATGGCGCAGGTTCGGGTAATAATCGTTCACTGCATAATGTTGGCACAAACGGTTGTCCCAGATCGCAATAGTACCGGGATGCCATTTAAGCCGAAACTGGTATTCAGGGACACTTGCCTGATCGTACAACAAATCCAGTACCTTGCGGCTTTCATAGTCACTCATGTCCTTTATCCGTACTGTAAACTGCCGGTTCACAAACAAGACTCGCTGCTTTGTCTCTGGGTGGGAAATGACCACTGGATGCGCCGGATTGGGGAACATATCTTCCATTCTATGCAGTTCCTGGCGTTTTTCTTCAGTCCCCCGATACAGGACCCTAAAATTTTTAAAATCATGTATGGCCTCAAGACTGCAGACAAACTTTTTCATGGAATCACTCAGGCCATCATAAGCTGCACACATATCTGACCATAAGGTATCGCCTCCCTGTGCTGGAATCTCAATACATCGCAGTATGGTAAATTTTGTGGGTTTTTCCCTGAAGGTGAGATCCGCATGCCAGACATCGGTTGAAAGCACGGGATTGTCTTTATCATTTTTAATGATCTGCAGTGCCGGCCTGCCTTCTCCCTGGGGACGAAATGGATTGACTTCCAGTTCACCGAATTGTTTGGCCAACGCCTCGTGCTGATCGGGACTTATGTTCTGATCACGAAAATAAATCACCTTGTATGACAATAATGCCTGATAGACATTGTCGAACTCAGCCGTTGATAAAGGCCTGGACAAATCCAGGCATTTTATCTCAGCACCGATTGTTGGTTGATTGGCGATGATTTCCATATTACTCCGCCCCACGAATCAGGTTCGTACTAAAACCGTGCATGATACTCAGACAGGCTTTCGAAACAGCATAGAAAAATCCGTGGCCTTGCCATGACTGATACGGCTGGGCCAGTCTGCTACCTGCCGGATCATTTCGAAACCCACTTTTTCCATTTCTTCAATCAAATGATGGGGCCTGACACCATGCTCATGATCATCCGGTGTGGCATCAGCTCGCTGGACCTCATGTTCGGCGCGGAGAAAGTCAATTACCGCAATCATGCCACCCGGCTTTAACGAGGTATACAGGCTGTTCAGCATAGGCCCTGGATGATGGAAGTGATGATAGACACGCCGTAGCAGGATCCGATCACAGCATTGTTCCGGTAAATTGGTACTTTCATGGGCACCCATTAAAACCGTTACATTCTGCTTGCCCTTCACATTTAATTTAATGCTCTCAACCAGATCGGGCTGCACCTCAGTGGAATAGACCTTGCCTGAATTTCCCACCTGGTCAGATAAAAAAACGGTATATTCACCATCACCTGCGCCCACATCGGCGACAGTCATACCTGGCATCAATTCCAGTGATTGGGCAATGTAGACTGTTTCTTCCTCGAAGCTCGGCACGGAATCCTGCGCCACCAGATTCAAGGACAGAGCTATTAATGAAATAAATGACAATAGTTTTGCCACAATAGACTTATCTGAACTAATCATAATTCCCTCCCCCCATAAAAAAGGAATACGACAAACTAATTAATCGTGACGTCCATGTATTGGTAGAAACAGATCATCCACAGGCATCTCTTCCTTTATGAAATACTGTTGTTTCATATATTTCACAAATGCCTCCAGCGTGGCACGGTTTTCTTCCACCCCATAGGCCCAGAGCTTGTCTCCAAATATTTCATCCACTTCATGCAGATCATCATAAAGCCAGGGCAACATATAACGTTGTGCCGCAGAAAAATACATCTTGTCTATGGCCCATTTCCTGGATTCCAGGAATGCCTTGAACAGGCTACTGGCGATCCAGCGGTTCGCTTCATAAATCTCGCGCTTGATAGCCACGGTATGCATGATGGGATGGATCCCGGTTTCCTTGTAGTAGCGTTTCTCCTCGTCCCTGGAATCAGGAAACAACCGGCCTACCTTATCGGGATCAGTACGGATAGAGTCCGGTAACCGTGAGCCAATAATGGCGTCTATCTCACCGTCCCGCAACATGTCGGAAAGGGACTTGTCAGAGGTATTCTGGACAATGTCTACCGGCTCCAGCAAATCCGGTACCGCAGGTGGCTTACCATGGGTCCCGGCCTTCTCTACTGCACCCTGTACCCATTGAACATTAGACAGGTCGACACCATAGACATTTTGCAAATCACCCCGGATCCAGATGGCAGCGGTAATGGTATAAAGCGGAACACCAATCCTTTTGCCTGCCAGATCCTTGGGTTCTTTAATCCCGGAATTCTTGTTAATGGTAATAAACCCGTGCCTGAAGGCCTTGGAAGGGAAGACCGGTAAGGCAACAAAAGGACTATCACCTTTAGATGACCACACAACGTGCTCAGACAGAGACAACTCAGACATATCAAATTCCCGGCTGCCCACCATACGGTCAAAAATTTCCCTGGGGGCCTGGATCTCCATGTAATTAATATCGATCCCCTCAACTTCAATCCGGTTATAGTGCATAGCCTCCATACGGTCATAAGGACCACAGGCAAAGTTCAATTTTAATTTCGACATTGATTGTTCCTTTTGATGCTTGTTATTTTTATAGCCTTACAAGTATACCATTTGTTCCAAAAATTGAGTATTTATACCCAATTTATTAACATTTAATCATCACCTCTGACCGGTATAGAAAGTATCCTGGCGTGTGCAGATAAAAATGTGAACAAACATTCCGGGATTTCACCTTTACTAGGCACTCATGGAGTTGTTACCCTGTCTATCTGGTATAAAACTGATGCTACCATCAGGATACTACGAAATTAACACGGCTAACCTATAATTTGATTAATCGAGGACAATGGTGAATAAACTTCCCGTATTCAAAAAACTCATATTGTTAACAATTTTTACAATATTTCCTGTGATAACAAATGCAGATTCAAATATAGCGCCAACCGCTGAAGAAACCAGTCCATTAATGGCGGGTGTCAAGGCATCAGATTTCACAGTTTACAATGTTGATGGTAGCCCTTACGAATTCAATGCTGAAAACCTGGAACGTACTACCCTCATAATCACATTCCGGGGAGGCTGGTGTCCATACTGTAATACTCAACTAAATGAGTTACGTAACGTCATGCCTGAAATTAAGAAAATGGGCGTTGATATTCTTTTCCTCAGCGGAGACAGACCGGAAATACTTTATTCCAACCTTAAGCAGGAAACCCAGGAATTTATCGACGGACTTGACTACACGATACTTTCAGATGCGAGGCTGGAGATGGGGATGGCGTATGGTCTGGCCTTCAGGGTCCCCGATGACACGATTTCAAGATATCAATCCAGAAACTGGGATTTGGATGAATCTTCCATGGAAAATCACAAGGCGCTCTCCGTGCCTGCCGTCTATGTAATTGATACAAATGGAATGATAGCTTTTGCCTATGCCAATCCGGATTACCGGGTCCGATTACCTGCAGATGAGGTCAAGGAAGCTGTTGAAGAGGTTATCAATCAACAGCCGTTATTTGAGCTGGGCCCTCCCAGTATGGATATGTAGACAAAATTTCTGTCATGCCGGGCTTAACCCGGCATCCAGTCTGAAAATGAGCACCTTTAGCGTACGTCTTTTCACCAGATTTCCGCTCAAGTTTATGCCCTATAGGGTAAGGGAATGACCGATTATTCAAGGCAGTAAAATAATGATCTAGAAATAGATCCTTCTACTTAGATTCATCATCACCCTTAACCAGCATATCTTTACAGCCGCACTTGGTTGCCCAGTATTCCCATGCCCTCCAGGTTTCCGGAGAATAGGGTTTGTAACCACGGTTGCGGGCATCAATCTCACCTTGTGACAGGGATTTGATGTCACCACCCAGATGGATGGCAGCAGACAATGCCCGGGCATTTCGTGGTAAATAAACGGCCATTCTCACCGCCTCAATCAGTGAACGGGCCGCAGAGGCAAATCCATGTCCTCGCATCAGGGCCACATTATTATCACTCAGGGTCTTTGCCAGGTCATCCGCCTGGTCCATATTGGAAACCAGCAAGTTAGTATCACCAAATTTATCCGCAATGTCCCACACCGGCACATTGGCACCGATAAAACTACCCGAATGAATGACCGGACGCAGGGGGGTGCCGTTGGCAATGCCGTAGGGCAGGATATCCTCTGCATGGGCGTGTACCGTGGACAGTATCTCAGGACGGGCCTTTAGTATAGCCGCATGGATAAACCGCTCTAGATATAAGGGACGAGTCTCCTCATGGACTGGATTTCCATCCAGGTCCAGTTCAACGATGTCATCGGCCGTTACCAGTTCAGGTGCCAGGGACCTGGCTAAAAAGAAGGTATTTGGATTTTCCGGGTTACGGATACTGATATGCCCATAGGCATCAACGACATTCTCATTTGCAAGTATACGATTGGCAATGACAAGGTCATTAATCAGGCGTTCTTTCTCGTTCATGATCAGGATGTCCCTCGATATTATTGTAGTTATTAAAATTAAACTCAGGCTATATTGAGATGATTTTCAAGTCAAGAATGACACCGGTCATTTCCATTGGTACTGAAGTAATTTAAATCAAGGACCTCTGTGGACTGTAAATTATCTAATTACCGTAAAAAAGTTGACATAAAGTGTGCCCAAAGCCAAAATCGCTCATTAAGTTTGCTGTAATCTCTCTTTCAAATTATAACAACAAAACCTTAAGGAACGATCTTGGCTGAAATAACACTTTCTGATGGCAGAACCATCTCATATCATGACAGTGGGAGTGGAAAAACACTCCTGTTCTTACATAGCTTTGGACATAATAAAAATCTCTGGTATCCACAGTTAACACATTTTCATGCCCAGGGTTACCGGGTTATCGCGCCGGACATGCCTGGCCATGGAGATTCCTCATTTCATCCGGAATCACATACAGTTGACCTGATTGCACAATCTTATATCGAGTTCCTGGAAAAAATTAATGTTGATAAGGCGGTTGTCGCTGGTATCTCCATTGGTGGCTATATCGCATTGAGGATGTGGGCGCGAGGATCCGATCGAATGTCCGGCCTGGTGATGATCTGCTCCAAGGCCGAGGCCGATACCGATGAAATCAAGGAACGCCGTCGTGCGCAGATAGAGAACATTGAAAAGAACGGCTTGGAGGCGTTTGTCGAATTGACAGGGCCAAAACGTGTCTCTCCAAAAACTGTTGAAGAAAAACCCTGGGTGGTAGACTGGATTAAAATGATGAATTACACCGTCAGTGCCGAGGCCAATGCCAAGACCCTGGAGGCCATGGCCATCAAGGAAGATGACACCCACACACTGGAAACTATTGATGTCCCTGCGCTGATTCTATCCGGCAGCGACGATATCTTTATACCAAAAGACTGCCCTTATACCATGGAGAAAGGCATTAAAAATGCCGTTCATCATGTAGTGGAGGATACCGGTCATGTGGCCAGCCTGGAAAATCCAATATCAGTAAATGCATACCTGGAAGAATATTTAAAAAACATATAGAGCCAAATTTTTATTAATTAATACTAAACGAGGTCCAAATTGAAACTACTAACCTTTACCACAGATCAAAATTCCAAACAGACCCTTGGCGCACACCTGGAAGGGAGTAATGTCCTCGATATGGCCAGGGCCTATGAAATTATCAATAACGCATCTGCACCTGACTGGTTTCGCTCCGTCAGTAATCTC
>JAURPG010000075.1 GCA_030835405.1 Gammaproteobacteria bacterium | reverse complement strand
TTTTTTGTTCAGGGTGGGTTTGTCGGGCTATATTCTGTGGCAGCAAGGATTTATCCCATGGAGATCAGGACTACCGGTGTCGGATGGGGGATAGGGCTGGGAAGATTTGGGGCAATTATTTCACCCTCCTTAGGAGGTATCGCGATAGGGATGAATATGCCGGTTTTCTTGATATTTACCTTGTTTGCAATCCCATTTGTTATTGCCGGGTATGCCCAGTATCAGATCAAGAGCAACCAACTGTATTAGACAAAAATTTAATGCTAGTGATTCGATAGAAGATCTGCAAGACGTCCGGTTGTACTTCTCAATTGGCCGCTGATGATGCCGGCTATTTTACGCAGCAGCTTGATACCGAGATTTTTGTGCTTTTCTGTCAGGGTATCGAAATTGTTTTTGGTCATGATCAGGACAGTTGATTCGGTAGAGGTTATTACCGAGGCTGAAAAAGGTTCACCATCTATTACGCCCATTTCTCCTATGGATTCATGGGGTTCAACTGTAGCAATCTTTAAATGTTTATCAGGTTCTGTTTGCTTGTATATATCCACCGACCCATGTACCACAATACACAGACAGTTATCATCTTTTCCTTCTTTAACGATAAATTCACCGGCAGGGATTGTATAAGCCTTTACCCAGTCCGATAATGTATTAATCTCATCATCACTATAACCGGTAAAAAAATCCGAGGACTCTATGAGTTCAATGATGCGTTCGACAGGTAGCGCTTTTCCCGAGTCGACATAAGAATCTGCATTACTCATGATTTTATTTTGTTGATTTGGTCCTGGGTCATATTAATGAGATGTAAAGATGAGTCTAAAACGTATAAAAGTAAATAATCCTGTCATTTAATCAGATAAACTGTCAGTTGATTTATCGACTTGTCTCTCGATAATTCTGTTAATTACGTTATTATGCTGAGTATAGAGAGAAATATGTAAAAATAATTGTGATGTTATGAAATCCGGAAATCATATGATATGCAGGTAATACTTGCCGCCGCCTTACCAGTGTTGCTGGCTGTGTTGTTAGGTTATGTAATTGCTATTACCAATCGGCCATTTGACAAGAAAACCATTACTTTTCTGGTGGGCATGATCGGTACACCGGTATTAATATTTTATAACCTCAGTCATACCACGGTGGACCCCAGGACACTTGCAGTCGTTGGCGGGGCAACATTAATCGCCGTTGGGTGCTTTCTCCTGGTCGGCGGAATTGTCTTAAGGTTAACCGGGCTGCCGGCAAGCGTATATTTGCCTTCTTTGTCCTTTCCCAATACCGGGAATCTGGGCCTGCCTCTATCCTATTATGCCTTTGGCGAAGTAGGCTTGAATTATGCTATCGCCATCTTCGCCGTGGTCGCTATCAGCAATCATACCATTGGGCAGACCATATCCGCCGGGACCGGGAAATGGCGGACTGTATTGTCTAACCCGGTCATACCGGCAGTGGTGCTAGGGGTTTTGGTATTTGCCTTTCAGCTGAGCTTACCAGTGTGGTTGGACAATACCCTGGAAATCTTATCGGGTCTGACTATCCCGCTTATGTTATTGATGCTGGGAACGTCCCTGGCAACGATCCCGGTTACCACTTTATCAAGGTCATCATGGTTGTCCGTATTAAGGATATCAATGGGCGCGATGGCTGGATTTGGTATCGCCGAACTGTTTGGGTTTACCGGTGTGGCCAGGGGAGCATTCATATTACAGTGTGCCATGCCTGTGGCCGTTTATAATTATGTATATTCACAAATGTATAACCAGGATCCAGAAGAAGTTGCCAGCTTTGTGGTGGTATCGACAATTATCTCTGTGATTAGCATTCCTGTTTTATTGGCAGTTCTGACCTGAACAAGATGGAGACTTGCCTTGGTTAAAAAAGTTCTTAAAACCCAGGTTGGCATTATCGGTGCAGGGCCGGCAGGTCTGACCCTGTCAAGGATGCTGTCTCTTATCGGTATAGATTCCATCATTATCGAAAACCAGAGCCGGGAGTATATTGAAAAAAGGATACGTGCAGGTGTACTGGAAGCAGGGACGTTTGAGCTTTTAAATGAGATTGGTATGGGTGAACGCATGATGCGGGAAGGGATGATGCATCATGCCGTGGAACTTCGATTTGACCGTACCCGGCATATGGTTGATCTGTCTGGTTTGACTGGTAAAGATATCATGGTTTATGGACAGGCAGAAATCGTCAAGGACCTGATTGCTCAACATATAGAGATCGATAATAGACCGTTACTGTTTGGTGTATCTGATGTGAGGTTGGTAGAAATAATGTCAGACAATCCCCAAATTGAATTTTCTCATGAAGGACAGAAATTAGGCATCGAGTGTAAAATAATTGCTGGATGCGATGGTTTTCACGGGGTCTCCAGGCCATCTATTCCCGCAGATACTTTAAAAAACTATGAACATAAGTTTCCTTTTGCTTGGCTGGGTATTCTCGCCCAGGCAGTACCGTCTACCGAGAATGTCATTTATGCCAATCATGAAAAGGGCTTTGCCCTGCACAGTATGCGTTCACCGAAGATTGTCAGAAACTATATACAGTGTAATGTGGATGATGATGTGGAGAACTGGTCTGATGACCGGATCTGGTCTGAACTTCAGCAGCGAATGGAATTGGATGAGGGCTTCAGCCTGAACGAAGGAAAAATTCTGGAAAAGGGAATTACACCCATGCGGGGCTTTATTGCCGACCCCATGCAATATGGCAACCTGTTTCTGGCTGGTGATGCAGCGCACATCGTTCCACCTACCGGCGCAAAGGGACTCAACCTTGCCTTGCGGGATGTCAAATTTCTGTGCCGCGGGATTGAACAAAAAATTATAAATGGCAATGGGCAATATCTGGTTAGCTATACCCGTGATTGTCTTCCACACGTCTGGCATGCTCAGTATTTTTCCTGGTGGATGACGCGCATGCTACATAAATTTCAGGAAAACGATCCTTATCAAACGCAGTTGCAACTAGCGCAGTTACGTCATGTGGCTTCGTCGCAATCTGCCTCCAGGACATTGGCAGAAAACTACGTCGGGTTGTTTTAACTGGCGTCATTGACCGGTTTTATGATGTGTATCAACATATAGCAGTACAATGGAATGGAGGAAATGGTGGCTAAGGGTGAAGTACATGGATGTACTTCAACAGCCACAGACATTGTTGGTGGTTCAACATAGAATATATAAATTTAGTAGCTGGCGGGATAATTTTTATAAAAATTGGTGGCTACGGGTGGACTTGAACCACCGACCCCGGCGTTATGAGTGCCGTGCTCTAACCAGCTGAGCTACGTAGCCAAAATACAGTTACAAGTATTAAGTAACAAGGGTTTTTGATAAAAAACCGGAAATACGGGAGAAGGGATTTTCGTTTCTGAGTACCGGCTTGTCAAGCAGCGGGTAAAATCAGGTTTATCGGGTCCCAAACACGACAATAGACTTACCAGATACGGTAATCAGGTGATCCTCTTCCAGGTCTTTTAATACTCGGCCGACCATTTCTCTTGAACAGCCTACAATTCGCCCTAATTCCTGCCGGGTGATGCGAATCATCATGCCGTTGGGGTGGGTTATAGCCGCGGGTTCTTTACAGAGGTCCAGCAATGTCCTGGCGACACGGCCCTTTACATCGGTCAATGCCAGATCACTGACCTTGCGGCTGGTCTTACGTAGCCGAATGGCAAGTTGAGAGGCGATATCCAATAACAAATCAGGGAGTATATTGTTTAATTTCTTTAATCTTTCATAGCTGATTTGGGCAATTTCACATTTTTCCTTTGCCCTGACAAAGGCACTGCGTTTAATCTCTTCATCAAACAACCCAAGCTCCCCAAAAAAATCTCCAGGGTTTAGATAGGCCAGCACAATTTCGTGGCCCTTGTCGTCATCAACCTGGACCGAGACCGTACCGCTGATGATATAATAAAGGTCGAGAGATGGGTCGCCTTCGCGAGTAATGAATTGTTTGGACGGGTATGCCTTGCGATGACAGTGCTCCAGAAATTCATCTATTAATTCTTGATGAGTATATTTAGAAGAAGTTTCTACCTGTATTACGTTGTTTGTACATTATGGCGTTTAAAGTCGGGTTATTCATTTCAACTTCAAATAGATTTACTATGGTACTCTTTTTACGGGATAACCACTATATGGAGTCATATTATATGAAGGCAAATATCAACTGGATCGGCGGAGCTGCCTTTGTTGGTGAATCTGCCAGTGGACACAGGCTGATTATGGACGGACCTCCCGAGGGAGGAGGCCGAAATTTAGGTCCCAGGCCAATGGAAACCCTGTTACTGGGTATGGGAGCATGTAGCAGTTATGATGTCGTCAGTATCCTTGCCAAGGCCAGACAGGAAGTGGAGGATTGCCAGTTGGAGATTACCTCTAAACGGGCAGAGACCGAACCCAAGGTATTTACCGAGATTCATTTGCACTTTATTGTTACCGGTAAAAATCTGAAAGACAAGCAGGTGGACAGAGCTATTAACCTTTCCGCAGAAAAGTATTGCTCAGCTTCAATAATGTTAGGCAAGACCGCAAAGATTACCCATAACTATACGATATATGAGAGTGATGATAATTAATTGCAGGTTTTATTCGATTGCGTGAATAAGTATGCCTGTGGGTCCAGTGACGATCTTCTGGATTAATGCCGGGAGTTTGTTGGTCTCTGTCTTTAGATAGATTTTTTTTAGATGTGTCCGTGCAGTATTGTAGGTGATGCCCATTTTTGCCGCTACATCCGTCAGGTAAGGATTAAAAACCAGTTCAGAGGTTATCTTCGCTTCAGTCGGAGATAGTTTGTATAGTGTTCGCACGACTTCTTCAATCTTTTCAAGATTACGAACTGAATCGAACAGAAACATAATAAAACTTGATGCAGAGTCCAGATTATATTTTGCAGGGTTGTCGATAGGAAAGATTAATATATTTAATTCTTCTTTTTCTTTTTCCAGGGGTATCACCAGGCTTTGAATTTAGATAATTTATCCTGAAATTCCTGCCGGGACTTTCTGCTTGATATTTCAAACTTTCCATTTTTATTGTTAAATTGCTTTCTTGCCTCAATAATTTTTCCTGCTGCCTTGTTTGTATAGTAGATGTTCAAATTATCATCGATAACAACCACACCGGACACAAGTTGATCCATGGCTTCAGATAACAAAAAGAATTCCAATTGGCTGACATGATCATGATATAACTTTTTCTCAACACTTCGGTCTCGTTCTTGTTGAATGACAATATTTCTGGCAAGAGCTATTTCCAGATTAACTTTCAAGTCTTCAATGCGTAATGGCTTATTTATGAAGCCAAAGGGTATAGTGTCCTTTGCCCGATCAAGGGTAACCTCATCTGAATATGCCGTGATATAAATAACAGGAATCCTGTGCCGATTTAAGATGACCTCAGCAGTATCAATACCGTCCATCCCTTCTCCCAGGTTGATGTCCATTAAAACCAGGTCAGGGGAGTGATCTTCCACCAGTTTAAGGGCTGCCTCTGCACAGTTTGTCATCCATGGAGCAGAATAATCAAGGCTCTCCAGATACATCTTGATCATGTGACTGGCAGTGGGACTATCGTCCACGATGAGGATTTTTTCTCCGGACATAACTCAATAATGTGATTAGTGCCTAAGTAATATCTTGATATACAGTATTCATTATTAAATTAGTATCCCCCTTTTGAGGTATATCACTTATGCCAGGAAATTAATCCTGTTTATTATGTTTGATAAAGAATGTAATCACCTTCTCCGTATCATTTAGATGAATAATTTCATGTCCTGAACGTGCGCAATAGGCCTTAAAATCAATAATGGAATGGGGATCAGTGGCGTCTACACGCAATATCTCCCCGGGCTGCATCCTGTTGAGGGCGAGTTTTGTCTTTAATACCGGCAAGGGGCAGTTCAGACCCGTGGCATCAAGATACTCATCGTGGGGTTGGTTAGTATGATTTTCCGACATAATTATGATGATATAGTCTTTTATCAGTCTGGTCGCATCGATATTATAGTTCCAGGTTGTTTATTGTAATTAATCCAGTGGTTTATTTCGAATCGTAACTACAAGAAGATGAAAATATTTATCTACGGGTTTAAGCCTTACCAACATTTTAGTGAGAACATTACAGAAACCTTGGTAAATAGCTTGCCGAGACTATCAAACGTTAGCAGGCATGTTTTTCAGGTTGAGTTTAACTATGAAATGTTTATTTCAAAACTTCGCTATCACAAGCCGGATATGATTATTGGTTTAGGGCAACATCCTAGAGCAAGAAAATTAAGGATTGAAAGAAAGTCAAAAAATCTATACAAAACTGAAGATGGCAAGAGCCATGTTATCAGTAAAGACAGCCCGGAATATTTATTTGCCAATTTCAAACTGGATTCAATAGAGGGTACAACAACAACCTATGATGCCGGTACCTATGTGTGCAATTTTTCCATGTATTTAATGTGTGAATATGCGATAAAAAATAATGTGAAATTCGCATTTCTGCATGTCCCTGTTAGTATAGATAAAACATTCCTGTTGAATTATCTGGCCGGGCAAATTTCAGACCGTGAAGCTAATTTAAATCAGGTTGCAAAAAGTTGAATTGGAATCTCAATTAATAGCCATGAAAAATAATATTGTTTGTAGAGTAAGAAATATCCTGTGTATTCTACTGACATTTGTTTTGTTTGGTTGTTCTCAGACCGAGACAGGGCAAAGCAGAAATATTACTTTATGTGGCGCCAGTCCCAGTGGTCTGTGGTCATTTTTGGGAACGGGTCTGGATGCTGCCATGAAGGCTTCTTATCCTGACGCCAATATTACTTACCAGACTTCAGGCGGTGGGTTTGCTAATGTGCGGGGACTTGATGAGGGATGTTGCGAAATTGCCCTGATCCATGATGCCGAGGCGAACATTGCGGTCAATAGACAAGCGCCATTTAGTAAACGGCACGAAAACTTACGGACCATTGCCGCCTTATATAACTGGGCGCCGTTGCAATTGATTGTTAACAGAGAGTTTGCAGAGGAATACCAGCTTACCAGCCTGGAGGATATTATTAGCAAAAAGGTGCCAATCCGTATCTTGCTGAACCGACGGGGTAATATTTCCAGCCAGGTGGGGAGGCATTGATTAATGCTGCAGGGGCAACACTGGATGAAATATCAGAGTGGGGAGGAAATGTTACCTTTGCGGCATCTGGCGAACAGGGAGACCTGATGCGTGATCGGCGTGCCGATGCGATATTTAATTCGTTATTCGTTGGCCATAGTTCCATATTGCAAATAGCAGATGCAATTGATATGGTCCTGCTCCCGGTGTCAAATGAAACTGCAAATAAAGTGGCGGATGACTTTGGTATTATTTCCTACACCATTCCGGGTGGGGCCTATGATTGGAATAACAGTGATGTCTTGACGGTATCACTGTCCGCCCATCTTTTTGCCCTGAATAATTATCCCGAGCAACGGGTAGAGGAAATTACCACAGCATTGTTGAATAATCTGTGTAGCCTGCAAATGGTGCATACTGCTATGAGGCCTTTAAAGCCCGACCTGATGATTTCGTCAAACATCGTGCCATATCACCCCGGTGCAATTGCGGAGTATACTTCTGCTGGAATGGGGTATGGAAGGTCTTGAAATCCCATGTACCGATATGGGAAAACTGTATTCATGTATGAAGACCTGTTTTGATGGATCTGTGGATACTATTTGGACGGGTTATAGTGGTTTGGAAAAAATCGACCCAGAAGAATACATTAAGACGATTACCAGATTCATGGTCGCCGGGGTATTAGGCCTGGGAGACCTTGAGAAAACTCGTAATTCAAATGCACATCTTAACTGAAATCACTGGATTCTAATTTGGGAATTAATAAATCATGCTGAAAAAAATTCTTTATACTCTAATGGGGCTGGTCATCGCCATGCCCATTGCAGGTGGTCTTGTGGGCATCAAGATTCTGCAGTTCAAGGCAATGGGAGATGCAGCAGCACAGCAGGTCATGCCGCCCGAGACCGTAAATGTTGAACCTGTTCGTGAGCAGGAATGGCAGACCAGTCTTACTGCCGTGGGGACTGTGGTTGCTAAGCAGGGCATCGTTGTCAGGAACGAAATGGAAGGTATTGTGAGGGAAATCCGTTTTGAGGCAGGGTCCACTGTGGAGGCCGGAGATGTCCTGGTGCAACTGGATGTGGATATTGAAATGTCGCAACTACGTTTTGCCCAGGCGACGGCAGAGGGTGCAGCAAGGATATTTAAGAGGGCGACTGAGTTGTTTGATACCAAAAGTATTTCTGAGGCCGATTATTCCTCTGCTGATACTGCTTTGAAAGAGGCCAATGCACAGGTAGATAATATTAAGGCCATCATTAACAAAAAAACTATTCGTGCCCCATTTTCAGGCCAATTGGGTATTCGTCGAATCAGTATAGGGCAGTTTCTTGATAAAGGCAGTCAATTGGTTTCCCTGCAGTCACTAAACCCTGTATTTGTGGAATTCTCACTGCCTCAGCAACGTCTGGGGGAATTGTCCAGAGGACTGTCTGTGTCAGTCACCTCTGACTCTTATCCCGGAAGAAATTTTAACGGGGAAATTACCGCCATCGAACCACAAATTGATAGGTCTACGAGAAACGTTCTAATTCAGGCCACATTGGATAATAGTGACGGAAGTTTAAAGCCGGGTATGTTTGTTAATGTGGATATCAGTCTTGGCAGGACGGAAACAAAATTGTTTATTCCAGCATCATCTGTGCAATATAGTTCAACAGGTGAATATGTGTTCGTTATTAACGAGGACTTTGAGGGCGACGATGGTATGCCGGGTTACACAGTTAAACGTCAGGCCGTCTCACTTGGTGTAAGTAAGGGGAATTTTATTGAGGTTATCGAAGGAGTAGTGATTGGAGAGCGGGTTATTGCCACTGGCGTTTTTAAAATACGCCCGGAGACAAGGGTGGTAATCGATACCCGCCTGTCTCCTCAATTCTCATTTAATCCAGATCCTGAAAATACATGATCGCGGATATTCACTGATTAGTAGAGAATATTTATGAATGCATTCACTGACATTTTTGTAAAGCGCCCTGTACTGGCCATAGTGTTAAATGTCATTATCATCATTGCCGGCCTTCAGGCATGGAATTCTCTGAATGTTCGCCAATATCCGCAAAGTGAAAATGCATCGGTTACGGTTGCTACCGTATATGTAGGCGCAAGCGCAGACGTAGTTCGAGGATTTATTACTACCGCAATTGAACGGGCAATAGCCTCTGTAGACGGTATTGATTATATTGAATCCAAGAGCTTGTCAGGTCTATCTCTGGTTACGGCCAGGTTAAATCTGAATTATGACCCCACCAAGGCTTTAACAGATATCACCTCTAAAGTTAACCAGGTGCGTAATGAATTGCCGCCTGAATCCGAGGTGCCTTCAATCAGTGTAGAATCCGCAGATTCTCAAATAGCTTCTGCTTACCTGAGTTTTTCATCAGAGACTTTATCACAGAGTGAGATCACAGATTATCTGGTGAGATCCGTTCAACCGATTTTATCAGCGGTAACAGGTGTTCAGCGTGCGGATATACTTGGTGCCCGTACCTTTGCCATGCGGGTCTGGCTAAAGCCCCAGGAGATGGCTGCATTAAATGTTAGTCCAACACAAGTACGTTCCGCGTTGGCAGCTAATAACTACCTTGCAGCCGTGGGTAGCACCAAGGGTGAGTTTGTCAGTGTCAATCTGACTGCAAATACTGATTTGCACACAGTCGATCAATTTAAACAACTGGTTATTCGTGAAGACCGGGGAACGATAATCCGTCTCGAAGATGTGGCTGATGTGGAATTAGGGGCCGAAGATTACGATACTGAAGTCAGGTTTAATGGTACGACGGCTGTCTTTATGGGTATTTTTCCTCTACCTAATGCCAATACGATAGATGTCGTTCAACGTGTCCGGGAGGAGCTCGAGTCAATAAAACAAGGCTTGCCCGAGGGGCTGGAAACATCCATAGGCTATGATGCCTCAGAGTACATAGATAATTCGATCAGGGAAGTAATAAGTACACTTATCGATACCTTGCTGATAGTAATTTTAGTCATCTTTATTTTTCTTGGCAGTATACGTTCTGTCATCGTCCCGGTGATCGCTATTCCAGTCTCTCTGATTGGCAGCATTTTTATCATGCAGACATTTGGATTCACATTGAATTTGCTTACCTTGCTGGCAATTGTTTTATCTGTTGGGTTGGTGGTAGACGATGCCATTGTGGTGACAGAAAACGTGGATCGTCATATGCGGGAAGGAAAATCGGCCTTGCAAGCCGCCTTACAGGGAGCGCGAGAATTAATAGGCCCTGTGATCGCCATGACAATCACCCTTGCTGCGGTTTATACACCCATCGGACTGCAAGGAGGATTGACAGGCGCATTATTCAGGGAATTTGCGCTGACTCTTGCTGGGGCAGTTACCATATCCGGAGTTGTTGCCCTTACCCTTTCACCCATGATGTCGGCAAAACTGTTACGGGTATCAGATAAAAAGGCGGGTTTCTCAAACTGGGTAAATTCCGGGTTTAATAAACTGCGCCATGCTTATGGCAATGGTCTGGATAGGACATTAAATGCCAGACCAGCAGTGTATGCAGTTTGGGCAGTATTAAGTGTCATGATTGTACCCATGTATATATTTTCACCCAGTGAACTGGCGCCAGTTGAAGACCAGGGTTTTATGTTTGGGATCATCAACAGTGCTGCCAATGCCACTGCTGATCAAAAGAGTCACTATGGCAGGGCCGTTGAACAGGTGTTCTTATCACAACCTGAACGAGAATTGACGTTCCAGCTTTTATTTTCCCCTTCAGAGCCCTTTTCTGCAGCACAAGGAGTGGGGGGGTTTAGCGGAATGGTCGTCAAACCCTGGAATGAGCGTGAACGATCCATGCGCGAAATCAGCCTTGATGTGCAGGCGAAGATGGCAGCCATCCCAGGGTTACAGGTATTTGCAGGAATGCCGCCGGCATTACCCGGCGGGAGTAATTTTCCGATTGAATTTGTTATCACCTCCACGTATGACCCGGTGAACATGTTGCACTATGCGGAACAATTACAGCTTAAGGCAATGGAAAGTGGCATATATTATTTTCCGCCTGAAATTGATTTGAAATACGACCAACCTGAATCTGAAATAATTATAGATTATGACAAGGTTGCTGCATTGGGTTTAAATAATGCCCAGGTAGGTGCCGATCTGAGTACTTCTTTAGGAGGAAACTATGTTAATCGATTTAATATTGATGGACGTGCGTATAAAGTCATTCCACAGATTGCCCGAAGTCAACGCATGACTCCTGAACAGCTTGGTGAGATATATGTAACCGGTCCTCAAAATAAACTCGTACCACTGAGTACCTTTGCAACCATTAAAAACAAAACCGTCCCTAGAACGCTGAACCGGTTTCAGCAACTCAACTCCATAAAACTGTCCGGCATGACTGCCCAGCTGAATGCCGGTTTACAGATACTGGAAGATGCGGCACAGGAAATACTGCCGCCAGGTTACAATATTGACTACACTGGTGAGTCTCGCCAATTACGTACAGAAGGTGGCAAATTTCTACCTGCGCTGGGTTTGGCGGTGTTGATGATCTTCCTGGTGCTTGCGGTACAGTTTAATTCGTTTCGTGAACCGTTTGTGATCCTACTCGGTTCTGTTCCACTGGCCATGTTCGGTGCTTTGGTATTCACCGTACTGAAGCTTCCTAATCCGGACATGCCTTACTGGACTGACGGTTGGACTACGACCATGAATATCTATGCCCAGGTGGGTTTGGTGACGCTGGTTGGTTTGATTGCAAAGAACGGAATACTCATTGTTGAGTTTGCAAATGTAATGCAGCAACGCGGCAAAGATAAAATCACTGCAATCAAAGAGGCGTCTCTTACCCGCTTTCGTCCAGTGTTGATGACCTCAATGGCCACCATAGCCGGTCACTTTCCGTTAACGCTGGTAGAAGGGCCTGGGGCAGCCGCCAGAAATTCAATCGGTCTGGTGCTGGTAGGCGGTATGGCCATAGGTACCATCTTTACCCTGTTTGTAGTGCCCTCACTGTATATGTTGATTGCCAGGGAGCACAGCTCAGTCACAAGTGAAAGCCCAGATGAATTTATACCGGCAGTATCGTGAATAAGGCTATGTTGATCTGATCGCTGATTCAACCGCGATAATCTTTTCTTTTAATTCATTTCCCCAACGATATTCACCAGCTACTCCATTATTTCTTATAACCCGGTGACAGGGGATCAAATAGGCAAGCTGATTTTTAGCAACTGCCGAGCCAACACCCCGTGCTGCACGAGGCATGCCTATAAAATCAGCTATATATCCATAGCTGACTACTTTTCCAAGTGGGATTTTTAATAACGCCTGCCATACCTCAAGTTGAAAGTCTGTGCCGGTAACAAAAGCGTTCAATCCTTCAGATCCAGGATGTTTAATGGAAAATATCTTTTCCAATGTTTCCATTACCAGGTCAGGCTTACTGACAAGTCTGGCTTGGGGCCAGGCGCTGGTTAATCCTGTTAGTGCCTTGTGTTCTGAAAACTGATGAATAAACGCCAGATAACAAATGCCACGGGGTGCTATTCCAATTAGACATCGGCCAAATGGTGACAGGCCGATTCCATATTTGATTTCTAATCCTTCTCCAAGCTTTTTTATTTCGCCCGGACTTGCTGCTTTGAGCTTAATGCACAAATCATAAAGTCTGCCGGGACCGGAAAGACCTGAATTTAAAGCTGCCCGGGTTATCTCATCGCCATTCAATAAACAGGTCTTGGCATCCATATAGGTGAGGTGTTGCAAAAAAGCCTTGTGTGATACTCCAACCCAGGACTTGAACTTTCGTTGAAAATGATACGGGCTAAGGTTTGCAAGCCTGGAAAGCTGGTCTAGTGAAGGCTGATTACGGCTATTGTTCACTAGGTAATGGATGACTTTGGCCATTTTATGATAGTCACTCATGGTGAAACGCTAACATATCGTCTGGTTTTACCCCACCCGGTTCTTGCTATGACGCTAATTTTGGTCAAATTCCAGAGAAAAACTATATAAATGGCTAAAAATACTCCCGGAAATATCAATGTTATTGCATAATTATGCTATTGGACTTTGCTAAGCTCCAAGGAGATTTCTCGGACAATCGGCAAGTGACTGCCACAATTTCTTATAATGAGAAACGGGGGGAAAAATCATGTTTGATTCCTGGAGACTTTTCAGGCTTGCAATAATTTCTGCTTTCATGATTATCAGTGCATGTAGTGGTGAATCACAAGACCCACAGATAGAAGAAACGACTCAGGTTATACCGAATACTGGCAGCGCAGAAGAGCCGGTGAGACAGTCCCCGTCAATACCCGTTGATGATGACGACATTGCAGGTGTCATTACCAGTGCGAACGGTGCGGAGGCTGGTGTCTGGGTCATAGCAGAAACAGATGCTTTTGATACTCGCTATGCAAAGATTGTTGTCACTGATAGTGATGGCAGGTTTTTGATCCCTGACCTGCCCGATGCCAGTTACCAGGTATGGGTGCGAGGCTACGGTCTGGTTGATTCGGAAAAATCTACGACAACTCCCGGTAATACCCTTACTATTACAGTCTCACCGGCAACCGATGCTGCTGTTGCGGCAGAGATCTACCCGGCGGCTTACTGGTATTCAATGATGAAGATCCCCAATGCAGGTGAGGTTGCCCATCTTCAAGGTGGGTTGAATGAATATATAGTGCATATGAAAAACAGGGCATGTATCGTTTGCCATCAACTTGGAAATGCTACAACTCGAGTAATACCAGAAGCCTTTGCCGAAATTGAATCATCTGAGGAGGCATGGGCAAGGCGCATTTCATCAGGTCAGGCCGGGGCCTCCATGCTAGCCAGGGCGGCCAGGCTTGGGGTAGCTATAAAATACTTGGCAGACTGGTCCGGCCGCATCGCCGCAGGTGAATTACCCAGTACTATACCGGAACGACCTGCCGGCCTTGAGAGAAATGTGGTGTTGACGATTAGAGATTGGGCAGATCCGAAGGCCTATCTCCACGACTTATCAGGCACCGACCGGCGTAACCCTACAGTAAATGCCTATGGTCCGTTATTTGGCGCACCGGAGCACAGCACTGATGAGTTTCCGATCCTGGATCCCGTCACTAATACGGCGACGACATTTACTGCACCGGTGAGAGATGAAGACACACCGTCTGCGGCAGAAGATCCTGTGGATGCGCCGTCACAATTTTGGGATGAGGAGATATTATGGGACAGTCGAGCCAATGCCCATAATCCTATGCTCGATCAAGATGGACGGGTCTGGTACACCGCAAGGATACGGGACCAGGAAAATCCGGATTTTTGTAAGCAAGGATCAAGTCATCCTTCCGCTCAATTATATCCCAGTCTGGAAGCACGACGACAGTTGTCATTCTATGAACCAGATACCGGGGAATATACCTTTGTTGATACCTGTTACGATACCCATCACCTGCAGTTTTCAGAAGATCCGGACAATACACTATGGACTAGTGGTGATGACCATGTGGCAGGCTGGATCAAGACCCGCGTATTTCTGGAGACAGGTGACCTGGAGACGGCTATTGGCTGGTCCCCCTTTATCCTCGATATTAATGGTAATGGTGTGGTAGATGAATGGGTGGAACCCGATGAACCAGTGGACCCTGCCAAAGATAAACGTATTCTCGGAGACACATATGCTGTCATGCCAAATCCTGCCGATGGGTCGGTCTGGTATTCCAGTGTTGGCAGTGATTGGCAGGGTGGAATTGTCCGTTTTGATCCCGCGACAGGTTTGAGTGAAGTATACCGTCCACCTATGCCCGGATTTGCCAACAGGGGTGCCGATATCGACCGTAATGGTGTGGTATGGTTGTCCATGGGCAGTGGCCATCTGGGGCAGTTTGACCGCAGTAAATGCCATGGCCCCCTCAATGGCCCTGATGCCACTGGTGACCATTGTCCAGAGGGTTGGAGTTTTCACGATCTGCCTGGTCCAGGTTTCGTTGGCCTTGAAGACAGGAGTGTTGAATCCAGTTATTACACATGGGTGGACCAGCGTGGTTCTTTCGGTCTGGGTGAAAACATACCCATGGTTACGGGAAATCTGCATGATGGAATCCATGTATTTCACAATGGGGCCTTTTTAACACTACGAGTGCCTTACCCGTTGGGATTTTATACCAAGGGATTCGAGGGTCGCATCGATGACCCTGACGCAGGCTGGAAAGGACGCGGATTGTGGATACCCAGCGGTGACCGGACACCATTTCACTATGAAGGAGGAAAGGGCACCAAACCCCTGGTGGTACACTTCCAGATACGGCCTGATCCGTTGGCAAAATAAAAAATCAAATCAATTTATAAGGGGGACATGACAATGAAAGGTATCGTTATAAAAATCGGAATATATCTTTTTGTATTGATAGTCCCGTTCTCTAATGTAATCGCACAATTTGAAGATTCGGTATCGAGTGTTATTACCAAGGCTGTTGACTATGCAGGTGGCGCAGATACATGGAAAAATAACAGTGTGCTTAAGGTCCATGAATTCCAGAAACGATATGAAGATGGAGGCGTGGTTATCGTAGATGTCACGCATACCATGAATACCAACGGCAATGGATATCGTATGGAGTTGTCCAGACAAGGGAAAGACCTCATCTATGGTTGGGACGGGATGGAATTCTGGGCCATGATAGACGGTCACCCCGGAACAGATGATGATATTAGCGAGGCAAGAAGACAAATCTCAAACGCTTATTTCAGGTTTTCACTTCCGTTCGTCCTGCAGGGGGAAATTGATGAAATAACGTACGAAGGCACTGATAAATTATATGGTGCAAATACACAGGTAGTAAAAATCACCTATGAAAACGGTTTGGCTGAGATATACTTTCAAGCCGATACCGGTGGTCATGATGACCATTCTGATAGTGACGTGTCAGGGCATTCATCAGAAAATAATCATGAATCCGGCTCTGAACACCAGGTCCAGGTAGAGCATGGCGGGAGACATCACCATGGAGGGGAAGAATATTTCTTTCACTTTGCAGAAAACGGAGAATTAAAAAAAGTCTATTTCTCCCATCATGGCGATGGGAGTTATGAAACCCTGCTGTATAAAAATAACAAAATGGTTAACGGGATCGTCCGTGATCATATAAGAGTCTTGTTAAACCCTGACGGTAATATTCACTATGAGTCTTTCTTCTCAGAAATCGGGTTTATCAATAATGTGTCTGCGCAGACTTACAAAAGACCATAATGCGATATTTTTGCAGACAATCAATTGGTATAATCCATGTGAAAAATAAAAATTTCATATATCTAATGTACATGCCCTGGAAGAATTTAATCATTAACATATTCATTGTGCTGTCGTTGTTGTCAGTGCAACCAGTATTTGCAGAACTTGATGTGGACAGGTTGATTGTTGCACTGGATCACCCCCTGTGGACAGCCAGGCGTGATGCTGCAGAAAGTCTGGCCACTATCGGGAGCGAAGGCAGCAAGGCGATTCCCAAGTTGATACAGTTATTGGCAGATACTGACAAGGAAGTGAGAAGGGCAACAGTTCGGGCCCTGGAAGGGGTAGGTGGGGGATCAGGCGATGCCATTGCCGGATTGATTAGCGCACTGGACGATTCTGATTGGGTTGTGCGCAGGCGAGCAGCCCTGGGTTTGGGAGTTCATCGCGAAACTGCTGCAGGTTCAGTGGATATAATAAAAGGGAAATTGTCTTCACAATCTCCGGATACACGTAAGGCAGCATTGCTTGCATTGTCGGGAATGGCACCTGACAGTAAGGTTGCTGTGCCTGATTTCATACAGTCGCTCACGGACCAGGACTGGGAGATGCGTGCTGCGGCGGCCCATGCGCTGGGAAAACTGGGGACAGATGCAGAACCTGCTGTGCCCAGCCTGGCCTCACAATTACGAGACCCTGACTGGCGTGTAATCGAGCAGGTTGTGGAATCATTGTCCCGTATCGGCAGACCTGCAGTCCCAACTTTAATTGAAGGATTACAGGATGCCTCTGTTCCTGTGAGATGGGGAGCGGCCCGGGCATTAGGCGCCATGGGGGCTGATGCCGTAGATGCCATACCGGCATTATCTATGGCCCTCTCCGATAACGTAATGCAGGTGCAGTGGTCCACCGCCAGGGCATTGTGGGCCATAGGTGAAGACCTGGGAAATACGGACATAAGTGATCAGACCATTGCCTCACTGACGGCTGCATTGGCTGATGCGGATTGGGTGGTCAGGTGGTCAGCGGCACGTGCCCTGGGTGCCTTGGGGACGGACAACCAGGAGATTACACGGCAAAGTATCGAGGCACTGGCATCCGCACTCGAAGATGGGGATTCGAGGGTGTGTGAGGCAGCGGCCTTTGCCCTGGAACAAATGGGGTCTGACGCGCGGGAAGCAGTGGAGGCGCTGGGGACAGCTGCAACTGCTGTCAATGCAGGTTTTTGTGAAGTGATCGATGCAGAGGGTGAAGCAGCAGAAAAAATCCTCCTGGCCACGGGTTGGACGGTACGTTGGGCAGCAGTTCGTGCACTTGGTGTGGTTGGGCCAGATAATGAGGCAGCGCTGGAACCCTTAATGCAGGCCCTGGAAGATGATGAATGGCAGGTCCGGGGTGTTGCAGCCCTGGCACTAGGTCAGCATCAAAGAGGTAATGAAGATGTTGTAACAGCCCTGGTATCGGTTCTTGCAGATGAGCAAGCCCCGGTACGCAAAGCAGCAGTGATCGCATTGGGAAATCTGGGTAGTCTTTCGGTACCTGCCAGCGACGAAATACAGAAGTTAGTCAATGATGATGATGCAGCGGTCAGTCAAGCAGCTGAAGAGACTATCTTGAAATTGAATCAGGTGGGAGGATAAGGTTGGTGATAACATCGAAAAAATATATCCAGACAGTTTTTTCAACTTTGATTATTGGTTTATTGAGTCATTCAGGATTTGCACATACCACCAATGAGGCAACCTTATTTCCTGACATCAAAGATTCCGATGCCCGGTTTGATGTGATATTACTGGTTGGGATCGGGATTATTCCTGAGACAGAAAGCTTTAAGCCGGATTCCAGGTTGTCACGTATTGAGCTGGGTGCCTGGGGTGCATTGGCGAATAAATTGGTCACGCCGAAACCAGGACAAGTCCCAGATATAACGGCACTGGCAATTAGCGCAGTTGAAAATGGTGTGATCGATCATCTCAATGGCAATGCCAGCTATGCAACCATAAATCAGGTATTATTTAATGGTGTGCTGCAGCTGGACAGTCCAGTCACCATGCCAACGCGGGCACAGGCAGCTGAGTTTATTGTTGCTAATCTGCAAACGGACCGTGGCGGAGATACCTTGCTATCCAGTCTGGATATGGAATTGGGACCGGTTGGCAAGGTTATCAATGTTGAGGCTAAAATGAATCCCGATGGTGGCGAGACGGTATATCTTGGCATTGGAGAGACGTCCTATGCTGTTTACTCTCATGGTAAAGTGGCCAATGGCCCAGTAGATCTGAAACAGTGGAAAGGTAAAAATGTTAGACGCTCCATTGTGCAAAACCTCGGGCAATTTAAGCTGTGGATATTCCTGGAAGCCGGGGAAGCGGGACACCATGAATAATAAACAGGACAGGAAATACCAATAATATAAAGGAACATGTTTGAGATGGTTTGGCGTTTTAAAAATAGCATTAAGAAATTATTCATCCTTATGTGCTTGATTTATCCGTTGACTGCTGTTGCACATATCAAAAATGAATCCAGTCAGTTTCCAGATATAGAATTTTCAGATTCAAAATTTGAAATCGTTTTACTGGTGGGGGCGGGCATTATCCCGGAGACACCGGTCTTTGAACCAGATCTGGAATTAAGCAAGACGGACCTGGCGGCCTGGGCCGCGCTGGCATCCGGTCTTGCTGAGGGTGGTGAAACTCCAGACATGAAAAAACTGTCAGAAGCCGCCCTCTCTGCGGGCCTGTTGGAAAATCTTCAGGGAAATGCCAGCTACGAGGATATTAACCTTGTTTTATTTGATGGGATTTTAACCCCGGAAAATCCAGATGCATTTCCATCAAAGGCCGAGGCGGCCAGTTTTATTGCAAGCAATCTATCTGTAGATGTAAATGGTGAAACCCTGCTGGACAAAAGAGAGATGCGAGTTGGGCCAACCGGAGAAGTCACACAAGTAGAGTCCCGGTTAAACCCCAACGGTGGAAGTTCATATTATATTACGATTGCAAACGAAACCTTCCCGCTCTATACCCATGGGCGGGTAGCCAATGGCCCAACAGACCTCATTCAATGGAATGGCAGAAATGTGAGAAGGTCTTTTTTAAAAGAACTGGGTGATTTTACCCTCTGGGTTTACCTGGAAGCAGAGCCATTACAGGCAGTGTCCGCATCTGGAACAACGATACCTGCTGTAGCAGATGAATCTGCCGGAACCGAACCCCAGGTCGCAACCAACCAATCATTACTATATAGCCTGGTGGCCGCCGTGCTGGTCCTCGGGGCAATACTTTTTTTCAGGAGCAAACGTTCCTGATTAACAAATAAGGGAGTGAGCCGTCATCGAAATTGTACTAGAACATGTATATAAAAGTTATGAGGCCGCCGGGTTTACCGCTTTGGACGACGTGTCGCTGAAACTGGAAACCGGCGATTGGGCCTTTCTGGTGGGTGCCTCAGGAATGGGAAAAACAACCTTACTGAAACTGCTATATAAGGAAGAAGTGCCTGATAAGGGCAAGGTACTGATCGGTGGGATGGATACCAGCACCATCCATGGCAGCCGCCTCAGACGTTCAATGGGGATCATCTTTCAGTCGTTCAGGTTACTGGAAAAAAAGACGGCATATGAAAATATCGCCTATGGTGCAGAAGTTCTGGCCATGCCACCTGATGAAGTCAGGAAACGGACCAAGGAGATACTTGAACTGGTGGGACTTGCTGACAAGTCACATAGACTGCCAG
>JAURPG010000074.1 GCA_030835405.1 Gammaproteobacteria bacterium | reverse complement strand
TTAATGTCCGGGGTGGCATCTACACCACAGTGGTTGTTGAGCATAGACAGGAAGGATGGACTGCCCCCGTACCAGTTAATCTGCCCTGAATAAAGGTGATGCAGTGAGAGAATTTATTCGCGGTTTCTTCTCCGCTTTTTATGGATTTAAACTAATTAGCAAAAAAGGCATATGGATATTTATACTTGGGCCATTAATAATCAATAGCTTACTGTTTACAGCCATAATTGTGATTGGATTCGGGGAATTTACGGAACTGGTCAGTTGGATTGAGTCACAATGGCAGTGGTTATCATGGATTAGCTGGATCTTATGGCCGATTTTTATCATCATCAATTTAATCGTGGTATTTTTCTGCTTTGCCATTATTGCCAACCTGATTGCCTCACCTTTTAACGGGCTGTTATCTGAGGCGACTGAAATCTACCTGATATCCAGTAATGCCAATGGTAAAAATCAGGGGGAAATAACAAAAATCAACCTGGGCCTTGTGATTGGGGCATTGATTAATGAATTACGTAAACTTTTTTATATTGCTTGTCGCGCGATCCCCCTTTTATTGCTATTTATCATTCCTGTCGTTCAGCTAGCTGCCCCGGCAATCTGGGTCTTTTTTGCCGCCTGGATCATGGCGATTGAATATATGGAATACCCGCTGGGTAACCATGAGATGGAATTTCATGAAGTTAGACAATGGGTTAGTGAGAACAGAAATTTTTCACTGGGATTTGGCATGGGTGTCTCAATGTTCACCGCCATCCCCATAATCAACTTTCTGGCCATGCCTGTTGCCATTACCAGTGCGACAAAGATATTCCTGGAAAAAGTGTCGGCAAAAAATTAAATAAGTCAAGATTGCCTTAGCATTCGCTTCTTGGTATATATATCCGATTATTCAGGTTGGGTATGGAGAAACCGCAATGGCAGCCAAGAAAAAAGCCAAAAAGAAAGTCGCAAAAAAGAAAGCAGCTAAAAAGAAAACCACCAAGAAAAAGGTAACGAAAAAAAAGCCGGTGAAGAAGAAGACGGCAAAAAAGGTAGCTAAGAAACCTCGTCCTGGCAAAAAAACAACCAAAAAGAAGACTGCCAAGAAAAAGACGGCTAAAGAGAAAGTTCCCAAGAAAAAGGTAACAAAAAAAAAGCCGGTTCGTAAAAAGGTCAAAAAGAAAATCACCAAGAAAAAGGTCGCCAAAAAGAAGACTGCCAAGAAAAAGGCAGCGGTTGCTAAACAGGCGGCGCCCGTAGTCACCAAACGTAAACCCGGTCGTCCCGGAAGGCCCCCAAAGGTAAAGCCACAGGAGAATAAACCTGTCGTTACCTCAAAAGGAAAAGAAAATCTTTTGTCGCTGAAAAGTAAATCGTTCAGACGAACCGAACCTGATATGCAAACCTTCAAACCTTACCGCCCTTCGCAAGGTGAGGAATTCATGAATGCGGATCAAACTGAGCATTTTCGCCAAATTTTGCTCGACTGGAAAAAGCTACTCATGGAAGAGGTAGATAGGACTGTCCATCATATGCAAGATGAAGCAGCCAACTTTCCAGATCCCAATGACCGCGCTACCCAGGAAGAAGAATTTGCCCTGGAATTGAGAACCCGTGACCGTGAGCGTAAATTAATCCGAAAAATCGATGAGGCCATGTTACGCCTGGAGACAGGTGATTATGGATTTTGCGATATATGTGGTGTTGATATAGGTATACAAAGGCTGGAGGCCCGCCCCACCGCTACCCTGTGTATTGATTGCAAAACACTTGATGAAATCAAGGAAAAACAGCTAGGTTAATGGGAAGTTACAAGTCAAAAGTAACATATTAAAAGACTCTAAGATTCAAGTTACCCATATTGGCAGATTTGCGCCCACCCCCAGTGGCCCCTTACATTTTGGGTCTGTTATTGCTGCCCTAGCCAGTTTTCTTGAGGCTCGTCAAAACCAGGGGAAATGGCTGTTAAGGTTTGATGATATCGACACACCGCGAGTCGAACCGGACTCTTTTGACAAGATCTTCACCACCCTGGAAGCGATGGGCATGGAATGGGATGAACTCCCCATATACCAGTCAGCACATCTGCAACTATACCAAGAATACCTACAAGACCTGCACGATACAGACAAGCTTTATAAGTGCTATTGTCCAAGGAGGCTAGTCAAAGGCCGTCCATACCCGGGAACTTGCCGGAATCAACCGCAAACAGATGTGGACAGGCATTCATTAAGGGTATTGGTGAAAGGTGATCCCGTTATATTTAAGGATATGATTCAAGGTAAAATCCAGCAGGACATTACCAGAGATTCTGGTGATTTTATCGTGGTCAGATCCGATCAGGTATTTTCATATAACCTGGTAGCGGCCATTGACGATGCGCATGGAATTACCCATGTCATCAGAGGGGCTGATCTGCTGGATACCACACCCAAACAGGTTTATTTGCAAAATTTACTAAAGATCTCAACACCAGTGTATGGTCACATACCCGTTGCTGTTAATAAAGATGGGAAAAAACTCAGCAAACAACATGGTGCCATTGATGTTCTGGATGAATATACCCCGGCCCAGGCATTAGTAAGGGCGCTGAAATTTTTAGGTCAACCCATAGACAATGGGCTGTCACAGGCACCACCGGATACCATTATACAATGGGCATTGGAGAACTGGTCACTGGAACTGATTCCCAAGCTTGCTAGTATCCAAATCTAAAACATCAACACAGCCAACCAATTCTTTCCACTTTTTAATTTATTTCAGACCTTTTATCCATACTAAATACATTATATCTGCCACCTGATTCAAGTGATTTATTTTCTCATCCAGGCCATCTTGCATTTCGTCAACAGTCTGGACACTGTCAGATGGATGGAGCGACTCCTGATTTAATTCACACCAGGTTGAAACCATATCAGCAGTCATTTCAATATGGCATTGCAATGCCAGGGTCTTACCACAGACAAACCCTTGATGTTCACAATACCTGCTGGTCAGTATGGGGACTGCCCCCTCTGGCAGTTCAAATGTCTCAGAATGCCAATGAAATAACAGGTTTTCTTCATTAATTTCACGAAGCCACTGAGTCTCCGGATGGGGCACCGTTCGTGTAACATGCCAACCTATTTCACTGACCGGGTTTGCCCTTACCTTTGCGCCCATCGCTTTAGCAATCATCTGGCCACCAAGACAATGTCCAAGGATCGGCAACTGACTCGCTAATGCCTGTTTTACCAGTTGAACTTCATCGTTAATCCAGCCCAGGGGATCATTGATGCTCATCGGCCCGCCCATCAACACTAGACCACTTATCCCTTTAATGGTATTCGGGATAAGCTCTCCCTTATCGATACAAATCATACTAAACGGGATATTCTCCCTATCCAGTATAACCTGTAAATATCCCGGTCCCTCATGCGCAACATGCCTGATTATCAACACCGGTTCCATAATGGTTATCCTCAGCGATTATTTATACTAATATAATAATATGTATCGAATAATCATCATATTGTTGATCTCTATCCTGCTGTGCCATGCAGCAACTGCCGAGGAAGATATCACCATTGTTGGACTATTTAAAAATCAGGTCGTGTTCACCTTTAAAGGCAAACAACATTCCTTGACTCCAGGTGAATTCAATGTTGATGGACTTTACCTCATATCGGCAGACAGTGAAGGTGCCTTGTTCGAAATTAACGGACAACAGCATTATTATACTCTGGATTGGCATATTGGCAGTTCATTTAAAGACTCTGAGCACAATCAGATCGTAACCATAGCACCTGATAGCCGCGGCATGTACTTTTTCAATGGGAATATCAACAGGCATCACGCACGATTTGTTGTTGATACCGGGGCAACCTTGATTTCCATGAATAAAAATGAAGCCAAACGTTTTGGTATTGACTATAAACTTACCGGACAACAAGCCACGACATCTACCGCTTCCGGTATAGAAACAGTCTATATCGTCACCTTGAAGACAGTAAGAATTGGCGATATTGAATTAATGAACATTACCGCAGCCGTATACGATAGTGATTTTCCTGACGTGATACTACTGGGCAATAGCTTTCTCAACCAGATATCAATCCAGCGTGAAGGGCAATTAATGCAATTAATTGATAGGTAAAAAGTTAGAAGTTAAAAAAGACACAAAGTAAATATTAAGTTTTTATATAACTAAAAACTATTATTTACAAACTTCACGTCTTACGTTTCATATCTTAATTCTAACTAGCTTACAGTCCAGGTCTCCGCCGACCGCATATGCTCATTCAAATCCCCTGCCCCGCGATCCTTTATAGCCGTCACTACCTGTTGATCCAGTAATTCATCATAAGACGGACGCTTAATATTTCTGAATACACCCAATGGGACTGGAAATTCAGGCATATCCATCTGTGCGAGGAGATAAGCCAACGCAGCATTTGGTGACTGTTCATCATGTACCAGGATGGAAGATTGATCTACATCGGCCACATTGACGACATAGGGTTCCAACGCGCCATGCTCTGAACGAATACAAATACCCTTTTCATTGTCCTTGCCAAATTTAACAGGTTCACCATGACGCAGGAATACTGTATGTTCGGTCTGATTTTTCTTCGCCGCAAAGGCATCAAATGCAGCATCATTAAACACATTACAGTTTTGGAATATTTCAATAATGGCAGATCCCTTATGCTTGGCCGCCTGTAGCAACACATCACGCATCTGTGTGCCTTCTGTGGCAATGGCCCTGGCGATAAACGTGGCTTCCGAGGCGATTGCAACGTGCAATGGGTTTAATGGTCTTTCAAGGCTCCCCAATGGACTGGACTTGGTCTTTTTACCTACCTCGGACGTTGGAGAATATTGGCCCTTGGTCAGACCATAGATTCTATTGTTGAATAACAGAATCTTCAGATCTACATTACGCCTCAGCGCGTGAATTAAATGATTACCGCCGATGCTGAGTGCATCACCATCACCGGTAACCACCCAGACCTGTAACTCGGGCCTTGATAATTTCAGACCGGAGGCAATGGTTGGTGCCCTGCCGTGAATGGTATGGAAACCAAATGTATTCATATAGTATGGAAACCGGCTGGAACACCCAATTCCTGATATAAACACAATATTTTCTTTGGTTTGATTGGTCTCTGCACAGATTTCCGGCATCACCCGTTGTACCTGGGCCAGGATGGAATAATCGCCACATCCGGGGCACCACCTGACTTCCTGCTCGGCGGCAAAATCTTTTCGTGTATATTCAGCAACTTCGCTCATGTTCACTCCAGTATAATGTTTACTTGACTTATCCTGCTACTTTTCTAACGGTTTGTTCCAGCATTTCATATATCTTGTTTTCAATCTCCACGGTCTTAAACGGTTGACCCTGGACCTTGTTTAGACCTTCAATGTCTACCAGATATTTTGCTCGCAACAACATTCGCAACTGTCCCAAATTTAATTCAGGCACCAGGACCTGTTTAAACTTACCCAGGACCTCTGCAGTATTGCCAGGAAACGGATTTAAATAACGCAAATGCGTACAGGAAACTGAATAGCCTTTGGCACGGGCATTGTCGACAGCATGCCTGATTGCCCCCAGGGTGCCACCCCATCCCAATACCAGTAAATCACCTTCTTCATCACCATGCACTTCCAGGTCCGGTATAGATTGCACTGCACCGTCTACTTTGCTGACCCTGAGTTTAGTCATGAGCTCATGGTTTTCTGCATCATAACTGACTTTACCGGTAATATTTTCTTTTTCCAGACCACCAATTTGATGTTCCAGTCCTGCTGTTCCAGGGACAATCCAGGGCCTGGCCTGAGTTTTCGGATCTCTTGAGTAAGGCGGAATGTATCCGTTTTCCCCACTGGGCATAGGAATATCTGTCTTTTCTATCTTGTTGATATCCGGGATTAACCAGGGCTCAGAACCATTTGCCAGATAGCCATCAGAGAGAAAGAAAACCGGTGTCATATAGGTTACCGCAAGTCGAAATGCCTCAACGGCCATATTAAAACAGTCCCCTGGTGTTGCCGGGGCAACAACAATTGCGGGACATTCACCATTCCGCCCCGTGATGGCCTGCAACAGGTCTGCCTGCTCGGTCTTGGTTGGTAAGCCGGTTGAAGGCCCGCCGCGTTGTACATTAGCGATCACCATAGGCAATTCAGCCACGACCGCCAGTCCGATAGCCTCAGATTTCAAGGCCACTCCAGGCCCACTGGTGCCAGTGAGGCCCAATGCCCCGCCATAAGCGGCGCCGATGGCCATGCCTGCTGCTGCAATTTCATCTTCTGCCTGTGCTGTTTTCACGCCAAAATGCCGAAGCTTGGATAGTTCATGCAAGATATCACTGGCAGGCGTAATAGGGTAAGACGCATAAAACAATGGTCTACCTATTGCGATGGATGCAGCGACAAACCCCATCGCTGTCGCCTCGTTACCTGTCATTCTACGATATTCTCCTGGTGGCAGATCCACCTTCCCAACGGTATACCTGGAGGCGAACGCCTCAATGGTATCGGCGAAATTAAATCCCGCATTTAATGCCAGCTTGTTGGGATCAGCCAGGGCTGCTTTTCTTCCGCTGAATACCTTTTCAATGCGTTTTTCAATCAGATCCAGTGGGCGATCAAACAACCAACATACTATCCCCAAAGTAAACATATTTTTTGTCAGCATAGCCTGCTTTTTGGTCAGATCGGTATTTTCCACAGCGGCGAGACAAACAGACGTGATGGGCAAATCAAATACCTGATAACCACTTAAGCTGCCATCTTCCCTGGGGTCTTCAGTATAACCTGCCTTCTTCATGTCCATGTCTTTGAAGGCATCTTGATTTAATATCAACACACCACCTGGCTTAAGGTCCCTAAGGTTCACCTTAAGTGCTGCCGGATTTAAGGCCACCAGAACATCCGGTTGGTCACCCGGTGTGTGTATATCAAATGATGAAAAATTCAACTGGAAGCTACTCACTCCAGGAAGTGTGCCTGCAGGGGCGCGTATCTCTGCCGGGAAATCTGGTAAGGTACTGATATCGTGCCCAACAAAAGCAGAATTATCACTAAACATTGCGCCGGTCACCTGCATACCATCACCAGAATCACCTGCAAATCGTATGATGACGTTATCTACTTCTGTGAAGCCATCACCACCCCCTGAACTTGAATTTACTGCGTCCGTCTGGACACCACCATCACTGGACATTGTCTTTTATCACCTGCTGTTTGATTAAATCGTTGAATATTATAGTATTAGTTAAACCAGAGTATTTTAGCAATAAGTTAAGAATAATTGCTAATTTCTTGAAATCCATTCCAATTACCATGTTCGCCTGATTTCTTTACGCATCTTGGGGAATCCCCCCTGGATAAAACCCACAAGCAGACCGAACTAGCAATTAAGCACAACCAGAAATATAACTCATTAATGACATAAATAACAACAAGTTATATTACCTTCATAAAGCTAACTATCCATTAATATATGATAGTTATGTTTAATATTCCTTATCCAGACCAGCGACTTTTATCCCATACAGGCTCCTTCGCCAGTTGACGCTGGTTCAAGGTCCTGGCAATCACAAACAACAAATCCGATAAGCGATTCATAAAAATGATGGTTTCATCTGTGTCAGATGCCTCTGATTGAAGTACTACCAGGTGTCGTTCTGCCCGTCGGCACACAGTCCTTGCCAGGTGACATAACGCTCCCGATTGCTCTCCTCCCGGTAAAATAAACTCTGTGAGGGGCGGTAGCCTTTCATCTAACTTATCAATGCTAGATTCAATGTATCTCACATCGGGCAAGGCAATGCTTTTGTCACCCAGCGTCGCCAGGTAACTGCCAATATTAAAAAGACCATGCTGAATATCCAGCAATATCTGCTTGATATCTTGTTCTTGCAGTTGTGATATTACTACCCCGATAATACTGTTTAACTCATCTACATCACCGATTGCCTGGATTCGTATCGATGATTTTTCTATACGCTCACCACCAAACAATGACGTTGTACCATTATCACCACCCCGGGTATAAATCTTATAGTTTTGTATTGGCATTTATCCAGCCTGTTTAATTGTTATAGCTTAATGAAAATATAATATTTCTCCCTGGTGCCGAATAGTAGGTCTCCGCCAGCGGGGAAGGAAATGGTTGTCTAAAATCAAATCCAATGACACCCGAATCACTATAGATTCGATTGAGGATATTATTTAGTTTTAGAGACATCTGTACATTTCCAATCTTGTGCCAGGTATTGATATTAAAAATCATATAACCAGGCAAGTATTTAAACTCATTCTTATAGTCTCCATCAAACCGTCGTTTACCCTGCCCCTGCCATTCTATCAGTGCCCCAGTATCCTCATCTATTTCATATGTAAGCGAGGCGCGTGCTGAATGTTCAGGCAAAAATGTCAACGCTTTGCCATCAAACTGACCGGAAGTAAATTTAGCATCCAGATAACTGTAACTGCCCGCGAATGTAATATTTTGTTCAATAGCATGGCGCCCTTCCAGTATCAGGCCATTACGCCGGGAATCTCCCAGATTGGTATTGAGAAAAAGGACGGGGTCAAATACGATCTCATCATCTATATCCAACCGATAAACCTGTGTCGACAAATGGCTGTCATCACTGATTTTCCAGCTTACTCCTGCTTCCAGGGAATAGCCCCGCTGCGTCGCGGGCAGAGGAATAACTGATCCAAATGTAAATAACTGGCTAAAAAAATTATTGTCAGCAATGGCTGAATATTCATCTGCAGTAACAAAACGATAATTTCTGTCTATTTTTGAAAATAATCGCCAGGAAGGATTAAACTGGTAGCTAAATCCCACCTCAAATGCATTTGCAGTATCATCCAATTCCGTGCCTTCAGGTAAGGATCGGCCGAAAGCCAGGGTATCCACCAGAATATCGTTTTTTACCGCCCCGTGACGAAAACCACTGATGAGTTTAAAACGGTCCGTTATGAAACTGGTCAGGCGAACATAATACCCTGATTGTGTCTGGGTATTGTCTGTCAAACCAAAACGTGACTGGATCAAATAATCTGTTTCAAACCAGTCCATCCCCATATACAAGTTCGAATCTAACCCCAGCAAATTTAACGATAGATTTACCCTTGGGGTAAATTCCAGATGATGACGCTTTGATGAAAAGGGTTCTGCATTACCTGCCGAGCTAATTGTCCCGGATATATCATTGAACCGATTTGTATACTCAAATCTAAATTCGAGCTGGGGATGGACCATATGCCCAATGCCAAACCTGCCGGATCTGGTATCCGTATCTATATGATCCCCGTTATTCAATGCCTGTCTTCTATCAGTAATTAACAGATCACTAAACAAAGCTCCTGGAAGTTCCAGCGCTTCCCTGGCCCCCTGTATTTCAATAAAAACCTGGCCTTTATCATGATGATAGGCTGTCCTGGCATTTAAATTTGTTAATTCGAGCTCATTATTTTTGCGATAATTATCCGACTCTTGATGTTTAGCACTGATTCGGTATTGAATTCCATTTTTATGATAATTTTCAATGGCTCCGTAAAACTGACGGTTGTTATAACTCCCATATTTGATATTGGCATGGATACGGGCATCGCTGGATTTTTTGGTAATCACATTAATCACACCTCCAACCGCCTTATCTCCATACAAGGTGCTCATGCTACTTTTTATCAATTCAATCCTGTCAATGTCGCCGATGGATAATGCATTCAGGTCCGGCAAGCCATTATCTGCATTATTTAACCGTCTCCCATCTATCATAATCAGCGTATTTTGCCCGGCAGTGGATGAAAAGCCTCTTAAGCCAATACTGGCATCGGTACCATCACCATACAGATCAGAGACCTGCAAACCGCCACCGTTACGCAAGGCATCGACAATATGATCAATTCCGCCAAGGCGGATATCTTTTTCTGTGATAACTGTGATGGCAGCGGCAGTATCGTAGATAGAAGAATCAAAACGGTAATCGGTCACCACAATAGTTTCTAGTGATAAGGCATTAAGTGGTAAAGAAAGAATGGTTACCAGACCCAGATATAATATCCGGGATGTTTTTTTAATTTTCATGTCTAACGCTCCTGTAATATGTATTTATCAAGAGACGTATTCGACAGGATATGGCAATAGACAGGGTTACTGAATATTGATACATCGCCCACCGCGATACGATCGTGTTCTGGTAAAGGCCTGTCTCCGGGCTCGTGGCATACTTCTTCAGGTAACCTTCCCATGTCGTTACACAGTGGTAATACCCGACTAATTCCACACACCGTTGCGGGGGCAGCGCAGGTTTCGTTAACGTAAACTATCCTGCTTCCAGTTTAACTCTTCATGCGAAAATGCATTTCAAGAACCACTACCTGCAAAAATTGTATTCTAAAGTTTGAGAAAATGCGAATCCTGCCAACACCTGATACTACTACTGGCAAGTCGGTTCAATGCTGACTATAATTGGCAACCTATCTTGTCTGAGGAGCGTTGCGATGGAGAATTCCACCAGGCTCGGACATGTTCAGTTTTCCAACGGCGCTCGCTTTACACCCTGAAAAGGGCTGACAAGGCGACGGGTCCCGATCTTTACAGCCCCTGGTTCCAGGTTAGATATTTTAATACGGAAGCGTTGAATGACCTCATTTACAAACAATCAGGCATTATTGGATGCCCTGAAAAACAAGATTCTAATACTGGACGGTGCAACTGGCACCATGATTCAGAGTTATGGGCTAGGAGAAAGTGATTTTCGGTCTGATCGTTTTAATGAACACCCGATAGATTTGCAAGGTAATAATGACCTGCTGAACATCACCAGACCGGACATTATCCTGGCAATCCATGATGCGTATCTTGGAGCCGGCGCCGACATTATTGAAACTAATACCTTCAATGCCAATTCCATTGCTCTGGCTGACTACCAGATGGAAGAACTGGCGTTTGAGATCAATAAGTCCGGGGCCGA
>JAURPG010000073.1 GCA_030835405.1 Gammaproteobacteria bacterium | reverse complement strand
TTGACACCAGTGCAAAATTGACAACCTTATTATTTTTGCTAATTCCGGTAGTAGTGCTTCCGGTATTCATATATGGCAAACGGGTGCGCAAACTCTCACGTGCCAGTCAGGACAGAATTGCGGATCTGGGAGGCATAGCAGATGAATCTTTAAATAATATTCATATCGTTCAGGCCTATAATCTCGAAACATTACATTCTTCAAAATTTTCCAGGTTTGTTGAAAATGCCTTTCAAACAGCGAGAAAAAGAATATTACTGAGCTCCATCTTGTCTGCTTCCATGGTGCTCATTGCCTTTGGGGCAATTGTCTGTGTTTTATGGATTGGAGCCAGACAAGTAGTTAGCGGTGATATCACACCGGGGACATTGGGACAGTTCTTGTTATACGCAACTATAGTTGCCGGGACCACTATGGCGTTGGGAGAAGTCTGGTCTGATGTGCAGCGTGCAGCCGGTGCCATGGAGAGATTACTGGAGTTAATTTCATCTATACCTTCTGTGACGACTGTCAAAAATCCAGTAGCATTTGGTCAAGGGAAAGGTGACCTGGAGATTAAAAATGTTACTTTTAGTTATCCGTCTCGTCTTGAACAACCTGCAATAAAAGATTTTTCTTTAGAAATTCAGGCAGGAGAAACGGTGGCACTGGTGGGACCATCAGGTGCGGGCAAAAGTACGGTATTTCAACTATTGATGAGGTTTTATGATCCACAGGCAGGTGAGATCATTTTTGATGGTGTGGATATCCGGATGGCATCATTGAAGGACGTAAGGGACAGGATAGGTGTGGTGCCACAAGATACTGTATTGTTTGCAGAATCTGTGATGGAAAATATTCGGCTTGGTAATCCCTCGGCGTCGGATGAAGATGTCATTCATGCAGCAAAGATCGCTATTGCCCATGAATTTATCTGTGAATTACCGGAAGGTTACAATACCTATCTTGGAGAAAAGGGTGCCAGGTTATCAGGTGGTCAAAAACAACGCATTGCCATTGCCAGGGCAATCCTGAAAAATCCGCCGGTATTACTATTAGATGAAGCTACCAGTTCTCTGGATTCCCAAAGTGAAATCTTGGTGCAATCGGCATTGGAACATCTGATGCAGGACCGGACGACTATTGTTATCGCCCACAGACTGGCAACGGTAAAGAAGGCAGATCGAATCATTGTCCTATCTAAAGGAAAGATAATAGATGAAGGAGGGCATCAGGATCTTCTTAGAAAAGATGGATTATATGCAAAACTGGCGAGGTTGCAGTTCGACCGTGAGGTCCCTATCGACTCAAACTCAATTGAAACAAAATTGGAGACTGCTTAAATAGAAAAAGCCGCCCGGTATGCGCCGGGCGGCTTTATATTCACCAATTCTCGGGGGGCAAGAACGGTGATTTGAAGACTTATTCTGCTGCCTGCGGTACAGTCAAGGCGTCTTTAACGACTTTTTGAACTTCAGTAGCATAGGAGTTACCCAGTTCAAGTGCTGTCTTACTATCTTCAATGGCCTTTTCCGTTAACTGCTTTGAAGTTTCAACCTGGGCATTGACGAAATCTTTAAAACCTTCTGCGTCATTAAAAGCAGCCGCACTTTTCAGGCTTTCAACACCAGCCTTGGTGGATTCTTCAATAAACTTCAACTGCAGGTCCAGCAGCTTTTCAATATTGTTAACTGCCAGGGTATTGAGTTCCTTTACTGGGGCATAATATTTTTCGAATTGTTCATTCATGGTGATTTCCTCGCTTTTCAATTATTGTGCATCGCATCATAAGGCATTAATTGATGCGTTGCAACATTATTTTGCAAAACAGTTAGATGATACATAATAAACATATAAATCAGTAGGTTATGAATATATCAGATGGAAATTATGAGAAAATATGGTGCCGGTACATCTGAGATATGTGACTGATAGCTTATAAATTCCAATTTTGGGGCATCTAGTCATTTGTACCGTAAAATTAATGATATTCTTTTAAACTTATTAAATCTGTCTAAAAATTAAGGTGAAAATATGATTCATATCAGCGCAGTTCCAGCTGAACGGGGTTCTGCATGGTTTACCCAGGGCTTTGAGTATTTCCGGCGTAGTGCCGGTCCCTGGATCGGCATTGCGATAATATTTCTGGCAATTAATATTACTCTGGGTTTTTTACCTGTTGCAGGTATGCTGCTCTCTCAATTATTGACACCGATTTTCATTGGCGGTTTGATCCTGGGTTGTCGAGATATCGATGAGGGTAGGGGATTACAGATAAACCATCTATTTGCCGGGTTTAATCAACATGCTGGCAATCTTGCCCTGCTGGGTGTGTTATATACCCTTGGTTCGGTGATGATTATCGTCGTGATGGTCATGGTCATGTTTTTGACAGTGGGACTGGACTTGATACGGGTCTTTGCCGAAGCCGGTACTGAAACCGCGCTCCAGGAGTTATCCCTGGAGCATATCAGAAATGTTTTACTCGTCATTTTGACCGGGCTGCTTTTTTATGTCCCCTTGTTAATGACAATCTGGTTTGCACCGGTGCTGATTGTGCTGGATAGATTAGGGGCAGTTGAAGCTATGAAGGCCAGTTTCTCTGGTTGTATGAAGAACATTATGCCATTTTTAATTTATGGCGTAGTCGGTTTTATATTGTCTATCCTGGCCACAATACCATTTATGCTGGGCTGGTTTATTTTAACACCTATGATCATAGCCAGTATCTATATTGCCTATCTGGATATATATTGTTCTGATCGGGCTATAACTATTAATCAAACATCATGATAATGTTCAAAAACAAGTTAGCACTGCCATCCAGTCAAGAGGCCTTACCGGGCAGGTCGACCCCCATGAAGGTGACCAACCGGCATTTTGTTAACCAGCATCCTATCTGTCCGCCTTACCCGGAGCAGATGGAATTGGCCATGTTTGGAATGGGATGTTTCTGGGGGGCAGAAAGACGATTCTGGGAGACCCCTGGCGTCTACAGCACTGCGGTAGGATATGCTGGTGGCCATACCCCCAACCCGACTTATGAAGAGGTTTGTAGCGGCAGGACAGGACACAACGAAGTGGTAAGGGTCTGTTTTGATCCTGCCAAAATTGATTATTCAGAGTTACTAGTTGTATTTTGGGAGGCGCACAACCCCACCCAGGGCATGCGACAGGGAAATGATATCGGTACACAATACCGTTCTGGAATTTATGTTAATAATGGAATGCAACGTGATATTTCACTAGAATCCCGTAAAGCCTACCAGCAAAATCTTAACAAGGCCGGATACACAGAAATTACCACTGAGATTATTGATGCCCCGGTGTTTTATTTTGCTGAAGACTACCATCAACAGTACCTGGCAAAAAATCCAGGGGGGTATTGCGGCCTGGGTGGTACCGGTGTGA
>JAURPG010000072.1 GCA_030835405.1 Gammaproteobacteria bacterium | reverse complement strand
TGAACAGGACGACCAGGTAGCGCCGATGGCTGCACTGGATAATGCACCAATGATGGTCTCAGGCAGATTGGGCATACAGGCAGCAATGCGATCTTCGGGTTGAATGCCTGAATCACGAAATGCTTGGGAGAGCCGTGATACCTGTGTGTTTAGATCTGACCAGCTATGCCTGGTTGAATATCCCGATTCATTAAAAAATACAATAGCATCGGAATCATCATTTTTGCGTAGTAGGTTTTCGGTAAAGTTTAATGTTGCATCTGGGAAAAACCGGGCGTCAATAAACTGCTCACCGGGTTTATAAATCGTTTCTCCCCTGGTCTCTGCAGCAACATTGCAAAAGCCCCAGACGACATTCCAGAATTCGGCGGGATGATCTATGGACCAGCGGTGCAGGTCTTCATAGGTATTGAACGTAAGACCATGACGTTCACTGACAGTGTTTTGAAATGCCGTCAGGTTGGATTGCTGAATCTGTTCTTTAGACGGTTCCCAGAGAATAGTCATGAGTTATTGTGCCGCTTATTTGCAGTGGCATACAACCCTATTCCTGCAAAATTTATTCGGATCTAAAAAGTAATGATGACAAAATTAACTGATTTTTGTCCAGGTGAGCACGAAGCATGGGCAGGAATTAGCATTTTGTCCTATCTGAAACGTAAGTTGCCTCGATGCAAATCACTCACCTTCGTACACCCCATCAACTTCATATCACGGACAATCTCGGCCTTGAGCAATGACATGGCCTTTTCCACACCGGCCTGCCCCGCTGCGGCCAGGGCATACAGATATAATCTACCACCGGAACAGGCCTTGGCCCCTACGGATAATGCCTTGAGTATATGGGTGCCGCGACGGATTCCACCGTCACAGATCACATCGATCTGGTCACCCACCGCATCGCAAATTTCCGCCAGTTGATCAAAAGGCGAACGGGAACCGTCCAGCTGGCGGCCTCCATGATTGGAGACCATGATGGCACTAGCACCGATGTCTACTGCGCGTTTGGCATCTTCAACGGACATGATACCTTTCAGACAGAAAGGCCGACCCCAGTAGGCATTGATCTGCTCCGCCGCCTTCCAGTCCATGGTCTGATCCAGCATGTTATTAAAATAGTCGGCAACGGTGATGGAGATATTGGAACCTTCCTTGATATAGTCCTTTAATTGGGACAGTTCAAAGGGCTCATGGGTAAAGTAGTTAAATGCCCAGGCGGGATGGGTGGCAAAGCTCATTAAACTTTTCAGGGTCAATCTCGGAGGGGTGGTAAACCCGGTATAAAGATCCCTTTCCCGGTTGCCACCTACAATGGTATCCACTGTGAGCGCCATGCCATCAAAGTTGGCCTCCTTGCAACGGTCGATCATACTGTGGGTGAGGCCTTTATCCTTATGGTAGTAGAGCTGGAATAACTTGGGGGTATTTATTTCCGCACCGATGCGTTCAATGCTGACCGAACCCAGGGAAGATACGCCAAATATGGTATTGAATTTTTCAGCAGCCCGACCCACGGCCATCTCACCATCATGGTGAAACAAGCGCTGTAATGCTGTGGGTGACATGAATAATGGCATGTCGATCTTCTGTCCCATGACCGTGGTGGAGATATCGATATTTTCCACGTCCACCAGAACATTGGGCACCAGGTCTACGTCTTCATAGGCCGCGGTGTTGCGTCTATAGGTGATTTCATCGTCCGCCGCCCCATCGATATAATGAAAGATAGGCCCCGGCAGACGCTGCTTCGCCATTAATCTAAGGTCTTCTATATTGCGGATATCTTTGAGTCGCAAAAACATTATCCAGCTACTCCTTTTTTCAATTGTGAACGGGCAAATACAAACAGCCCAACTACAATAATAACACTTAATACGGATCCGAGATTCAACCAGCCCTTGGTGCCAGACCAGACGATTGCATACCCCATAGAGCCGGACAACAATGCATAATAAACAAATGCAGCGAAGGTCTTACGGATTACCAGGCCTTCCTTACCCAGCAGCCCCACCACCGCAGATGCCGCCACCACATTATGAACACAGATGATATTTCCGGCCGCGCCGCCTACCGCCTGCAATGCCACTATCCAGGTGGGATCCACACCGATTCGCTGTCCAACACCAAACTGGAATAATGAAAAGGTCATATTACTTACCGTATTGCTGCCAGCCACAAAGGCGCCAAAGCCGCCTATAAATGTGGCGAAGATGGGCCAGGCCGATCCGGCCATCACAGCCACACCTTCTGCCAGTGCGTTTGGCATCTTGGCAAACCCTGCCAGGCCGTCCTGTGAGTTCAGAAACACCTGCACCATAGGGACGGTAAATAACAATGGCAGCGATGCCTTTAGCATGGTATCCACGGAGGCACGGAAACCCTCCATATATGTCTTTTTACTCATACTATGTAAAAAGTACGTAGCCAGAGAGACAATAATAAATATTGTACCGGGCAGATAAAGGGGCTGAATGCCACCCGTACTCACTGTGGAGTTAAAAATATTCGACCATTCAAATGAAACCGACCGTAATAGCTGATTCACTCCCAGTGCAGGCACCCGGGTGATGATCAACAAAATTGCAATCAACAAGTAAGGTAACCAGGCGGCAAACATGGACATGGCGCCCTTATCACCGGGATAGTCTTTCATCTCCACGATTCCAGACCATTCAGGGTCCCAGGTTTCCTTTGGCGGGAAATCCCATACCTTGTCAGGGGCAAACCAGCCCTTTTTGACCGCTGTGACGACGATGGCCATACCGATCAGTGCCCCGAACAGTGAAGGAAATTCTGCGCCGAAAACATGGGCAACAATGACATAAGGAATGGTCATGGACAAAGCCGCAAACAGCGCAAAACGCCAGACCTTGAGTCCATCCACAAAAGAGCGATCGGCACCGAAAAAACGTGTCATCAGGGAAACTACGAATAATGGTATCAATGTCCCGGTTATGGCATGCAGGATCGCCACCTTGGCGCCGATCATATCCAGAAACTCACGACCCACCGCATCCGGTGTGGCACCGGCATAACCCATCTGCTGGACAAATTGATAAATACTGTCATCACCAGACAGGCCGGTATTTACACCGACCAGTATAGGTGTGCCCAGGGCCCCGAAAGACACCGGGGTACTCTGTATAACCATACCTGATACCACTGCAGCCATGGCGGGAAACCCGAGGCCGACCAACAGTGGCACCGCGACGGCAGCGGGTGTACCAAAGCCGGATGACCCTTCAATAAAGGCACCAAACAACCAGGCAATGATGATGACCTGTATTCTTCGGTCAGGGGAGATGTCGGTAAAACCGCGACGGATGACCCTTAATGCCCCACTATGCTGCAATGTATTTAATAACAGGATGGCACCAAAAATAATATACAACAGGGTCGATGCCACAATCACCCCTTTCACTGTAGCCGCTGCCACCTGGTTGAAAGACAGCTGCCAGACAAACAGTCCCAGGCCTGCAGCGGTCACATAGGCAAGCGGCATGGCGCGACTGGCCGGCCAACGTAACCCAACCAGAAAAATTGCCACCACAAGTATCGGAAGAAAGGAAAGCAGAGATAATAGTATGATATTCAATTTATTAATCCTTTATTTTTCGTTAAAGGTAGTACTTCAAAATTAATAAAAGCGATGGAGATATTCAGGTCTGATATCTGGACTGTAATTCCCCCCCAAAGGCATTATCATGGACGGAATTGGCGATTGCAACTGACAACAGAAATTGGGGTCAGCGTCAAAACATGAGATAATCAACCAATAGATATTAAAATTATAAAGAATAATTTTTCTCTAACACCAGATAACAAGGACAAATGAATGACTAACAGCCGTATTGAATCTTTTCACCCACCACAACGGACCCTGATGGGGCCTGGTCCATCAGACGTCAATCCAAGAATACTGGAAGCATTGTCCAGACCCACCATCGGTCACCTGGACCCGGAATTCATCAGTATGATGGATGAAGTTAAGGATCTGTTACGTTATGCCTTTCAAACCAATAATGAAGTCACCATGCCCATATCGGCACCGGGTTCCGCTGGCATGGAGACCTGTTTTACCAATCTCGTTGAACCAGGTGATAAAGTCATTATTTGCCGAAATGGTGTATTTGGCAGCAGAATGCTGGAAAACGTTGAGCGCTGTGGTGGCGAGGCAATCATGGTAGACGACCCCTGGGGACGCGCGGTTGACCTGGAGAAAGTTGAAGCGGCATTGAAGACCAACCCGGATGTCAGGATACTTGCCTTCGTCCATGCTGAAACCTCAACCGGTGCCATCTCTGATGCACAGGCAATTACGAAACTGGCACACGACAATGACTGCATCACTATCGTCGATACTGTCACCTCTCTTGGCGGTGTCCCTGTGAAGGTGGATGAATGGGAACTGGATGCAGTCTACTCGGGTACTCAAAAATGCCTGTCCTGTATCCCGGGTCTGTCGCCGGTCACCTTCAATGACCGGGCAATGGAGAAGATCAAGAACCGAAAAACCAAATGCCAATCCTGGTTCCTGGATGTGAGTCTGATGCTGGGTTACTGGGACGGTGGCGGCAAACGGGCCTATCACCATACCGCCCCCATCAACCCTTTATATGGACTGCATGAAGCGTTGGTGTTGTTGCATGATGAAGGCCTGGAAAATGCCTGGGCCCGTCACCGTTTGCATCATAATGCCCTCAAGGCCGGGTTTGAGGCACTGGGTCTTGAACTGGTGGTCCCTGAAGCGGAGCGTTTACCGCAATTAAATGCAGTGAGTATTCCCGATGGTGTTGAAGACGCCGTGGTCCGCAAACAATTACTGGATGCCTATAACCTGGAGATAGGTGCCGGGCTTGGCGAGAGTGCCGGTAAGTTATGGCGGATTGGATTGATGGGTTACTCAGCCAAACGTGACAATGTGCTTTATTGCCTGAGTGCACTGGAAGCCATTTTAGGTGATCTGGGATCATCAACCCCCCGTGGCAAGGCGGTGGAGGCCGCAAGTGGGGTTTATAAAAAACAATAGACAGGATTTACAGGATTAACAAGATTCCTCATAAGATATGAGACGTAAAAGAAAATTTATAGAACAGAATTAAAAAAATTATTCTAATGATTTTAATTTATCCTGTTAAATCCTGTTAATCCTGTCCTGTTTTTTTCATTCTGGCTTTCGCCACGATGACGCTGCTGTTAAATTGTGCACATGACCGCCATCCTATTTATCGTCACCGTCCTCATCTGGGGTACGACATTTTATGCCATTACCCTGCAACTGGGTGATGTCCATCCCATACAGTCGGTATTCTATCGGTTTTCCATTGCCATGGTAGTGATGTGGGCCATTGTCATATTTCGTAAGGTAAATGTTCGCTACCCGTTGAAGACCCACATATTGTTTTTCTTTCTAGGCCTGCTGTTATTTTCACTAAATTACGTCGTGGTTTATTTTGGGACCAGGCACCTGGTCAGTGGCCTGGTTTCTATTATCTTCTCTTTAATCATCCCCCTGAACATCCTGTTCTACTGGATATTTTTTAATGATAAACCGACATTAGGCCTCATCATCGGTAGCATGCTGGGCCTGTCCGGTATCACCGCACTGTTTTTTGAAGATATATTCGGCCTTAACGTCAGCGATTCGGTGATATTGGGGGCATCGCTTACCTTACTGTCTGCCTTCATGGCCTCATCAGGTAATGTTGTCGCACATTTACTAAAGGTACGCGACATTAATGTCTTCTCCTGCAATACATGGGGGATGACTTATGGCAGTCTATTACTGTTTATTGCTGTTGTGATCTCTGGTGAACCATGGCAATTTTCATTTAAACCCGAATACATCTTTTCATTGCTATATCTTTCCCTGGCGGGGACCGTGATTGCATTCTGGACTTACCTGACCCTGCTGCAACGAATTGGTGCACCCAGGGCAGCCTATGTGAGTGTAGTCTTCCCCCTGGTTGCCCTGCTGGTGTCCACGGTTTATGAAGACCTGCACTGGAGTCTGTATAAAATACTGGGGGTAATACTTATCGTGAGCGGCAATTTTTTCATTGTGCAAAAACGCGCAATCGGTACGTTGAAGTAATTCACATCGACAGATACTCCCCCAGTCACTAGAATAAACATCAGTCCCTTGTTATTGCGGAGTAAAAGTCATGAAAAGACTTATCTGGCTGGTTGTTTCTTTCATCCCTTTAACGGTAATTTACCCGGCATTATCACAACACAACTTCAGTGAAGAAGCCGTTGCCAGAAACCATGTCTATGCCCCCTGGGACCCGATGCAAATAGATGCGCTTCGCAAACAAATCGGCCTGGTGGGTCCCGGACCTCAAAATGATATAACTCAGGCAACCTTCCCGGACTACTTAAAACAACCCAATACCGTTGAAGAACTCATGCCCCAGGCCCAGGCCGCTGTTATCCAGAAAGGCGGCAGATCACCGTTGGGCCTGGCCGAACCCAATGACATTGTTTTAATAGTCGTTCCTTATGATTCGGACAAACTAATTCAGGAGGCTATTATTCGCGCCTTCGCGCAAAGGCGGGTGGAAGCCAGAATCATATTTGAAAATGATCTCCTGAATATCCCCGTTGAAACCCTGGATGCGATGAAGCTCGCCAAACAGATATTCAAGGCCGGCGATGGTCAGCAGGAATCCGGTGAGTGGTTCGAGATGTTGGGCAACTGGCCGGACTTTAATATCTTTAAACAATGGGTGAGGCAGGAAGACCCGGTGTACTATGATGCCACCTGGCCTGAGCTACAATTCCCTGCCCCCTCCCTGGAAGAATTGAACCGGAACTTTGATGCCATGGCCTTCGCCGCCATCATTAAATATCTTGATGAGCATCCTGAAGTCAACCGGGTTTATTATAAACAGGCCTCACGCACCCTTGCCAAAAATGCCCTTAAGCACCATGGCAACATCTACATGGGTAACTATACCTATCTCAATCACTATGATCTTATGGGACAATCACCCAATGTCCCCGCAGACGTGTGGCGAATGCTGGAAGGTAAACTCATCGATCCATTACGGTTTATTGACCGTTACGAAGTCAGCGACCCGGAAGGCACCGTGATGTACAGTGATATTACACCACGGGAGGCACAAATCTGGGCGGACGGTGCCTATCAACAGGGACATTTATATATGATCCCCAGCCAATCCGGGGGACGTTACCCTTATTCCAGGATCAACTACCCTTCAACAGGTGATACCTGGTTGGAAGCAATACAAAGCCGTACCAACGGCGTGATTGCCTCTACCAACAGCCACGCATCAAATCATGCACGTATCGAGGTGCATCTGAAAGATGGTTATATTGACCGCATTGAAGGCGGTGGACTATATGGCGATGGTATGCGCCTGGCCCTGGCCTATCCAAACATCAATGAACTTATCTGGCCCGACAATCCCAGGCCCGGTTTCTGGTGGTTATACGAGGCAGGTACCGGGACCAACCCGAAATATTTCAAACATCCCCGTGAGATCCTCATTGGCCAGAACCTGTCTGAACGAAATGCCGGCGGTGTCATTCACTGGTCGTTTGGGACCTCTGTCTCTGGCTTTAGAGATACGGAAAATTTCAGGGAGATGAATCAGATGCCCACCGGTCACGCCATGCATCATCACACCTTGCTGCCAACCTACCAGGTCCGCCTGCGGGATACGGGGAACTGGATAACACTCATTGAGCATGGCATTATCCAGACCTACAACGATCCGGAAGTCCGCGCCCTGGCCTCTCGTTACGGTGATCCCAACCAGCTGTTAAGACGTGACTGGATACCCGAACTTCCCGGCATCACGGCCCCTGGAAGATACAACTACTATGCTGCAGATCCCGGGAGCCATTGGACCCGATGGGCACATGAAATAGAAAATGGCACCAATCAATTTATCGGCAATTAAAAAAGGGAAGGAATAATAACTCCTCCCCTTTACCCGTTATACGTTTAACGTCTCACTTTTACTTTTCACTTCTCACTAATCAAGTGGCTCCACCCGGATCAAAGTACCTTCCAGGTTATCACCCACCCAGAATGAGGGAGGACTGGTGGTATTGTCCACGTCCACCCTGCGGATGTTGGTAGTCCCCGGCAGCAAGTACATGGTCATCTCACTCGTGTCCGTATTCAATCTACCTACATAGTCGTTGGTCATACCACCTGTCCAGGCATGGCCTGAATCATCGAGCACTGCATCATAGGGATTGGTCCACGGTACTGGCACCTCCCATTCTGTAAACTGTTCGGTTTTAGTATTAAACATACCAATGCGATTACCTCGATATTCGGCAAACCAGAGCCGGTCCTGATCATCTATCCGGCCGCGTCGTGGACCGGAATTGGGTGTGGGGGTGCGAAATGGTTTCACATCCAGGGTTTTGGCATCCACCCTCGTAACATGGTCACCTCCCAGCTGCAGACCATAAAAGTTATTCATGGAATCCACGGCAACGCCATAGGAACCGATACGACTGGCGGCCTCGCGATAATTTTCCGGAACACCTTTGGTGTAATCGATGGCTATCCATTCGCCGGTGTTGAGATCCACCTGGTATTCTTCTACGCCACCCGTCCAGACCTTGCCATCCACATTGACCATCCTTGGGGTGACCATGGCAGTGCGTGAATCATCCCCTGCATCAAACAAGGGACTCTTCCAGTGTTCAAATGTCTCATTGTTTCTATCAAACTTCATGATGACACCCTGGTACATCATGCCAAGAAAGATATTACCGTCCGGGTCAAAATTAATATCCAGTGAGCCGCCGGGAGATTCAGGTTGGGTCATGGGAATTTCATATTCCACCGCGCTGCCATCGGCAGGGTCCAGTCTTCCCAGGAACTGGGAACCGAAATCCCCATACCAGACCATGCCATCCTCATCGACAATGGCATCATGAGGCAAGGCCTCAGGTCTTGGAAGATCATATTCGGTCATGATCACCCGGGTGCCTTTCCCGGATGGCCTGGGTAGGGTCTTAAGTTCAAAGTTCCAGTTATCCCCCTGACTGAGATTCACGGTACTGGCAAATTCAGCAAAGCGTTTTGCCCGGGCTGGCGGGTCTTCTTGCATCACGTTACGACCCACACTGTCTGGCCGTAATTGTGGCCGCATGGGTGTTGACCCCTGTGACCAGGTGCTCATTCGATTAATGGTACGGGCAAACATTTCAGAGTTATGCCGAGATCGCATGGGTAACTGCAAAGTATGGCAGGAGACACAATTTAAAAATTGCTGTTTCTCTTCAACGCTTCCATTCATACTCAAAAGCCATTCACCATTGGAAAGCTGTGATGCCAGGTCACTGGTTTCAGTAAGTTCCAGGTCCAGTTGTACTGTCTCAGTTCCCGTTACTATCACCTTTCCGGGATCCACCAGGTCATACCCAACGGCCCGAGTATTTACCGTGTAACCACCGGGTTCAAGACGGTCAACCGGAAAACTGTATAGTCCCTGGTCATCACTGACAACAGTTACGGTAAATGTTGCCCCATCGCGGCGAACGGTTACCAGGACACCCTCCATCAATCCTTCAGCCGAAGATGAAACTACACCGGTTAATGCTGCGGCAGGCATCATTGACTCTACCGGTCCGGTATCCAGAATGGGTAACTCTGACTGCGATACTGCAGGGGTAGTACTCGTTTGAGTTTCGCTTGCCTGTTCCTGTGAACACCCTGCCAAAAGGAGTCCAGTTAAAATTACAGGGAGTATTGTATGAATTTTCTTATATATCATTTGCTTTCCTCCATAAAAAAAGCCGGAGTATCTTAATCACTCCGGCTTGCTAATTTAATTTTTCATTATTATTGTTTTTCACTTATCACTAATTCAAAAGTTCCAGATAACCAATTCTGGCATCAAAGGCGTTGGTCACCCACCAGACCCGGTTTGGTCGGTTCTGATCTATCTCAATTCGACGAACGTCATACTCTGCCTGGGGCATGGGTAACATCAACCATTCTTCAGTTTCCTGGTTGTAACGCGCAATATAGTCAGCTGTTTGCAATGTCACCCACATCAGGTTGGTAGACTTATCAAAATCAATTGAATAGGCTCCGTTCTCCTTGATGGGTGGCAGGATTGGTGTCATCTCGGTGGTCTCATGGTCGATCTTCAGGACCTTGCTGGTACCCCATAGACCCACAAAGACATTACCATTATTGTCAAAATCCATACGTCTTGGATAGGCGCCTGGCTCAAGATCAAATACCTGGACCTCACCGGTGGCCGGGGTATAACGGGCCAGTTTGTCCACCAGGTTCTCTGCCTCCCAGATATGATTACCACCATCAACGGTGATGCCGTAGCCACCAGGGTTTCGTTTCGTTGCAAGCCAGGTAGGAGAATCCCAGGTTGACCACTCCCCGGTAGCGGGATCCAATCTGCGGATGGAGCCTGGACCAGACATATAGATCATGTTGTCATGAGGATTAATCACCAGGCTGTTACCCTGCACCTGGCCCCGGATGGAATTGACGACCTCACCATTGAAATGCACCGTCGCGTTCACACCCGGTACTGGCCCACGGCTTTCCTCCATGGGGAACATCCAGTCAGTCCATTTTTCGTTGGCTATATCGTAACTTAGCCAGCGTTTGGAAAAAGGGTCGGCCAACCACATGATGCCGTCTTCACTGATCTGCAGATTACCCGGACGGGCACGTTTGGCATCAAATAACAGTGGTGGCCCTATTTCTGTATATTCATAGGTATCAGGATCAAATCGACTGATCATCCCACCGGTACGCTGATTGGCCCAGCCGACGCCCTGGGGATCAACTGCCACATCGTGGGTCTCTACATGCGTGGCATCCAGTTGATAGGCAACCACCCGGTAATTACGCGCTTCACCTTGCATAAGATGGCGGGGTAATCGACCATTAGGGTCAGGTGGTGGCAGTGCACCCAAGTTGGCAGCCAGATATTGTT
>JAURPG010000071.1 GCA_030835405.1 Gammaproteobacteria bacterium | reverse complement strand
GTAACTATTTGTTTTTTAATGGTGCCCGGAGCCGGAATCGAACCGGCACGGTATCGCTACCGAGGGATTTTAAGTCCCTTGTGTCTACCAATTCCACCACCCGGGCCATGATAAATGATATCCATATAAATAAATGGAGGCTGGGGTCGGAATCGAACCGGCGTCCACGGCTTTGCAGGCCGCTGAATAACCACTCTGCCACGCAGCCTCAAAAATCTAATCATAGGTTATAAGTAATAAGTCACAAGAATAAACCACAGATAATACATCTTCTCTAGAACAAGATAATAAAAACCCCGGTAAATGCCGGGGTTTAATTGTCTGGAGCGGGAAACGAGACTCGAACTCGCGACCCCAACCTTGGCAAGGTTGTGCTCTACCAACTGAGCTATTCCCGCATATATCTGCGACAAGCTACAAGCGACTAGCAACAAGTATCCACGGGTATTTGTCTGGATAATTATATTTTACATATTCTTGCGACTAGTAGCTTATAGCCAGTAGCTTTCTTTCAGCCTGCACATTGTATCCATGCATAGATAACTGTCAATAATTTGATTTTCTAAGCTACTGTTTTGTCTTTGATTCTATTAATCTCGGCCAGGCACTGGTTATATACTGAAACATTGATAATAGCGTTAGTAATGTAGCAATATACAGGCAAACTATACCAATTTGGTATATCGGCAATCCAAATAAGTCCTGTTTGTATATCAGCAAAATTAATGCAACCATTTGCGTAATCGTTTTAATTTTTCCGTAAACAGACACCGCAACCTTGCTTCTGGCACCTAATTCTGCCATCCATTCCCTCAGTGCAGAGACGGTAATTTCACGACCTATGATCACCGCTGCGGGGATCACCATTAATAAACCAGGATCTTTTGCTACCAGTAATACCAGCACAACAGCAACCATTAACTTGTCTGCAACAGGGTCCATAAACTCCCCTAGTTTGGAAATTTGCCCGAGACGCCTGGCAAGGTAACCATCTAAAAGATCAGTGACGGCCGCCAGGCTGAAAATTATGCATGCCAGAATGTTTGACCAGGAAACAGGAAGATAGAATCCTAATACAAAGATAGGTATTAAGAGAATCCGTAAAAAAGTTAGTGTATTAGGTATATTCATTTTTAATGCAGCCTGCTATAAATTTTTCGAGCCAAATCCTTACTGATGCCAGGCACTTTTACAATATCGTCTACACTTGCCGATTTAACCCCCTGTAGACCACCAAAATGTACAATTAAGCTTTGTTTGCGTTTATTCCCTATGCCTTCTATGCAATCTAATGGTGACCTTGTAAATTCCCGGTTCGATTTCGTTCGATGTCCTGAGATGGCAAATCGATGGGCCTCGTCTCTGATCTCCTGGAGTAAGGTTAGTAGTGATGAGTTTTTCTGCAATTTTAGAGGAGATTGGTTGTTTGGGACATAAAGTTTTTCCAGGCCGGCCTTTCGCCCAGGACCTTTGGCAATACCCAGCAACATGATATTTTCACTAAGCTGCATCTCGTCTATTAATGCAATAATTTTTGATAACTGCCCTTTCCCCCCATCAATCAGGACAATATCAGGTAATGGTCGGTCTTGCTTTTGAATCTTCAAAAAATGTCTTCTAAGTACCTGCTCCATGGCTTCGTAATCATCACCTGGTTTTACATCTTTAACCGTATATTTTCTATATTCTGATTTTATTGCTCCATTGGCATTGAATACCACACTGGATCCCATTGTATTTTTGCCAGAATGATGGCTGATATCAAAACATTCTATACGCTGCACTATCTCATCACATTCAAGCAAATTGCTTAACTCTTCAAGCTGATTTTGGTATTTTATTTTTTTTGCCAGTTTTTGATTTAAGGTTAGAGTAACGTTCTGTTTTGCTAAATCGAGAATCTTTGCCCTTTCACCTCTTGGCCGGGAACTAAACTGTATTTTTTTTCCATTGTTACGCATCAGCAGGGCTCTATTTAAGGTTTCAAAATCATCAGGCAAATGACTGGTGTATATCTGTTCGGGAATTTCAAAATATTTTTTATCGCGTAAATAATACTGTTTTATAAATGCTGAAATAATTTCTTCGGGTTGTTGCTGAAGTTTCAGTGCCGGGAAAAATGTCTTGTTTCCCAGGTTACGTCCACCTCGGATAATAAAGACTTGTATGCACACTTGATCGGACTTGATGTCGCAAACTATATAATCGGCCTCTCCTTTATGTGAAATAATATGCTGAGATTCATTAAAGTTCCTTAACATGGATATTTGATCCCTGATTTCTGCAGCTTTCTCATATTCCAGCTTTTCCGCAGCAATTGACATCTGTGTTGTTAAGTTTTTCAATACAATTTCATTTTTTCCTTCCAGAAATAATTCAGCAAGCCGGATGTCCTTTGCATAATCATTTTCAGTGATAAGTTCTACACAAGGTCCACTGCAACGGTTAATCTGGTATTGCAAGCATGGCCTGTTTCGGTTTTTGAAAAACACATCATCACACTGTCTTAACCTGAAAAGCTTCTGCACAATTTTTAGTGTTTTCCTCGATGTGCCAGCACTCGGGTATGGACCAAAATATCTCCCAGGCGCTTTGCGATTGCCACGATAAAAACTTAATCTTGGATAAATGCTGTTGGATGTGAGGTATAAATATGGATAGCTTTTGTCGTCCCTGAAGGTAATGTTGTATCTAGGTTTTAATTCTTTGATTAAATTGCTTTCCAGTAATAATGCTTCAGCTTCAGAATTCGTAACAATATAATTAATACTTGAAATCTTCCCCACCATGGCCAGCGTTTTGGATGATTCCTGTTTTGCAGAAAAATAATTCATGACGCGGCTTTTCAGATTTGATGCTTTGCCGACATAAATTACTTTGCCAGCAGAATCTTTCATCTGGTAAACACCAGGATTGCTTGGCAATGTCCTGACGAATTCTTTTAATTCCGATTTATCCATCTATTAATTCTTTTGCATGTTTAATCACATCTTTAAACATTGATTCTGTTAACCGTTTTGTCTGCGTGTTATAACGGCTGCAGTGATATGAATCGAGCAGTATTATGTCATCGGTAATTTTATGTTCGGCATTATGGGAGAACTTAAACTGGGTTAGCCTTAACGAATAAGCCCTCAAAACTGAATCATGTGCAATTTTCCCAAGTGCAAGAATAACATCTGGTTTATTTCCAGCTTCTAATTCCTTTTGCAGATACTGATTGCAATTAATAATTTCATTTGTGGTTGGTTTGTTATCAGGTGGCAGGCATTTTACTGCATTGGTTATCCGGCAGTTTTTCAAGATTAATTTATCATCAACTGAGACAGATGTCGGTTTATTGCCGAAACCAAACTCATGTAAGGTTTTATATAATAGAATTCCTGCATGGTCTCCCGTAAATGGACGGCCAGTGGCATTAGCACCGTGCATGCCCGGCCCCAGGCCAACAATCAACAGGGATGCGCTGCGACTTCCAAAGGAAGGTACAGGGCGGCAATAATACTCAGGGTGTATTTGTTTAATCCGGTTAAGATTATTTGCGATTCTTGGACATTTCGTACAATTTATGTCGAATGCCCCAGCTATTTCAGAACTCATAACTTTATGATAATTATATTAAATATTTTAATTTATCAGGAAACAGGCTTGACTTATCAAAGTGATTAATAGATAAATGAATCATTATAATAAAAACTGGGATTTGTTGTTTAAATTACCCGGAATAAATACGGTATAAGTATGGATGATAGCAAGACAGAGACCCACTACGATAGTACGTTTCATACTATCATGAGCAAACCTGAGGTTATAGGGAAATACGAAATCATTGATGAAGTGGGTAAAGGAAGTATGGGGACAGTGTATCAGGCCCATGACGCTTTTTCGAATCGCCATGTGGCAATTAAAGTCGCACATCCACAATTCATAAACGAAAATGAAGACGGCAAGCGATTCAGAAAATTATTTTTTAATGAAGCGCATGCTGCTGGCGTATTATCACATCCAAGTATCCTGAGTCTTTTTGATGCCGGTGTGGATGGAGATATTTGTTACCTGGTCATGGAATTTGTACCTGGGGCGCGAACTCTGGATTTATTCTGCAAACCCGACACACTGCTTTCTGTCAGAGAAGTTGTCGGTATAATATTCAAATGTGCCAAGGCTTTAGACTACGCGCACCGACAAGGTATAATTCATCGTGATATTAAACCCAGTAATTTATTGTTCACTGAAGATCGTGATATTAAAGTTTCTGATTTCAGCATCGCCAGGATAAATCGCACAGATCAAACATCGACCCAATTTGATGGTTTTCTCGGCTCCCCATTATACATGTCACCTGAACAAATAAACGAGCGAGACATCTCCACTAATTCAGACATATTTTCTCTTGGAACAGTCATGTATGAATTATTGACTGGCAACCATCCATTCAAAGCCGATAGTCTTGCTGCTATTGCTAATAATATTTCGAATGAAAACATTCCTTCTCTGAATGAATATCGAACTGACATCCCTGAAGGTCTTGAATATGTTCTCACAAGAATGATGAAAAAAAAGAGTTCAAAACGATATTCGTCAGGTTTAGATGTGGCAGCGGATCTGGCTTTGATATTTGATGATCTTGAAAAAATAGATACAGAAGACAGTTTGAAAGAAAAATTTGAATCCCTTCAGGAATTGGGTTTTTTCAAAGGATTTAATGATGCAGAGATATGGAGTCTGGTGAGGGCGAGTAATTGGGACAGTTATCCCCCTGGAAAAACAATCATCCATGAGGGGGAAAGTGATAATTCATTTTATATTATTCTTGCCGGGCAAGTTGCCATTGAAAAAAATGGTCAACCATTAGAAACTCTGAAAGAAGGTGATTGTTTTGGCGAAATGGGATTTCTTTCCAGCACAGAACGAACAGCAACGGTCACAGCGAAAACTGATGTTTCCCTGATCAGGGTAAACAAATCAACATTAGACCGCGCAGATGAAACCACTCAGTTAAGGTTTCTGAAGGTCTTTGTTGACACCGTCATTGAACGACTAAAACAAACTACCTCAATACTTGCTAATCTAAAGCAAATATAGTCAGTAATATTTGTTGTTAATTGTGCATGTTTTATTTATTGAACGTGAGGAGATGGGGATGCGAAGAACATACTTTCAAAACAGGCTGTTTTTATTTTTTTTCTCACCATTATTTTTAGCATGTTTTCATAACGTCGCAATATCAGCACCCTCACCCTATGCCGATATAGTTATTATAAATGGCAAGGTAATCACTGCTGATAATGATGACCCTGAACAAGTAACCATTGCAGAGGCTGTTGCGATAAGAAATTCCAGAATTATTGATGTAGGTTCAAATCAGGAGATACAGCAACGGGTAGCAAACTGGACTGAAGTTATAGATGCCCGGGGAAATACTGTGATTCCGGGACTTATTGATACCCATAACCACATATTTGAGACTGCCCTGGGATTTGACTGGGTTGTGAAGCGTATTCCCGAAATGCTGGAAATTTCTGTCCGGGCAGATTCAGTAGATGTAATGACACGTAATATGGAGCGCGCAGTTGCTGCAAGGGCCAGTCAGATTCCTCAGGGCCAATGGATTATGGTGGATATACGTCCACCAGCAGTTGCAGTTGAAACCCTTGGAAAAACTATCACACGAGCAAGCCTTGATGCGGTTGCACCTAATCATCCAGTTTTTGTCAGTACCCGGGGCGGTTCAGTCCTCAATACCCTGGCCATAGAGAGTGTTGAAGGTTTTTACGGTAATCAGTTGGCGGATGCATACTGGAAAGTTGACAGGGACCTGGGCTGGTCCGGGGACTACACGGATTTCGGACGTTGTATCAAGATAGATATTATTAATAATACTTTTGACACCCTGGATAAATATATTCAGGGATATTTTGAAGTAATGCAGGCCAATGCCCAAATTGGTGTCACAACACATAAAAGTCATATCCAATGCGAAATGGGTTTTAGTGCATCAAACCACCTGGATCGTAACGACATGATGCCGATACGTATGGCTTATGGACATCGTTGGATGCAGCCTTTTAATCCAAGAATTAAAGAAACCTATCGTCGAATTGGTGACTGGACAGGGCATGGTTCAGAATTTCTATGGAGTATTGGTAGCAGTACCGGCGGACAGGATGCTGGCGGTGTTGCATGGTGTACCAGCATGCCTTCCAGTGATGATGTTAAACAACGCGAACTTTGCCCCCCACCTCCTGATAGTGTAGATATCCCGACTATCAATGATATCAATACATCCAAAATTAAAATCAGGCGGGTTGAGCACTTCACCACATTAGCTGACCTGGCCGCTGAGGGCAGGATTACGGGAGTCCCCGGTTGGCATACTGCTGGTGATAATGCGCTAGAGATGCAGTTTCAATATTTTCGAAATGTCATGTCAGATGAGCGATTAAGATCATTGCGTATCGCCAGCGATCATTGTCACCTTGTTAGGCCTGAACAGATTGCGCTTGCAGCACGTCTTGGCCATACCTTTTCCTGCGATATCACTTCAACACCAACTAATGTGATTAAAAATGATTATGGTGAAGAATATCTGGCATGGACCACCCCGCTGGCTAGTATGCTTAAGGCCGGTGTCAATACTGTGATAAGTGAATTTGGCAGTCAGCGTGAAGTCAGATCATCTCCCTTTGAAGATGGTGTGGTATGGTTAACCGGTTATACGCCCGATGGAGAACCCTGGGGCGTTCCTGAAGAAGTTGTTCCCGACAGAATGACATTGTTATTAATGATGACGCGTTATGGTGCCTACCCCCTCTGGAAAGAAAATGAACTAGGTTCAATTGAAGCTGGCAAATTCGCAGATATTGTCATACTAAATGGCGATTATATGGAAGGGCCCAACGAAGAGCTGGATAAGCTGACCTCTATCATGACCATGATTTCAGGAGATGTTGTCTATGAACAGCCACAACTTCGTGGCAATACCCTGCGGTTTAACACGGAATCTGCCCAGTGGGAAATTGATAAAAGTACTCCTACTGAGATTTGGCGCTGGAATGGCGAACCTCAATTGCCACCATTTCTTAGCGGCGCCGGAGGTCTTAACTAAATAGTTAAAAGTTTAAAATGGAAAGCCACAGGAAATCTGAATATCTTTTAACTTTCCTATTTAACTAACCGGCGGAGGGAGAG